>CAZFWV010000023.1:0-34162 GCA_964522605.1 uncultured Pirellulaceae bacterium
CGCGTTCGTGAACGGGCCCAAGCCGCCATTGGAGGTCGCACAGTCTACTAATTCATTGTTTGGATGGTTCGGAAGGAATTACTTCATCCTCCCGCGTGCGGGAGGGTCGGACGCGGAGCGTCCGGGGAGGGTCTTGGGTGAACGAGCAACGTCCGCCGAATGCGTTGCGCACTCCGCCCTCTCCAGGCCTGCCGGCCTGACTCTCCCAGAGGGAGAGTGAATCCTGTCCATAAACACCGGCAAAACCAACACTTCTAAACTGCACGACCTCATTGGGTGGAGGTGCCGACTTGAGACAGATCGGGCTAGGGAGCTCGGCGGTGGTGCCACGATGAGCCGAACAGCCAGAACCAAGCCATTTTCAGAATTGCGCGGGGCGTTATGATGGATGGGGTACGATGCAACTTTACTTGGGCAAAGAGCCAGGACGCTGGTTCCTGAGTTGCTGATTTTATGCACGCAGAATCTCCGAGCCTGTTCGCAAGCCGAAAAACGGATCCGCGGGGAGAACCGTCGCGTTGGTCGGCACCCGTTGCGCTCAGTGATGCACCCCAGTCGGGGCGGATTGAACGGCTGTCGCAAGGCGGGTTCTTCCGGTCGACGACTCGTCCCCAGGGATTTACGCTGGTTGAGTTGCTCGTCGTGATTGCGATCATCGCGATCCTTGTTTCGTTATTACTTCCCGCCGTGAACTCCGCGCGGGAGGCTGCGCGGCGGGCTCAGTGCATGAACAATGTGAAGCAAATTGCGCTGGCGACGATCAACTACGAAGCGGCACACGGCAAACTACCGCCGGCCGGAATCGTCGGCGAGAACCCGCAAGACGATCTGGCATCGGGACGATTTGATCCGCAATCCGGGAAGATGATCGGTTGGGCGGTGTTAATTCTTCCGCAGATGGAGGAGGACGTTCTGTACCAGCAGTTCGACCTGAACCGCAGCATTCTTGATCAGCCCAATCAGCCACAGGCGCAGCATGTTGCCAGTTATCATTGTCCGAGTGAGTCGGCCGAGACACGCTATTTCGAGCACCCAAGGCTCACGAACTCGGTGCGGTTTGCCAAAGGGAATTACGCCGCGTTCGTCAGTCCGTTTCATACTGATCTGTTGATGGAGTGGCCTGGGGCACTCGGCGGCGGTACCTGGTCCAACGATCTGCAGCGGCGCCAAGGCCAGTCACTCCGCAAAGTCACGGACGGCGTAAGCAAGACGCTGATGATTTCCGAGGTTCGGACGCGCGCCGACGAGCGCGATCAGCGGGGTGCTTGGGCGTTGCCCTGGACGGCGTCGAGCGTCCTGGCGCTGGATGTCCACCACGATTTTCGCAGTCCGCTGCGCTTTGAAGCTTGGGACTTGACGTTGGATTCGGCGCAATTGCCGAACAACATCGATGGTTACAACATGGATATGTTATACGATTGTCCGGATCCCGCCGCCGCGCAACTGGACAACATGCCATGCCTGACGTATCGCCGGGGAACTTCGTTGCAGTATCTCTCGGCGGCACCTCGAAGCCGGCATCCGGGCGGTGTGGTGGCGGCCGCGATGGATGGGCACGTCCAGTTTCTTGTCAACGAGATTGACCCCGAATTGATGGCTTACATGATCAGCATCAACGATGGTCATACGCTGCCAAACAGCAATTGAGGATGGTTGGGTGAGGCTCTAAGACAAGAGGCTCGTTTCAAATCGTCCTCCCGGAATCGCCGAATTTGCGTTTGCGTCCTCCCTTGGTGAGCGACCCTCGCCGGCTCGGGTGGAACGGATCGAGAAGGTTTGAACACCAGATGCGAGGAGCCGGGGGCTGATGGTTTGGGGGATCCGTGGGGCTATCGTTTGCATCGCGCTCGGCTTCGTTCTGTTGTTGAGTTCCTTTCTTTGGCCGCAGCTGTTCAAGGACAAGTGGGTCTGGGACGATACCCAGGCCCAAGAGCTTTCGGCCGCAGCGGCCAATCTGCATCAATTGACGCATGAGTCCGCCGAGATTCAGGTTGACGAGAGGTCGGACGCCGCCGAAAAACAACGGGCCGCAGACGAACTCGCCGCCGCGCAGAGCCGCTATCAGGCCTCTCGCCAACAACTGGAACGAGCGCAGGCATCTCGTCAATCGACCGCCGTCGTTCTCCGCTGGCTCGGTGTCGCCCTTCTGATCATCGGGTTGCTGCGGTACACGGCGGTGCGAGAAAAAACGGGGAGTCGGAAGTAGCGCGATCCGGGGCGATCGGCGACACGGTTGCTCGAAGCCACCCCGATCTGGAATCGCTGATTCCGCGGACGTGAATGGTCTGACCCATCCGGCCCGATTTGGGCGTCTCAGGCGGAGTCATTCACTTGGGCCTGCAGCATCTGCTCGACCGCTTCCTGGCCCGTCATCCCGACCTTAATGCCATACTCGGCGGCTTTCGGTGTGACGCCGACGATCCGAGCCTTCAGTAAGTCCTCCGGTTCCACGAGAGGGTGACTTGGCGTGCCTTTCGCGATTGCAATCGCTTGTCCGAATTCCGCCGGGGTGACCAAGTCGTAGATGCCGCATCCGACAATTCCGGCGCGGGTGAGGATGGAACAGTACTGCCCCTTGTGCCAGCGATGGCTCATCCCAATCGCCGTGCCGTGCTCGAATTGCATGGTCTTCTTCGTCGAGCGGGGTAGCGGTTCATCCATGGGAGTCCTCCGAACTTGATTCGCCGCGGAAGCGATTCTTGACGCGGCCCGTCTGCCACCAGCCAACCCGCGAAAAGAACAGGTTTTGAACGCGCTCTAGTCTAAGCCCATGCGGTGGGTCTGTCGAAGGGGGCCTCGGCGGGCTGAATGGGCATGACCTGCGTCGACAAACGGTGGAGCAGCGGTGATAATCAGAGACCGATTGACGTTGAACACCAGTAAACTGATTTTCGATCGGAGGCACGGATCATGATGCTGCATCGGACACGAATGATTGCCGGTTTGTTCTTCGCCGTGTTACTCGGGTTTGCGTCGGCGCAGGTCGTTCACGCGGCGGAAACGGCGTCCGGCGGGGATTCGGATAGAGACCAACCGGTTCGCGTGTTGATTACTTACGGCGGTCACGATTTCGAAGAGGCAGCCTTCTGGTCGATGTTCGACTCGATGGAGGGAATTCAGTACGACCGAATGGAATTGCCGCAGGCCTTCGACCGGCTTGGGCCCGACCTTGCCGATCAATACGATGTGTTGGTGCGTTTCGACATGCTGGACGGGATGACGCCCGAACAACGGCGGGCATTCGTCGAATTGCTGCGAGACCGCGGGATCGGACTTGTTTCGCTGCACCACAATCTCGGCTCGCATCGAAATTGGGAAGACTATCGAGAAATCATCGGCGGCAGCTATCTGTTTGCTTCCGCGAAGATACACGGTCGCGACTATGAAGCTTCGGATTACCACCACTGGGATCGCACACAGTACACGCCGGTCGCGCTGGAGCATCCCATTACCAAGGGGATTGGATCGTTCTTGGAAATCGGCGGCGGAGAAACGTACGAACGATGTTATGTGGCCGATGATGTGCAGGTACTGCTGAAGACAGATCAAAAGCAGACGACCCCCGAACAGATGTGGGTCAAATCGTTCGGCAAGAGCCGCATCGTCTATTTGATGCCGGGGCACGGTCCCCAGAGTTGGGATGTGCCGGAGTATCGTGAGATCCTCCGTCGCGCGATCATCTGGTCGAAAGACCGCCCCTAGAATCGCCGCGCCCGACCCTGTCTTCGTATTCAAGCCGTTCACTCTTTCTCTCCGCAGAGGGCCGCGGAGAGAATGTGACTGAAGCTCGGCACGCGGCTCAGTGAACGGACCCGGAGGGTCTCGGGCGATTCAGCACCAGAATGGCAATTCCAATGGCGGCGTCCCAAGGTCCCTCGTACAGCGTCCACCAGAGTGGCAGTCCTGCCTGAAAATCGATCCACAACAGAATCAGGCCAAAAGCCAACATGGCGCAGCCCAAGAAATCGAGCACGATTCGATGTCGCGGCAGGTCAAACGAGACCAACCACATCAGGCCGCCCAGGAGCGCATAAAAGAGTGATGTCGAACGAGCCAGGTAGGAGACGATCGGATTGGCAGGTAGGGGACCCAGTCCGAGCCACTGATGCGTTGTGTCCATCCATCCGAACGGCATCAAGGCACAGGGCAATGCCAGCAAGGCGGCCGTGCCCACCACGCGGAGGACCCATCGAAGCATCTGGTCTGAACGCCTTGTCATGCCGGAAAGGTTCTCCCTGGATTTCGCGTTAAACACCTTTTGTATTCGCCACGACACACGGATCCCCCGATGCCGAAGAAGAGGGAATCTGCGCACCAGGCAAGCATACGATGAAAACCAGAGCCGCACGGTGGTTGTCCATCGATATCCGCGAGGAGTCAGCGCCCGGTATTTTCATCGGTTTGATCGGCATGCGTGTCGTTCAGCGATTTCAGTTGCAGGAGAAAACTGCAATTCTGTCCGGGGTCTTCGCTGGAATCCTGCCAATAAAGCCATCCACCAACCTGCTCGTCATCCGTAATCGTCAGCGCGCTGCTAAAGATCGCTTCGCGCGGGAGCGGCAACGGAACCTGTTGACCGTCGCGCCAGAGGAACGCCTGGGTTCCGCCTTCTGGTCCGGGCGGGTCATCACTCCAGCCGACGACCGTGCCGTGATTATTTACGTCGGTTGCCTGACAGGATGAGTCTCCCGGCAAAGGCGTCAAGATCTGTTCTCCTTCGTCCGGAATGAACAGATATGCCTGTCTCTTTCCGCGGACCGTGATTCGACCGACAGCCATTCCCTGGTCATTGATATTCGCCAGATGAACTGCCCGCTCAGCCAATTTCCGACGCTCCCAACTGCCGTCGTCGCTGCGCTTCCAGGTGAACAAGTGGTTCAGGTATTGGGGGATGGGGGCTTCGACGATTTCCACCGCGAGACTCGCTGCCGCGTAGTTTCCGTCATCGCTGATGACCGTGTGAGCGGACGTGAGCAGCGGATTGAATGGTTCGGGAGCAGACAGAAGAACGCATTTCCATTGCTCCTCGTCCCGTTGCCACAGGCATGGCAAAAGGCGAGGCGGATCTCGACCGGTCAGATAACCGCTGACCGTCGACGCACTCGCATCAATATCGAATGCGCACGAGCCTCGAAATCCATCGGGCAGCTCCAACAGGACAACTCGTCCGCTCGAGAATTCCCAGATGCATGCCTGCTGGTTTCCCTGCGGATGTCCCATCGGACGCGTGGCAAAGCCAACCGCCCAACCGTTTTCGCTCAAGCGATAGACTTCTCGGTGCGTGAAGCTCTTGGGGATCGACAACGATTGCTGCAGGTCGTCCTTGCGCAGCATCGGGACCGGTGACAGAGCGGACGTTGGCTCGACAATTTCCCGCTCCATCAGCATCAGGCCCTGTTGGCTCAAATCGAGCACGCGACTGATTCCCGGTGGTTCCACGAATCGGACGAGCGGTAGATTTTCCTCTGGGGCTGCACAAACGGCCAGAACGATCAAACCGTGGGTGACCCACATCTGATGATTTCCTGCTTCGCGAATTAAGTTGTCCGCAGATCAAAGCCAATCGGGACCAGTTTGCCCAAGCCACCCTGGGAGATGACTCAGAAATAACTTCGGCATCTCGGACCTTTCGTTTCACCGCGTGCCCAGCGGGCCGCGGAGGATTTCTCCCTACGCGCGGGGCGATGCCCGCGCGGTTAAACGAGGATTTGGATCGTTCGCGTCATGTTCGAGATCAAGGGTCCCTTTCGCTCGAGTTGTCAGGGTACCATGGCACAGGGAGCTCGTCGCGTTCCGCTGTATTGGTGCCATACCGCATCGAATGCGGCGCACAGATCCGACGCGCGGATCGAGCGGGCCGCGATTGTCGAGTCTTGTTCGTAGCGGCCTGTTTGGAGTGCGAGCACGAGGTCATTCGTCGTGAAATCTCCGTCCCCGTTCCAATCACCGCTGGCCCAACCGGAATTGCCGACCACCGGATCCTCATACTCGCCCGCCTGTAAGACGAGCACCAGGTCATCCGTGTCGAAGAACTGGTCGAGATTGGCATCACCCGCCGAGGTCTGCAGGATCTCACCGATCAGATAATCGAAATCCTGCCAGTCGACCTGGCCACTCCGATCCAGATCCATCGCCGGAGTTGTGGTGGATTCGCGAATGGACTGTGCCAGTAAGTCAATGTCGCTGGCGTCGACTCTTCCGTCGCGATTGAAATCACCCGGTTGTTGCCAGAATGGAAAGTAGCCCAGATCGGACCGCGTTCCATCGGGATCGCTGGGAGCCGCTGGGTCACCCGCGTCAATTGCCGGCGACGAGGGATCGAGGTGGTAGTTATTCGCTGCTAGATCGACGAACAGCGGTTGGGCATCCAGGTTGCCGTCGCCACTGCCGGCGTAATCCCAGGGCTCGGCGAGGGAAGTGTAGTTGATGTGCAGATCGACCGGATCGTAATCCGTGCGGACCGGATCTCCTCCACTGCGTACGTGGATGATACTGTTCGTGATGTTGTAGGTAATTACGACATCGGGATCCGGTGCATCCTTATCCCGCGCACTAATCCCCAGCTTGGTATTTGCTATCGTTGTACGATCGATGTTCGTTCGAGGGCGCGAAGCTCCCGAACCCTTGGTCTCGACACCGATATCGGCATCGGTGAACAAGCACTGAGCAATCGTGACCTCGCCGTTAAAGACGCTGACGGCCTTGTCGTCCGCATTCCGCACGTAGAAGTCTTCGATCAGGACGTCCGAGCCAAGTGTGTCGATCGCGTCATCTTGAACGTACGCAATTACGCCCCCCGCCAAATGGATCTCCTGGCCCGCCTGCTGCCGATGGAGATAGATCCCATCGTTATCGTCCACGGTGCCGTTGTGATGATAGACGCCAGCCATTTCGACGATCCAACTGTCGCGAAACTCCAGCGCAGTATCCTCAATCTCCGGCCCCATGACCGCGCGCGACAGGAGTACGTCCGTCATCACGGCAGTGCCCGATGTCGCCTGCATGATCTTGCCCTGGATATCTGTGACACTGCTGTGACTCATATTCAAGGACCCGTTATCGCGCAGGCGCAGAGCCGGTCCCGAATTCGTGTGACCGCCTCGTGGCGACGTACCGGCCCGAGTGATTTCCACATACTCAAGCGCGACGCTTCCTCCCTGAACGTCCAGTTCACTCCAAGGCCGTTGTGGATCGCTTGCGGTGATCGTAATCGGCGATTCTTCCGTTCCGATCGCATTCAGAGTGCCCCGGACAATAATTTGTGTACCCAGTTGTGACTGGGGCGTTTGGGGCACGCCATCCACCAGCAGGATTGTGCCGGGCGCAAGCTCCAAGAGATGGTCTTCCGGAACCGTCAGATCACCGGTGACGTGCACAACGCCGCTGACCGTCGTCGCGTCGCCGGTCAGTGTTCCCGACAATTCCTGGATGGGTGGATCGATCAGCGGGTCCAATTGTCGCGTGACCTGAACGCCGTTCCAATCCGCGATCAGCGAGAAGGGTTGGTTGCCGTCTACCGTGACCAGCACGCTTCCCATGCCGTTGACGAGCGATAATTCGCTGGTGGAAAGCGAGACCGCCGGATTGTCGCTGCTGAGCGCGGCGGACGCGTCCCAGATTTCCCGATCGACCCGGTCCGACTTTTCCAGCTGAACTCGGACGAGGATCGGCACCCCCGGCAGGTAGGTGTCTCGGACGAGCATCCGAAGTTGAATCGCTTCCTGAGCTTCCGCCACGGGCGGATTCGCGGGTTCCGCGAGGGGCAGCAACTCCAAATCTCCCGCTAGCATGCGGCGTTCTTCGAGGAGCTGCCATTGACCAAAGCGGAAGTTCCGCCTGCGATCGCGTTTCATCTTCGAAGCCCTTCTGTTCCTTCAATTCACTGCGGCGCGGTCCAAGGTCCTCAAAAAGCCGCGCGAAACTGGCAAATGCCGGACTCCCGTCGGTCGTCGGGTTCACTGGCTGCGCCGCCGTCAATAACTTGCCTGCGAGCTTCCTCCGGCGACAATAAAGAACAACATGGTCATTTTTGGGCCGAAGCGGCTTGGGGCCAGGACGATCAGTGGGAGTCGCATGCCTGGTTGCACGGCATTGACTGCTGGGGAATCCAGGCCGCGAGGAACCCATCGGAGTCTGCTCAACGAGCGAATGACAGTCCACATTGTACTCCAAGCTGTCAATGGGACCCGAGCCGGCGCCCACAGGTTTTCCCCGGCAGCGACAGAATCACGGCGATTTTTGGCGTCGTTGGAGTCTCACCGGGACGGCATGGTGTTGCAGCGTCTTGGTGTGTTCCTGTTCCTTTGCAGCGCAGGTGGGAAATGGAGGCGGAACAATGCGAGGTGGAATTGCATGCGTGTTAATCACGATGAGCGGGCTTGTCGTGCCCGTCTGGCGTCCCGCGATCGGGCAGGATGACGGGACCATTGTTTCGGACGCGCCCGTACCTGAAACGCAGGTCGACCCGGGCGATCCGCCAACGGATCCACCGAATGCGTTGCCGGATCGGGAACTTGACGCCGATGGCACCGATGGGCCCAGTGGCCTGCTCGAACTGCGCGAAGTGCCTTCGCAGGAGCGACGCGCTCGCGATCCGGTCATCAGGCAGCTTCCCGACGAAATGCAGCCGGGACCCTTGAAATGGCGAGAACGAATGCGGGCTCCGGCTCCCTATCCGCCTCCGACATTCTTCGATCCGCAGATGCGCACGCCTGCCCGGGTCCGCGTGATGGCGGGATTGGTCAACAATCCGTTCTACCTGGGTGTTTCACTGCAACCGGTAGGTGAGGCGCTCCGCTCCCACCTCAAGCTCGATCCGGCCGTCGGGCTGCTCGTCGAAGGGATCGCCGCCGACTCGCCTGCGGCCGCGGTCCTGCAGCCGTACGATGTGCTCACCGCGGTCGATGATGATCCCATCACGCAGCATGCGGATCTGGTACAAGCCGTACAGCAGGCAGGCACCGAAGAACGTGAATTGAAGTTGAGTCTGATCCGTGCTGGTCAGCCCCAAACGGTGAGCGTCAAGCCGGCCCAGCGAGGTGAGCGCGAGTTGATCTTCCGTTCGGATTCGACCGAGAGCGGCGTTGAGGAAGGCGTGCGGGAGTGGATCCCCATACCTTCCGAACCGGTAGAACGAGTGTTGCCCCGGTTGCAGCGTCCGGAGGATGACTGGTTCCAGCAGTATCGTCGTGAGCACGATGAACTGCGGCAGTTAATCGAACAGTTGCGGCGCGATGTCGATGAACTGCGAGATGCGAGTTCGTCTTCCGAACCCGACGGATCGTAGTGCGCGGCGGTACTCTGGCCAGGCCGCCCCGCCAAACGCGTTCTCCCATGTGCTTCACGGCTTCGAACGCATTTTGAAAACCGCGTGATTCGGGAGGGCGAGGCTTCTGCCGAGCCGCAGGTCTCCGGACGATTCACGGCTCGGCAGGAGCTCCGCCCTCCCAATTTTGAAACCGCTCTTAATCCGCTTGCAGCTCGAAGACCATTTGGACCGTGGCACTCAATTCCTGCTCGCCAGCCGCCACCGGGACCGCGGCCTCGGCCATCATTGCGCGGGCTGGGTAAGGAGTGGGGCCCGGGGCCGACTGTTCGCTGATACTGATCACTTTTCCCACTCGCACGCCGGCAGCTTGTGCATAGAGTTCCGCACGGCTGCGGGCATCCGCAATCGCCCGATTCCGTGCCTGATTGAGCACTCCCGTCGGATCATCAATGCCAAAACTGATTCCGTTGAGTTGATTACTTCCGGCGTCAACCAGCGCGTCGAGGACCTGTCCCAGACGCGGCAGGTTTCGCACGCGAACTCGCACCTGATTCGATGCTCGGTATCCAACAATCTGCGGATCCCGCCCGCGCTCGTCGGTCTTGTACTGCGGACTCAGGTCGATCTGGGAGGTCTGGACATCTTTATCCGCAATTTGGTTCTGTTTCAGCACCGAGAGCAGTTGTTCCATTGCCTGGTTATTGGCCTGCAAAGCTTGCTGCGCGGTCGCCGCCTGTGTGACGACACCGGTTTGAATGGTCGCCATGTCCGGTGGGGCCGTGGCCTTACCCTGTCCGCTGACAACGATCGTGGGCTGCTGAGTATCCGCGGGACAGTTCGAGCCCATGAGCATTGCAGCAAGGCAAAACAAGATCATCAACGGACGCATTGTCTGGTACCTCCTGGCTGATTCGTTTCAAGGTGATCGATGGTGCAGATACTCAGGGCAGAGAGCGAAATGGGAGCCCCAGTTCGTCTGCCGGCTGCCCTCGTTCCTGGTCCTGCAGGGCTTGGACGCGGTTGAAGATCCGATCGTTCCACGATCAATCGACATTTTGGGCGACCGCCGGATTCTAGATTTTCATCTGCCGATCGCTTTACGGCTTACGGAAGCGGACCACGTAGTTTTCCTCCAGCAGGTCCAGCGATTCAACCCATTCGAAACCGCATGCCTTGATCTCCTCCGTGACTTCCTCTTGTCCAGCTCGCACGTGGTTCAGAACCCATTCCGAGCTTGTTCCTTCGATTCGACGGAAATCGATCAGCAGTACCGTGCCACCCGGCCGTAAAGCGCGGTGGATGGATTGCATCGTCTTTTGGGGAAACTCGAAATGGTGATAGGTGTCGCAGATAAACACGAGGTCAACCGAAGCCGGGGGCAATCGGACGTTATCGGGATCACAGATGAGCGGCGATACGTTGGCGATCCCTGCTTCCTCGCAGCTTCGGCGTACGTGCTCAACGAATTCATCGGAAATGTCGACGGCAAAGACTTGTCCGTCCGCGCCGACGCGGTCAGCGAACAGTCGCGCAAACAACCCCGTGCCGGCGCCCACATCCGCGACGACCATTCCTGGACGCAATTGGCATGCCTCCAGAATCCGTTCTCGACGATCGTAGGGTTCGCGCCCATCTCGCTCGAATCGACCCACGAACTGATCCACATCAGGACTCTCGAACGTATTGTTGATACCCGGTTTGACGCTTTCCTGTTGAGCCAGCAGACCATTCACATTGACGGTCAGGCAAAGAAAGAGAATACGCCACAAGTCATGCAGTCGGATCATCGTGAAGCTCCTTGGGTGACACGGATCGAGCTTCTCTTTTAACGGGCAATCAACCGGCGGGTCAAGCTGCCCTGGACGAATCGGTTCGTCATTCCCCAGAATGAAGACATCCGGACATGGCATCCCGGCGTCGCGGTGATGTCCGTCGTGGCGGGCAGGTAAAGGGAAAATGACCGAGTCTCCAATCAGTCTTCCGTCCGAGTTTCTGGAGCGACTTCGTCAGATCTTGCCGGGGGAGCTGTTCGACCGCTGTCTGGCTGGATTGGGTGCACCGCGCACAACGAGCTTTCGCGTGAATACGCTCGTGACGTCCATTCCAGAAGCTTTGCAGGAATTGGCGCAGTACGATCTGCATCCTGCACCTGTGCCCTGGTGCCCAGAGGCGTTTCAGCTGCCGGGGTCCGACCGCGAAACGCTCGTGCACTGCGCGGCGGTTACGGAAGGCCGGATTTACATCCAGAGTCTTTCCAGTTTGCTGCCCATCCTTTTGCTGGACCCCCAGCCCGGAGAGACGATTCTGGATCTCGCCGCGGCTCCCGGTGGGAAGACTCTGCACATCGCGGCACGGATGAAGAACCAAGGACAGATTTCGGCAGTGGAGGTGATTCGGGGACGTTACTATCGGTTGCGCGAAAACCTGCGGCGAGGTCAGGCGAAAATCGTACGCACGTACCTGACAGATGGCCGCAGCGTCGGCCGTAAGACGCCGCAGCGATTCGACCGCGTGTTGCTCGATGCTCCTTGTTCATCCGAGGGTCGATTCCGTCTGGATCAACCCGACACGTGGCAGTATTGGAGCCTGCGAAAGATTCGTGAACAGGCGCGCAAACAGCAGGGACTGTTGCGGGCCGCGATGCAAGCCGTGCGTCCGGGCGGTACATTGGTGTACTGCACATGTTCGTTTGCCCCCGAGGAAAACGAGATGGTCGTCGATTCGCAGTGCCGGCGGTTTCCTGATGAATTCACGATCCAGGAAATCCCGTTGCCGATTGAGCTCGTCGTTCCCGCCTTGACCCAATGGCGCGGAAAGGAGTTGACGCCTGAATTGCGAGTCGCACGTCGCGTTCTCCCTCAGCCGGCCATGGATGGTTTTTTCCTCTGTAAGATGGTTCGTTCCGAGGTTGCGGATGGAGGGTATGCAAAATCATGGTAGATCGAGTCGGTGTGGGCCTTGTGGGCTCCCAGTTCGTGTCCACGATTCATGCGCGGTCCGTCCAAGCGTGTCCGCATGCGGAACTGTTGGCCGTCGCCTCGCCGACTGCCGGCCATGCGGAGCAGTTTGCTGCCCAGTTCGACATTCCCCACCACTTCACCGATTATCGTCGGATGCTTGAGCTCGATTCGGTCAATCTGGTGGTCATCGGGGCTCCGAATCATGTTCACTGCGAGATCACGCTGGCCGCTGCCGACGCAGGAAAACACGTTGTTTGTGAGAAACCGCTCTGCTTGAATCTCGCGGACGCCGATCGAATGATTCAGGCCTGCCGCCGCGCCGGAGTTCAGTTGATGTATGCCGAGGAACTCTGTTTTGCGCCGAAATATGTGCGGTTAAAGCAGTTACTCGATTCCGGTGCTCTGGGAACTCCGACCCTGCTGAAACAGAGTGAAAAACACGATGGGCCCCATGCGGATCATTTTTGGGACGTCGAACGTAGCGGCGGGGGCGTCGCAATGGATATGGGATGTCACGCGATCGAGTTCTTCCGCTGGATGTTAGGCCGCCCGCCCATTAAGTCGGTCTACGCCCAACTTTCCCGCCAGGTGCACCACGAGAAGACGCGAGGCGATGACAACGCATTGATCATTGTCGAATTCGAAGGTGGGTGTGTGGGGCTCGCCGAAGAGAGCTGGACTAAGCACGGCGGCATGGATGATCGTGCAGAGGTTCATGGTTCGATGGGAGTGGCCTACGCGGACCTGTTACACGGCAACGCGATCGAGACCTACAGCGCTGTGGGATACGATTACGCAGTGGAGAAGGCGGGAGTGACGACCGGTTGGACTTTCACGATCTATGAAGAGGAGTGGAACTACGGGTTTCATCAGGAGATGGCCCATTTCGTGGATGCCGTTCGACGGAATCAACCAGCCAGCGTCACGGGGGAGGATGGTCGAGCGGTACTCGAGGCGCTGTTTGCCGTGTATCAGTCCGCGCGGACCGGCGCGAAAGTCACTCTTCCGCTATCCACCGATGCGAAGCGACCGATTGACCTGTGGTTGCCCTCGTAAGACAGTTGCGAAACCGCCTTCACCAATTCTGCACAACGTGCTGGAGGAATCTCGGGAGCAGGGTGTTGGCCTCCGGGGTCTCGACGCACTGCTGTTTGAAGACCGACATCGGAATTCCAGCGATTCGGTGGATATATTCGGGGTAGGCCTCGACGCGCCCGAGAAAACTCGTCCGATCTAATTCGGGATGGAATTGCGTGCAATAGATTGGTTTTCCCGGGAAGCAAAACGCCTGATGTTCGGCGCGCTCGGAAAAGGCCAGCGGTCGAGCGTCGGCTGGCAGCCGGACGACGCTATCTTCATGTCCCATGTGGGCGACGAACTGCGGCCCCAACGGACCGAACAGCGGATCTTCGATTCCTTCCGGGGTCAGGGACACGGACAGGGTCCCGAGTTCCGCCCGCTTGGGATCACGCTGGACGACACCCCCCAGCGCCCGCGCCATTGCTTGAAAACCCCAGCATGACGCGAACACGGGATGCGATTTCTCGTGCAGTGTGCGCAATAGGTCGAGCGTTTCATCGAGCCACCAATTGTTGTCCGTGGCCGAGTAATGGCCACTGCCTCCCAGCAGCACAACCGCGGACCGACGCCAAAGGGCAGCCGAAGGCGCGCCGCGAAGCAGATCATGGATCTCAAGTTGACCGGGGACGCACGCAAGCCGGCGAAGGAAGCATTCGACTTCCTGCTGTCGGATGGGATCATCTTCGTTACGGATTTGGAGCAACAGGTAGCGGGGAATGGTCGACATCGGTGACAGGGACTCTGCGCCTTAACTTGAAAACCAGACGCTGCGTGCGAGACGACCGGTCGCGGACGAACGGAATTGGGCCGTCCTTCCGGCAATCGGAACGAAGTTTACCGATCGTTCGTGCTGGCGGCGACGCACCGCCCGACAGAATCGGCGTGGCACGCAGCGGTTCCGAACCTCATTAAAAACGGAAGCGGTACATTTGGCCAAGGGGGCAGACTGGATTCCAGGCGTTTGCCGGTTCCGCGGCCAAGACAGTATCAAATCCTGCTCAGGTCGGATCGACGAAGTGCCATCCGGTGATGTGCCAGCCCTCGCCGTAGGGTTCTGACCAGCGTGCCTCGGCCCGGACCTTCACTTGAGCTCCGAACAGACTGTGGATGGACAGCGTGGCGAGCGTCCCTGAGTGCCAGTCGTTCTGACTGATTACCGCGATCCCATGAGGAGACATGTCTTTCGAGAAGCCATGAACTTCCGTGTCTCCGTTGCGGTGAGAAACGATGGCGACGGGGCGAACGAATGGTTGTCGTTCGATACTGCGCCGCTCGCGCAGAATGGTTGCCTGTCGCTCCCTCAACAAGCGATCGATGTCGGATTTCACGGGTGTTGCCCCTGCAGTTGGATGTCGAACTAAGGTGAAGTACGTCTATCTGCAGCTGACCGACAGGTCGCGTCATCGCCGAACGGCGGGCGTGCGTAGTCTCTACGAGAGCAAGCCTACCATACGTTTCGCCCACGTGAAGCGTGACCTTCGTTGGACGACGGTCGGCCCGGAGTGCGCCGGGACAACCTGGAGTGCGCCGGGACAAGAAGGCTTCTCACGATCGCACGACTTCATGATGTGCGTTTTGGGGAGCGATTCGATCGAATCCGCGTTGACAAAATGCAACGTCATTCAGCCATGCAGGGTTCGAAGTTGCGCTCCGATCGCCGTTCGGCCATTTCAACGCCCGGGCAATCTACGTGACGTATAGTTCATACCAGACTGCATACAGCTCCATTCGACCCCGGTGTAGATCCCGGATGCCCGCGTAGTATTCCCAGAAGAAGGCTCTGTCATGTCAGCACCGAAGATACTCGTCGTCGACGACAGCAATTCCATACGCACAGTCCTGCAACGGACGCTCTGCCAGGCAGGCTACGACGTGGTCACGGCAGCGGATGGCGTTCAGGCGATTGAAGCGGCGAAATCGGAGCACCCGCAACTGGCAATCCTCGACATCTGCATGCCTTTTCTGGACGGCTATGGCGTCTGTCAGGAACTCAAGCGGATGGGAAAACCGTGGAGTGACTTGCCGATCATCTTCTTGACGACTCTCGAGTCACACGCACTGGAGCTGCTCGGACACGAACTCGGCGCTTACTTACAGAAGCCGGTCTGTGATCAGAGACTTCTTGAGACCGTCAATGAACTGCTTCCGTTGAATGCATCGTCCGACCCCAGTCCTTCGGAAGTCTCCGTGTGATTCCGAAAGAGGAACCTTGAATGGCGAATTCCCAGAAGACAACTCGATTGGGCAGCATCGCTTCCGCAGAATCCGGAGTTCTGACCGGTTGGCGCGAGGAGATCCGCAGTTTTCTCGAACAGACGGTGCAGGAGATTCATCGCATTGTGTCGGGGCTACAAGCCAAGACGCGTGATGAAAAAGTGACCAAGCCGGTTGCATCGCGACCGACGGAGTTGCCCAAGAACGTGCCTTCCAACACGCAACCTGCATCGGCTTCTGCCAATCGCGTGAATCGCGAACCGACAACGGTCGCAGCGGAAAACACTCGTGGCGGACCTCAGGACTCGATCGATGCGTCCCGGACTCGATTGGAAAATCTGAAACGGAGATTGTCGGAGCAGCTTCGCACGCAGCAGGTGACCGTCGTCGATGCGAACGAGCGACAGCGGGAGGAGCCTCACTCATGACCCGACACCCGGCAGCCTTCTCCACTTCGGCCCAGGGAGGGATCGATCTGGCATCCACCGAAAAGTTCTGCGTGTTTCAACGCGCGTCGGCCACCTTCGGGCTGTTGGCTTCGGTCGTTCGCGAAGTGGCACTGCAACCCTCGGTGACCTACGTGCCCGACGCCGACCCTTTGCTGGCG
This sequence comes from uncultured Pirellulaceae bacterium, assembly GCA_964522605.1. Lineage (GTDB taxonomy): Bacteria > Planctomycetota > Planctomycetia > Pirellulales > Pirellulaceae > CAVZLD01. The sequence continues at coordinate 16,130 of CAZFWV010000023.1, forward strand.
GGAATCTGTCACATTCGGAATGAATTTCTCCCGGTGATCCGGCTGAGTGAGTTCGCGGTCGGAAAAGAGTTTTCCGTCGGTGAGCAACAGATCATTGTCATCTCGTCTGCCAACGGTCCTTGGGCCTTGTTGGTCGATCGGGTGATTGGGCTGCTGCCGCTGGAAGTTTCGCTCTGTTCCGACGTCGGTGCCAGTCACGGGTGGTCTGCTGCAGTCATGGGCTCAGCGACTCACCGGAACCAAATCGTACAAGTGCTGGACGCGAACGCCCTGTTGCGTCTAGCGGAAGATGTCCTGAGCCGCTATTGGCGAGGTGAAGTGAGCGTTTGAAGGGACGGCAGACTCTGGGCGAACTGCCGGTCCGTCTCCTGTCAAAACAGCAAGGAGCTTGGCCTTGAGAATCTACACGTTGTTTATTGCGACCCACCTTGGCGCCGCCCTGTTCGGCATGCTCACGGTGGCCCTGGCTCGCTGGCTCGGTGGCAGCCATCTGCAATATGGATTGCTGCTGCCTCTGGCCGCCGTGCCCGTCAGTGCCCTGGCCGTCTGGTTGACGATGCCGATCCTGCGAACCATTCGGTCGTGCGAACGAGCCGTCGCCACGGGCGATTCGGGACAAGTTGCACCTGTCGGGATCTACGAGATGGATGCGGCCCTGGAGCGGATCCGAGCTTTGGTGCAGCGGTGGGCTGAAGCGGCGGCGAACACGCGAGAGCAATCGCGGGAACTCGATCAGTTGGTGGAACAACTAAATCGACGAGCTCGATCCTCCGACGGACAACGCCGTGGAAACAGCGGGACGCAGCTTCGTTATCTGATCGATGGCATTATTCGATCTGCGGATACCGAACTGAAGCAATTGCTGAACTGCACGCAGGAGCTGGAAAAATACACGCGGGAAATCGCCGGTGGGGCGGAGGAACAAAGCGAAGCGGTAAACCGCACGACCACGTATGTCGAGCAGATGTCGGGCAATATCGATTCCGTGGCCCAGAATGCCGACGCAGCTCAGCAGGCGGCCGTCGCCACCCGCGACTCCGCCGCGGCTGCATCCAAGATGGTCCGAGAGCTGATCCAAGGCATGGATCGGATTCGGACCCACGTGGAAGCGAGTGAATCGCGCTTGCGAGCCTTGGGAGATCATTCCCAGGAAATCGGCTCCATCGTTGAAACGATCAGCGCGATCTCATCAAGAACCGACATGCTCGCACTCAATGCCTCGATTGAATCCGTGCGGGCCGGTGAGCACGGTCGCGGGTTCGCCGTAGTGGCGGAGGAAGTGCGGAAACTGGCAGAGCAGGCGGCTCAGGCGACGCGGGAGGTAGCCGGGTTGATCGAGTCGATCCAGCTCGAAACCCAGGAATCGATTGCCGTGATGGCCGAGGAACGCGCCGAAGTGGAAGCCGAAGTCCAACGCGTCAGTGTTGCAGGAGAGACGTTGGAGCGAATCAGCCAGATCTCTCAAGATTCCGCCGCACAGGTCGGACAAATCACGCATTCGACGCAACTCCAACTGCAGCTGACGCGCGATGTCGTGCTGGCCGTGGAACGAATCTCCGAAGTTGCGAAGACGAACCGCACGATGGCTGAAGAGGCACGCTGGACGACCAACACCCTGACCAAGCTGGCTCGTCAGTTCCACTCCTGTCTTTCGCCTCTTCGACGTGGCGGCAACGAAATCAGTGCCGAATCCGCTCAGGAAGACTCCCCAGAGGAAAACGTGATTGCCCAAACGTTAGGGGAGATGCGTGAAGAATTCGATTCTGCCCTTCCTCTCGAGTCGGTTCCGTCGGCGTAGGAGATTTTAGGTGGATACACATCCGGGACAACCGACGACATCACCGAGCCCATTGGAGGTCGTACGCGACGAACTGTTGGCGGACGACGCGGGTGGGGATCGCTGGCCAGATGCGACGAAAGTGTTGCGTGACATTGCCCAGTCGGCCGCTGAAGCGTCACGTGCTGACTTGTCGCAACTGGCGGACCTGATGGCCAGTCTGCTCGCGATCGCCTGTTCCTTGGAATCCTCCGCTTGCGACAACGAATCAACTTCGCTCGTGGACTTCGTCCGCGAAGGATTACCGATCCTGCAGGCTGGTTTGGATGATTGCGACGGTGCGTCGGAAGAGATGGAGCAACTGACCCGAACAGCACTCAGCCGATGGGGAGATTGCCTCGAGTTGATGGACGATCGGACGGTCGACGACGCCTTCTGGGAAGCCGCTTCGGAGCCGGTCTCCGCGGATGAGGACGAGACGCCGTTGCCCGAGCCCGGGCAGCTCGGTGTCATTCTCGGTTCGCTCACTTCTCTTGCCCAGGTCGATTCGGGTTCCCCCCAACCTGATGTGACGACTGAGTGCCAATCCAGCCAGGACGACTTTGACCCGCAACTTCCAACCACGACCCCTTCGGGCGCGCTCTCGCGCGAAGTTGTCATCGATGATCAGCTGGTGCTCGATCCGGAAATCCGAGAAGCCTACCTGGACGATGCCCGGCGTTGTCTGGCTTCGATTGAGGCATCCGTGTTGGCGTTTGAGAGTGACCCGAATAACCGTCAGCCGTTGCAGCAAGTCTGCCGCGAACTGCACACGTTGAAAGGTGCCTCAGCCAGCGTCGGTCTTTCCAAGATGGCGCAGTTTCTGCACGAGGTCGAAGATGGTCTGCAGCGGACGTGTGACCATTCCGTGCCGGTAGAGATTGAGTCGATTCTGAAATGCGTCGATGTCGTGCGACGACAGATGCAACAGTGCAATGCGAAGCCAAGCAAGACGGACAATGACGCGACGACTCCGTCCGAAGCTCCCACTGCGCGCGATTCGTTTGTGGATGCAACGGCATCGTTACAGGATTCAGTCCGCGTAAAATCAGCGCAGCTTGACCGACTGATGGATATGTTGGCTGAACTCGTGATGCTGCGCAACCGGCGGGAATCTCGCGTTGAGCAGCTAAAGGAGATTCATGGAGAACTGACTCGTTGTGTGTCGCGCGTCCGTGCCTTCGACGACCGTCTGGGACCGGGGGCAAGCCACAACGCGATGCTGGAGTCGCGAAATGTGCGAGCCGAATTGGCACGCCGGCGCGTCAGTTCGTTGACGGAAATCGCCAATGACCTGCTGGAACTTGGCCGCAGCCTGCGCGAACTGTATGAACCGGTGGCTGACGAAAACCTGGCAATCTCCCGGTTCATTCGTCACTTTCGACAGGAACTGATGCAATTGCGTCGTGTTCCCCTGAGCGGCTTGTTCCGTCGACTGCAGCGCGCCGCCCGGGATGCGGCTCGGACGGAAAATAAGCGGGCCCAGTTGGTCGTCGTCGGCGAAGAAGTCGGCTTGGAACGCTCGATTCAGGAGCAGCTTTACGAACCGCTCCTGCACATGGTTCGCAATGCGGTGAGCCATGGAGTCGAGTCGGAATCGGCCCGAGTGGCCGCGGGAAAGGATCCGGTGGGAACGGTCACGCTCGAAGCACACGGGGGCTCCAATCTGCTGGTCGTCACGGTGCGTGATGACGGCAAAGGGCTCGACTACGACGCGCTGCGCCGACGTGGCATCGAGATGGGATTGATTTCACCCAATCGGGCAACCACACGTTCGGAACTTGCCCGACTGATCTTCCATGCCGGCTTTTCGACTCGTCGCGATGCGAATGCCGTTTCTGGCCGGGGGGTCGGTATGGACGTTGTGGCGTCCACCTTGGAACGAATGCACAGTTGGGTCGAGGTTGATTCGACACCCGGCGAGGGAACGAGTGTTCGTCTGCTCATCCCACTGCATTCCGTGATTGAACACGTGATGGTCTTTCGTTCCGGTGGACAAGAGTTTGGGATGCCGACCCAATTCGTCCAAAGTGCAGGACCCTGGGAGGCAGAGAAGAGCGTTGATTTTCCCGTGTTGAATTTTGCCGAACTGTGCCCCGGCTTGAAAGTGGTGCGCGGTGCGTCGCAACAGTGCATCGTGATGGCGCAAGGGTGGCAGCCGACGGAAGCAGGTGCCGTGTCGGCCGAATCCGGACCGGATGCACGACGGACAAGCGAGCGACGGCTTGGCCTCTTGGTCGATGAAATTGTTGGACCCGAAGAAGTCGTGGTTCGTCCCTTACCAGGACTCTTGAAGAATCAACGGCTGTTCTCCGGCGTTACGCTATCCGGAACGGGTGACATCATGTTGCTCTTCGACAGCCAGCGACTGTTGGAGCGTGGCGTGCGATTGGCAAAAGCGCATGCAAAGCCTGGCGGAGACATCACCGACCAGCTCCATGGATCGGAAGCAGAAAGACCCCGTTACCGCGTGCTCGTGGTCGACGATTCGCGCAGTTCCCGCCGAGCATTGGTGGATTATCTCGAACCCCGCGGGTGGGCCGTCGACGAAGCGGGCGATGGTCTCCAGGCACTCAAGATCCTGCGCGCAGAACGTTATGACTTGGTGCTCACCGATTTGGAGATGCCGCAATTGGGTGGACTCGAACTTGTCCGTGATCTAAGAGCAAACGAAGAGACGCGAGAGATTCCAGTGATCATGGTCAGCAGTCGAGATGATGAAGTGTTTCGCATTGAAGCCGCGCAATTGGGTGTGATGGCTTATCTGACGAAGCCGGTTAGTGAACGCAACTTGTCCGATGTTCTGAGGCGTTTGCCGATTCTGTCAAAAGGAAACGATTCATGAGTCAAGGTACGATTCTCGTTATCGACGATAGCGCCACAATTCGCCGACTGGTCGATAGCTCCCTGAGTCCCGCAGGATATACGGTGGTTCTCGCCGCGAGCGCAGAGGAGGGACTGCAGCGCGTGAGCCAGACGCAGCCGAGTCTGATTCTGCTGGACCATCAGTTGCCCGGCACGACGGGAGTGGAAGTCTGCCGGCAATTGCTTGCTTCGGTGGATTGGAGGGACATCCCGGTCATCGTGAGTTCCACACTGCGCAAGCGAGCGTATCTGGAGTATGCCGAATGCCCGAACGTCGTGGACATGCTGCCGAAACCCTACAACGCGGACCTGTTGCTGACCACCGTCGCCAACACGCTGGATACCGGATCGCTGGTTGTCGACTCGCAACGACAAGGCACCGCGGTGCCGGAAGTGATGCACGAGTTGGGGCAGGTGGCGATGTCGGGAGGTTTTGACAGCTTCTCAATTCGCGAAGTCCTCGATTTCCTAAACAACAGCGAGAAGTGCGGTTTGTTCGAGGTGGAGCTGGAACGAAATCGCGTCTTTATTCACCTGGATCGGGGACGGATTCAGGCGATTACGGCGACGGGGATTGATCCGGAACAGGTCACGCGGCTTCTGCCTGAGTCGCTACGGGACCTGGCGCCCGTGCTGAAACTGACCGTTGGTGGCGGAGTTTGTTCGCAGATCGACGGTCTCGTTCAACTGCTCGACAATAAGGTACTCGACCCCCGCTTGCTGCGGAAGTTGCTGCGACATCAGGCCGCCATTCTGCTGATGCACTGTTTCACGCACGAATTGCGCAGCTTCCGATTCGAGAGTAATCGTCGGCCTCCGTCGCTGCATGATCGTTTGGCACTCGATACGAGTGTCGTTGCGTTACTTGTTGAAGCCGCCTTGCGGGTGGACGAGCGGGAGATGCCTGAATCGCCACCAGAACGACTGTATGTGCGGCGAACGATCCGCGGGCAGAATCTCGACCGCGCGGGACTCTCTCCGCAACATCAGAAAATTCTGTCGTCACTTGGCGAGCCCCGTCCATTGACTGAATTGGCAGAACAATTGGCCTGGGAAACCGACGAAGTACGCCGCGTCCTTTACGGTCTGTGGCTGGCCGACCTGGTTGAAGTGCAGACGCGGGTTGCTGGTCACTGCGCTGTCGTGCTGGAAACAGACACTGCGATGGCGCTCCACCTGCGGGAGTTCTTCTCAGGGGCCGATTGTCCCTGGAATCTCAAGGTGGTCCGCGACCGGCTATCGCTGCAACTGGTGCTGAAGCGCCATCGGCCCGATGTCCTGGCTGTGGCGGTCGACACCGAGGCGGGCTGTCGCGCGGTCGGAGAGATCCAGTCGTTGCGAGGTAACGAACTCGCGGAAGCCGCGTGGGTGGCAATCAGCGCCGAAGAGCCGCTTTTGGAAGAACCTTCGCTGGATTGGTCGGCACGGTTAGCCCGGCCGTACTCCGCCGAAGAATTGTTCGCGACATTGGAGCGTGTTCACCAAGAACGTGAAGCATCGGTGTGTGTGTCGTGATTTGCGATCGCAACGCAGGTTGAGTCCAGTGACTGGCAAGACGAAGACACGGTGAGCACGGGAGAAGAGCGATGAGTAACCTGTCGAATACCGAGCAAATGGTGATGCTGAACATTCGCGGACCATCCGGGTCCGATCAGCGATACAAACTGGCTGAAGGAAGCACGTTGATCGTCGGACAAGGGCAGAACTGTGGGTTGCGCTTGACAGGGCCACAGGTCTCGTCCATCCATTGCGTTTTGCGACTCCAGGGGGGCCAACTGAGCGTACAGGACTGGTGCTCACAGACCGGAACCTTTCTCGGAGAAGAACAAGTCACGGAGGAGTTGGAGGTCCAGCCGGGAATGGTTGTCCGCGTCGGGGAGTTTCAGATTACGCACAACTTCTGCCACGACTATTTGGAAAGTGGTCGGAGTGAGCGACGACAGGAAGTACCTCAGCCGCAGCCGACTGGAGATGAAGACGATGAACGCGATCTCGAAGAGCCAATGAGCGACGCGGCGAACGTGGCGGTGGAAGAGACCTTCGAGCTGGACGACGTGGAGGAAGAATCGGAGTCTGTGACCTCGAATTCCGATGAGGAAGCGGAGGAGATCGTCTCCACGCGGTCCGAGTGTTGGCAAACAGACGATGCCGCGCCCTCCCGGGCGGACGCGGGCGCTTCCGCGCCTCCACGTCCCTTTCCACTATCCACGGACGAAGAGGCGATTGCACTGATGCAGGAAGAAATCGAACTCCTGCAGGCCGAATTGGCGGAACGTGACGCTCGGATTCGTGAACTGGATGCATTAGTGGAAAGCGGTACTCCGGTCACTCCCGTGCCCGATGCGTCTGAGTTGGATGGCCTGATGGGACGACTGGATGACCTGTTGAGTGAGCTCGGTCAGGGCGACCAACGAATTCGATCGCTCGAGGAGATGCTGCGTGCATCGCAAGAAGCCAATCAAGCGGAACAAGAGGAACGCGAGCAGGTCGAGAAGTGGCTCAACGATATCGAATCACGGCTCGCGGAACGACAGGCCGAGTGGACGGCGGAACGAGACGTCCTGACACGCCGGATCGAAGAGCAACGCGTTCAACGCGACGAACTCTATCGGCAACTCGAGCAGGCAACCGCAGCGGTGTCGTCGGAAGTTCCCCGCGGTGCGTTGCAGAAGCTGCAGAATGAATTGGACGCGATGCAGGAACAGTTGCGTCAAGCCGAAGAAGAACAGCGGAGGGCCGAAGAACGCGTCAAAGCTCTGGAAGGACAACTGTCGGAAGGATCCTACCGCGAACAAGTTGAGGCTGCGGTACGCGAGGAACGGTTGAAACTCGCCCAGGAAAGGGCGGCGCTATCTCGGGAACGTGTGGAGCTGACCCAGCGCAGCGGCGAACAAACTGTTTCTGACTCGGGAAACCGACTGCGCGAAGCCGACGCGCGGTTTCAAGCCTTTCGGCAAACCTTACGTGAACTCCATCAACAGGAGTCGGCGCCAACGGTTCAAAAGACCGGGCTTGGATCCCGGCTGGCTGAACTCTGGCGACGACTCGATGGTCCAACCGATACGGACTAAAACCACCACCCACTTTCCGGACACGGGATTGACATGTGTAGCATCCTGCCCGACCCACCAACTGCCGATTCCTCCTCGCACTCGTTTGTCGCTTCCAGTGAGCGATCGGAGGCACCCGTGACCATCTGTTCGGATTCGAACCAACTGCAGCAGCGGGCAGAGCAGCTGCGCCAGGTTGCAGCAAGTATCGAAGAGTTTCTTCTGCGACAGATCGATCGACTGCAGGAAGAGATCGCCAACGCTGCGAAATCTGCCGGGGAACTCAATTTGGGTTCGCTCCAGGAAGAATTCGAACGGATGCGCGAACAGTTGGAGGAGGAACGGAAGGACGAAATGGATCAGATCCGGGAGGATGCGCGGCGACTGGCAGAATCGTGGCAGATGCTGGAAGCAGAGCAACGAGAACTGCTGATGCGACAGGCGACCATTCGCACGGTCCCCTCGCCGGCGACGTCGGAGGTCGACGGGCTGGGGGAAACCAGTCCACTGCATCCGATGCGGTTGACTTCCGCCGGTGCGGTTACCACGGTCGGTGCAGAAATTCGAGCAATCGCTGGCGGTGCCACGATTCAGAAAGCACAACTGCAGTTTCAACAGCTGCGGCGGGAAATGCAAAGACACGCGCAGCAAGGTAAGAAATACTAGGCCCACAGGTCTTGCGGCCCATCGCGCCCGTGATGCCTGGACATGATACGAGGAGACCGACCTTGACACTCATTTCTCGAATCCGATCCATGGCGGGATTTGCACTGCCAGCCACCGTGCCGACGGAGAAGTCTGCCGCGGCCAGCGCTCCCAGTTATCGTCAGGGAGCAACCGGCCTGCCACGACTGCACTTCTGTCACGCTCTGTCCGTGCATGCCAATCCCGTGCCTGATCCCGCGACACTCAAGTCCGCTTGGAAGATCCTGGAAGAGCAGATGGCGCTCGTTCCCGAAGGGGAAGTCGTCCTCGTGCCGACCGAGCCGGAATCGTTGGGCGTGAGCGATAGCGATCCCATGGGAGACCCGATCTGGGTTCCCTCGATCTACCTCGATCGTTACTGCGTAACCAACGCCGATTACGCGCGGTTCGTTGCTTCAGGAGGCTACGCCCAGGATCAACTCTGGCCACCCGAGATTCTCTCGAATGTGTTGCAGTTCGTGGATTCAACCGGCAATGCAGGACCGCGCTACTGGGCTCACGGACAGCCCCCAACGGATCAGTTGAACCATCCCGTCGTGGGAATCTGCTGGTACGAAGCGAATGCGTTTGCTCACTGGTGTGGTAAACGACTGCCGACCCCTGCGGAATGGCAGCGCGCGGCGACTTGGGCGACAGCTCCGGGCAGTGGATTGATTCACGCTCGGTACCCGTGGGGAGAATCGTTCGATCCCAGTCGATGCAACACCTGGAACAGCGGGATCGGCGCGACCGTGCCCGTCAACGAATACTATTCCGGCTGTACACCCAACGGCGTGTATCAGCTGCTGGGGAATGTTTGGGAATGGACCGCTGCCTTGTTTGAATGTGATCCGAGTTCAAATGGGGACCGCGTCTTAACGGACCAACCGCTGAGTGAAATCCGCGGTGGGGCGTTTGATACGTACTTCGCGAGTCAAGCCACCGGTCTGTTCCGCACCGGTCAATCGCTGCTCCATCGGAGTGACAACATTGGATTCCGCTGTTGCGTGAATGCAGACCAACTGGTTTCCTCTCCCGACCCCTATGCCTTTCTTGAGGATCAAGCAGAATCATGAACTACGGGACCGAACAAGTCATCCAGTCAAGCCGCTATCTGGACGACAAAGTCAAAGTGACGTGCGTCTGCTGCCAGCAGGAGTCGTTCGATCACAGCGGTTTCTGCAACCAATGCCAGGCACCCCTCGATCTATCGCGGACTGCCGAAAAACGGGGACTCCCGTTCCAGTTCGTCTCCGTACTCGGGGCCAGCGGTGCAGGAAAAACCGTGTACATCGGGATGCTGCTCGACATTCTCAGCAAAGGCTGTCGCGGCATCCAAGGATTGCCGAATAACAGCTTCAGCGTTGCGGTTCAGCAGCAGACAATCAACGCCCTCGAAAGTCGACGCTTTCCGGAAAAGACGCCGTCGGAAGCGGACGGATGGCAGTGGGTGCACTGCGAAGTCAGTAACACCGCGCGCCGCAACAGCTATCTGGATATCATCACGCCGGATTTCGCCGGCGAGGCGATTGCGACGGAACTGGAACATCCCGGCACGTATCTTGCCATTCGATCCGTGATCCATCAGTCCCGGGCAATCCTGATGTTGATCGACTCGCTGGCCATCCGCGATTCCGGCCGCGACGAAGATTTCTTTGCCATGAAACTCGCCTCATACATCCACACCCTGCGGACGACCAAGGCGACGATCAAGGCGAAACGCAAACCGAAGTGTCCGCTTGCGATTGTCTTGACCAAGTCGGATGGATGCCCCGAAGCGTTAACCGATCCGACTCGCTTTGCCCACGATAACATGCCGGGTTTCTGCAAGTACCTGCAGCGCAACTTCGCCGAGTACCGATTCTTCGGCGCCAGTGCGGTGGGGGCGGCCGCCGTGCTCGTGGACCACCGGGGTTACTTCCGACAGATACCCCTGCACATTGAGCCACGGGGAATTACGGAACCGTTGGAGTGGATCATTCAGAATCGATGACCGGCGAGGCTGGAGGCTGGAGGCGTCGGCTCCGTTGGTCGCTTGATTTCTCGCCGCGAGAACAACACTTTCACCCTTAGCAGTGCCGTGGAGTCGGGTGCGATGCAGGTTCAACAGGCCATTTTCACCTCCCTGCGGTCGCGGAAGTCCCAGGGCTACCACTTGGTTGCCCAGTCTTCTGGTCTGGAAGATCAACTGGCACGCCGTCTGTGCACCTGGGGGCCGTCCCACGCTTCCTTGTTGAGCGATCATCCCGACGCGGAGAGTCTGAATTTTCATCCCCTGACCGACGATTGGTTCGTGGTTTCGCGCACGGTCTACGGCGGGCCCGAATACAGCGGCCGCGGAGGACTGCAGGTATTTACCCAGTTCTTACTGCTAAAGCGCGAACAGATGGCCCTCTACGAAAACCATCCACTCCTGGTCGTGCAAACGGCCCAGTTGCTGGGGAACTTGCGTCTCGTGACCCATATTTCCCATCATCTGGATCCTATCGAACTGCCCGAACGTCCGCTCAAAGGCTGCGCGGCTCAGTCGGCCGACCGAGTTTTTCTGCGCGAGGAAGTGCTCCGAAGTCTGCGATACCCCAATCGCGTCGCCGTGCTTGGCTTGACCAATCCACTGCCCGTCTTGACGCAGATCGTGCGTGACGTGCCGCGCGAGCAGCGACTGAAGCTGAGCTTCACCACAGGCCTGAAACCCTCCATCCACCGCGATTTCCGGCTGCACTTCGTCAAGGCCGTGGATGCGCCTCTGCATGCCCATTTCTCTCAGCAGGGCATCGAAACCGTCACCGCCAGCTGAATCGGGCCATTCTGGGGGAGCGGCCTTTGGTCTGGCGGGTCATCGCTTGACGGACTCGAAATCTTGTCGTTTTCTGAGTAGTCTCTGGGGATGAGCGGGCTCTCATCCAATAGAAACGCATCGTTCTTACACCCAAGACGTCGATTCTTCCAGCAAGCGGAATGCCAGCGATGGACGAAGAACTACGCCAGTTTGTCGATCATTCTCGCAGCAAAGGATTGGACCACGAGACGATCCGTCATCTGTTATTGTCCGCCGGTTGGAAAGAGAAGGACATCGCCGAAGCGTTTTGTGCACGAGAGCTGGAATTGCCGATTCCAGAACCAACCGGTGCCGGTACGGCTCGAGACGCTTTCTTCCATCTACTGACATTCACCGCGCTCTACACCTCGGCGACCAGCCTGATTCTGCTCTTCCTGACGTACATCAATTTTGCATTCCCGGATCCGGCTTGGCGAACGAGCTATCGCGCACTGGAGGCGGCGCAATCCAATATTCGCGCTTCGCTGGCCGCGCTGATCGTCTCGTTTCCCGTCTTCTTGATTCTGTGGAACTTTCTCTTGCGCGAAGTGCGCCGTCATCCCAAAAAGGCCAAAGCAGCCATTCGCCGCTGGTTGGGATACTTGTCTTTGTTTGTGGGGATCGTCATTTTATCGGCGGACACGATTACATTCGTCTACTACCTGTTCGAAGGCCAACTGACGGTTCGCTTTCTGCTCAAGGTAACAATGTTGTTTCTGACTGCGGGAGGCCTGGTCTGGTATCTAGCGTTCACGTTGCGCAGCGAGACGGGGGCCAAACAATGACGACCAGAGTGCACGTACTGTTTTCGGTGATCTCGTCGCTGATTGTGACGGTAGCCATCGTCTGGGGATTTGCTCTGGTCGGTTCGCCGGGAACGACCCGTCTTCAGCGTTTTGATCAGCAAAGACTTGACGACTTGCAGACGATCTTTCGTGAGATTCAATCCTTGTGCTGGGACCCGGATATTAAGGATGAACTGACGCGGCCGCTGCCCGCCACATTGGAGGAACTTGCGAAGCTGGCTCGGAATGAGAGAATTAATCCGAACGATCCTGAGACGGGTCAGCCCTACGGTTACACCGTATTGGATGCAACGACTTACGAACTGCGTGCGACATTCTCCTTGGAGCGGGATTCGGACGAGGAGGTGTTCTGGAATCACCCGGCTGGGGAGCACGTCTTCCAGATCAATGCGCTGGATCCTCCAGGACGTCAGCCGACGGATCCCTAGCCGATGTCCAAAGTCCGCTCTCCTCGCACGCTGCCTTGGGTGCCGATGGCTTGAGGTAGGGCTCAGAAACAAGTTTCCCGTTTTCAATCGCCGTCCGGGAGCCGCCGAAGTTCGTTCTGCGTCCTCCTTAAGGATGACTCGGAAATAGCTTCGGCATCGCGATCCTCTCGTTTAACCCGCAGCTGTCAGACAAGGCTCGTTTGACCGCGTGCCCAGCGGGCCGCGGAAGATTTCCGCCGACCCGCGGGGCGACGCCCGTGCGGTTAAACGAGGAAGTTGTTGCTGAGTCGTTCCTTGGTGCGCTGGAAACGCATGGCCTACGCCCGTGCGCCCCTGATAGGCTTCGCCGATCCGGCGCGAACGGAATACGCCCTATCTCCGATCAGCCCCGCTGGTCCGGCGGTTTCAGTGATCGAGTTGAAACGGGCCACGAAAGGTCGTGCGAGCCTTCGGACGCAACGCTCGACAAATCACTCCACGACGATCAGGCGGTGTCATTCACAATGACGGTGATTTGAGAGGTTAAACTGGAAAGCGCATAAGCTCCCCGTCAACACAACAGGACTCGCCGTTTCCAATTCGTGAAAGCGTTGCCTGTCAATGTTCAATGGTGACGAGCCGGCTGCTGAGAACGGGGCTGGCGTCGGCCCCGAGGATTCTTGCGGTCAATTCGTGATCACCGGGCCGCTCGGGGAGTTTTACGGTAAGGCGCACTTCCGTACGATCATAGGCGGCCACTTTGATGTCACGAGCGATCTCGCTGTGCCCGCCGGATACGGATAGCTTGACATCGCCCGACCAAGGTGCACCGAGGTCGTTGAATACAACCACGAGTGCCTCCATCATTTCTCCTGGTGTGCCCTGATCCGGAACGCGCAGCATGACGCCCACGGGGGCGAAGGCGTGTTGAATGTGATTCAGGAAATGCGGCTCGAAAGTCAGACTCTCCAGGTCAATGAAGTTGTCGCTCGTCGCACAGCCGTCCCAGGAGTGCCCTAGTCCGCAGAAGTGAAGCACACCCGCGACGCGACGAGACGAACGGAGTGCTTCGGTCATGGCCGCCAAGCATCGAGCGTAGAAGTCCCGGCGAGATTCGGCATTGGCCTCGGGCAGATAGGCAGTATATCCGGCTCGCGTCAGCGTCGTCGGCTGACCGTCGCGTTGAAGCCAGAGCCAGGCATACTCGTTGACGATCCGAGGACGCGGGCCGTCCGGGCCCAACTTGGAATAGACGTCGACGACGGAGTCAAGTCGGGGCAGGGGCTTCAGCTCAGGGTTCCAGTCGGTCTTGGCCATGCTCCTCGAATACTGGTAAGGATGGTCCTCGAGGATGTCGTCTCGTCGGTGCGGCTTACCCCAGCCGTTGTCCCAGGGGCGATTCGATCGGTCCAGGTCTCGGACCATGCCGATTGCTTCCCGAGTCTTGTCAAATTTCGATTCGTTTTGTGCATCCCAAATGAGGACACTGGCGTGATTCCAATGTTCGCGCAGCCAGGCGCGGTACTCATCGGCCAACGTCTCAGCACCGACAGGCGTCATCGTGTCTTCGCTGAGCGTCCAGATGGGAAACTCGTCCTGGATGATGATGCCCTCTTCGTCGGCGATGCGGTACCACAGCTCGGGTGGGAAGCCGATACAGTATCGCAAGGCGTTCATGTGCAGCGATTTGAATCGCCGATGCAGTGTGCGAACCCATTGCTCATCCCAAGGTTTGTCGTTGCGGAGCGGGTCCTCCTCGAAGCGGAAGTAGCAGACATTCGAGCCGCGCAGGAAGTACGGGCTGCCATTCAGAACTCCAATCGCCGTGCGAGGATCAAAGTGAAAACGGCGCATGCCAAAACGAGTCTGCAAGGTGTCCGCGCCCGTGCTGGTGACCAGGTGGTAGAGATTGGGACTCTCGGGCGTCCACAACTTACAGTCGCGGAGCGGAATGAAGACCTCCACAGTTTGCGTCTTTCCTGCGTCGATGCGCACACCGGAAAGCGTAGCCTGACCGACGACTTCGTCTTGCTGGTACGGTCGAACTTCAAAGTCGACATCAGTCAGCACGGCCTCGGCGCCGACGTTGCGTAGTTCGGCGACAACATGAGCCGTACTCCGATCAATCTCGGGCACAACTTGAACACTCACGACGTACGGCGAACCTGAAAGGGTCAGTGTTACGTCATCGTAGATGCCCGACAGGTAGCTGCGTTTTTCGAAATCGAATCCATTCGCGGCTCGGTCACCGACCGAAAGCGGATCGGCACGCACGCACACAAGAAGTTCGTTGTCGTGCCCGTCACCTCGGAGAGAATCGCCGACGTTGAAATAGCCAGGCGTAAAACACGGCCAGTGTGTGCCGACGTTCTGGCCGTTCAGCCAGATCTGCGTACCGAACTTAGATTTGGCCAACTTCAGCACGGCCATCGGTGGGATGGGACCTTCGACTGAAAACACGCGCCGATACCAAAAGGCCCGGTAGTGAGGATCGGGAATCATGGCGAACTTATGCCCACCTTCATCCTTGAATTCCGTGTTCCGCCCAATGTTCTCGAACGGCGGGGTTGCCATGTCCACGACACCGGGGACCGGAATCTCGCGGTCGAATCGCGTTGGTTGCTGACCGGGTTCACCGGCAGCAATCTGCCACGTGCCGTTGAGCGAGATAACGCGGCGAGGTACCGTGGGCGCTTCATCCGCCACTGCAACGGTGACGATTTGAAGGGAGAAACCTACCGTGAGCAGCAGGTTCACGGCGAGTGATGATTTCCCAAAGTGAACCGAGTTATTTTCCATTTGCACGGAACCCCTCGACCTCTGCCTCCTTTTTGGCAGTTTGGGAAGATTGATGCTTTTCCCGGCTTGCGAAAAAGGAGGGCAGAGTTAATTGGCGAGTAAATTGTCGAAAGGAGGCAGAGTTAATTGTTCAGAGTTAATTGTTTGTTGAGTTAATTGTTCACAGTATTCAAACCGGTCGCCCGCACGGCGCCGCACGAGGTCACGAGTGTTGGCGTCCATTCTAGCAAGCGTGTCTCGCAAGAAAACGGCGAGCTTTCGACTGGATGATCGAGATCACATCGATCGCCTCGACCAAATCCTTGTAGGCCGCCTCTTCATCCGGGCTGAGCGTTCCCTTGTTGGCCTTCTCTCGCAACACTTCGACTTCTGCTTGAATGTCGTCATCGGCGCGTAGGTTCGCAAGTCGGGGGGTAGCTCCGGAGTAAAGGCCTCGGTAACGGGATCCAGAAGTCGGTCAAGATAACTGGCAGTGCTCGTACTAGGATCATACCACGAACCGGCAATGCTCTGGCAAGAGAGAGACCTCCTCGACCTCTGCCTCCTTTTTGGCAGTTTGGGAGAATTGATGCTTTTCCCGGCCTGCGAAAAAGGAGGGCAGAGTTAATTGGCGAGTAAATTGTCGAAAGGAGGCAGAGTTAATTGTCGAAAGGAGGCAGAGTTAATTGTCGCGCGTAATTGTCGTTACGCTGGTGATGAAGAGCTGTTGGCGACTGCGGAAGTCAGCGTGGAGGCCGTCGTGGTCGCGATAGGCCAAGAAGTTGGATTGCGACCGAAGTCGTACCGCTTGCCATGAATCATGAGCCGGGCACCGATTGCCTGCGCTCTGAAGAAGCTAGAGTGGAACGGAAACGCAGGACTCCTTAGAATTGGGGATGATATCGAATTGCCGATGACATTGAAGTCGGTGCTCGAGGTTCAGTCGCTGTGGTTGCCCCGCCGCGGAGATGCGGGGGGCTTTTTCTATCCCCCCGAACGCCGGGGCCTGACAGGGCTGGACGAGGGCAGTTTCCCGAAAAGCAGATACTCCAGGAATCCAAAGTCGTGATCGGGAAACGACGGACGGTTTCGGAATGAGGCATAGGTCTTCGCATGAAAGACGCGTTTTTTACGCTGCTGGCGCTCTCCATCCCGCTCATCATTCTGGCGGGACTCTTCTACATGTTCGGGCAGGGGCTTTTCACGGTCGCACGCGATTGGCAGGAGCGACGTCAGATGGATCAGTTGCGGCGTGACACGCAATTGCGGCGGCAGAAGCAGGCAGCCGATGCGGTCGCGTTGTCCAAGGACTCGGACGGCGAGCGGACCGACTGACGGGAGGGGCAACGATCCCAAACGACCGGCGTCAACCATCGGCGCAGGGTTGCCCCTCGGGCGGTCTTCTTGGAGCCAATCGGCCCCCTCTGCGGCCCTCCGCGTCTCTGCGCATTCTGCGTTGAAACGAAAGGGGGGAAACGCTGAGACCGCAGAGACGCGGAGGGTCGCAGAGGTTTCGGTGAAGCCAGACGCCGGCCGGTCGTTTTGTGCGCGGGGCTCCTGACTTCACACTCTTCGACACTCCATGCGGCGGCGCCAGGAGAGCTGCGCCGAGCCCCGTTGGAGTGCGGCTAAAGGCTTTGTTGCGTCTTTCCGTGGCGAAGATCCCTGCCTTTCTCGAAGGCTTTTACGGAAGAGCGCGGAGTCGGGCCCGGGTTGTTCCTGCTTCTCAGAGCCTGATCCGTCCGACTTAGCTGAAGCGGCCCGCCACGACGTCCTGCCAGAGTCCAAGTTCGGGCCAACTGCCCCAGAGTTGACTGGTGAGTTCCTGACCGGTGGAGAGTCCGGCCCACCAGTCATTGCCGGTGCGGCCAACGAGGTCGTCGCGACCGTCCAGGTTGAGGTCAACCACGCGAACATCCGACCACGTCCAGGACCGGTTCCAGCCGCCCCAGAACTCGTTGCGCAGCGCAGTCCCCGTCGAACGAGCAACCCACCAGGCACCATTGTTTGCTCGGCCAACGATGTCATCCCGGCCATCGCCGTTCATGTCGGCGACTTGAACGTCGTCCCACTGTGCTCGCGTCGACCAGCTGCCCCAGGTTTGATTGATGAATCGCGTACCGGTTGACTGCGAGATCCACCAGGTCGAGCCCGCTCGACCGGCCAGATCGTCGCGGCCATCGCCGTTGAAATCTCCTACGAGCATCTCGGTCCAACGAAGCGATGTGGACCAGCTTCCCCAGCTCTCGTTCTCGAACGACGAACCGGTTGAGCGGGCGACCCACCAGGCACCGTTTGTGGCTCGGCCGGCGATGTCATCGCGCCCATCGCCATCGAAATCACCCGTTCGCACGTTTTGCCATTGGATGCGATCCGACCAGGCGCCCCACCGTTCATTCTGAAACTGCGTTCCCGTCGAGCGGGCGACCCACCAGATGCGGTTCGCAACCCGTCCGACCACGTCGTCTCGACCGTCGCCGTCCACATCGGCCAATTGGACGTCGTACCAGCGAACCGCATCCGACCAGTTGCCCCATTTCTCATGAACGACGCCGGTCGTGGTCTCACGCGTAACCCACCACTCTCCGTTGCGGCGTCCGATGACGTCGTCTCGACCGTCGCCATCGACGTCCCCCGACTGAACATCAACCCACGAATCGCCCGGGGACCAGGTGGTCCAGGACGAGCTGACCAGCGACGATCCCGTCGATTCGGCCTGCCACCAACTTCCATTCACGCGGCCGAGGATCGCGACGCCGTTGGTATCCAGCGGAGTTGGATCGGGGTCGGGATCGGGATTCGGATCGGG
>CAZFWV010000023.1:34262-40148 GCA_964522605.1 uncultured Pirellulaceae bacterium
TGCGGTAGAGGCGATTCGCTGGTGACGAAGTCCAGCTTCTGGTTGAATCCGGACATCTGCACGTTGGGAGCGACAATCTGCGTCGCGATCCCGCCGCCGACGGCTGTCACGGTGTAGGTGCCGTTGGGAACCTGCAGGGAATAACCGCCCGACGCTCCCGACGTGGTGGTGAATGTGGCTTGATCACTGCTACGAACTGCGGTGATCGTGACGCCTTCCGCGCCCTCCCCGAGGGAATAGAAATCATCGTCGATGACGAGATCGTCGTAGGCGACACCCGTAATGAACGCATTCCCTCCGCGGTTGCCGAAGTTCTCGGTGACCATACTGGCGTACCAGTTTCGCCCCGACGTATAGAACATGCCGTAGCGGATCACGGCTCCCGCCTCCCGGTAATTCTCCGAGAGCAAGTTTTCTCGGTGGCCTGGGCTGAGAAACAGGCTCTCGTGGCGGGCGTAGATCTGTTCCAGCGCGTCGATGGGAACCGAAGAACCTCCCCAGGCGATGTTCTCCCCGACACCGGTGGGATATCCTTGTTCCCGCGCTCGATCGCTGGGCGAATCCCCCTCGGGGCTGTAATGGGAGAAGTAATCGCGTGCGAGCATGTCGACGGCGTGTCCGGTGGCGGCGTCAATCAGCGATTGATGCGGAGCCAGCGGCGGCTTGGGCGAACTGGAAATCGTTCCCGCCGGCAGTCCGGCATTCAAATCGGTGATCCCGTCGTAACGAGCGACCTCGGCCAGTGGATTTGCACGCGCACGATTGACCAACTCCAAGAGAAGCTGATCGGTAGCGTTCATCGTGACCGCTGCCAGCATTCTCCGAGGTTCCAACGCCTCGGCCCGCAGTCGGAATCGCGGGGAGGAACGTCGCGGTGTCTTCCGCAAGGCGGCAGCAGAACGGCGGCCGGAGCGGCGCAAGAGGGATCGTTTCATGATGCGACCGAGAAGCAAAGGAGTTACGTCTGTGGTGGCTGGTCGTCGTCCGGATTGCCCGCAGGCGGCGGATACTCTCTGATGGAAGTACCCCGGAACCGACGTTTTTGGGCGTCCGGCACTCATAAAACCCTACTTCAACGGGGTAGAGTGGGCAACCGGTCGTGGCTGGAGAGGAGGGCGATGGCGGCAGAGACACGGGAGCATGTTGCGGAATCGCATCGCTCGACTAAGCTGCCTTAACGTTCCGATCTGTCCGACTTCCGGCCCCTGCACGGCGAGTGGCGAACATGAGATGATCGTGAGTCTGGCAGGAGTTCGAGTGGCCGGCGTGATCCGCTCAGGTAGGGCTGCGGTCGCAGCCCTCTGGTTTGCGGGCCGCCTGCGCTACGGAAGACGGCGGGTGCATGTCAGGGGGTTGTATGGATCTCAAGGATCGTAGAAATGTCAACAAGTGAACCTGGGGATTGTGCGAAGTTCGAAGTCCCCCCTGGCCATTCAACAGGCACTCCACCTCCCCACGATTCTCCTGGTGACATTTCCTGCTCCAGTGTAAGTCTGCAAAAGTGACATGCACCCGAAGACGGCTGCGTACGTCTCTTACGGTGGTCCTGGATTTTTCTTGATTCGTGCTCCTTCGGGTCCCATTCCGGTGGGTTCTAAGATGTCGCCAGTACCGTCTCTCGATCGAACTCCGGAATTGCTTGCTCCCGCCGGGGATCTCACCTGCGTGCGGGCGGCCATCGAGAACGGAGCGGACGCCGTCTACTTTGGGTTGCAGGATGGGTTCAACGCGCGGGCGCGGGCCGAGAACCTGTCGTTGGAGAATCTTGCGGAAGTGATGGCGATGTTGCGCCATCGCAACGTGCGCGGCTACGTGACGCTGAACACGCTGGTTTTTTCCGAAGAGCTTGCCTCCTTCGAGCGGATCGTTCGCCGCGTGGCCGAGGCCGGCGTTGATGCGGTGCTGGTGCAGGATCTGGGCATTGTTCGCCTGATCCGTCAGGTTTGTCCCGATCTGCCGATTCACGCCTCGACCCAGATGACGCTCACCAACGCGGAAGCGATCAATCGCGTTGCCGAATTGGGCATCGATCGAGTTGTTTTGGCGCGAGAACTCTCCCTAGACGAAATCCAGCAGATTGCTCAGAGCACATCCGTTCCTCTGGAAGTGTTTGTTCACGGCGCTTTGTGCGTTGCGTACTCCGGCCAGTGTCTGACGAGCGAATCGTTGGGAGGTCGGAGTGCCAATCGAGGGCACTGTGCCCAGGCGTGTCGCTTGCCCTACGAATTGGTATGCGACGGTCAGGACGTTGACTTGGGTCCCGTTCGTTATTTGTTGAGTCCCCAGGACCTGGCCGGATACGAATTGATTCCCGCGTTGTGGTCGGCGGGTGTGACGGCTTTCAAGATTGAAGGTCGACTGAAGACGCCGGAGTACGTGGCAAACATCACGCGCCAGTATCGTGCCGTGATTGACGCCGTGGTCGCCGGACTGCCTGTTCCCCTGGGGGCCGAGCAGATCGAAGAAATGGAGTTGTCGTTTTCTCGCGGGTTCTCGCCAGGATGGATCAACGGGTGTGACCACAAGCAGCTGGTTCCCGGGTTGAGCTCGGCAAAACGAGGCGTCTTGCTCGGTCACGTCGTGTCCGTGGGAAAACGCCGTGTGGCGGTCCGCCTGCAGCGTTCGCTTCGCGCCGGGGATGGGATCGTCTTCGAAGGGGATCGGGCGTCGGGGCAGGAGCAGGGGGGGCGCGTGTTTCAGGTTTGGCAGAACGGTCAGCCGCGACGCGATCGAATCTCGGAAGGAGTTGTCGAGTTGTCCTTTCTCGAGGGTTCGGTCGATCTGTCGACCATACGGCCTGGTTGTGCGCTCTGGAAAACCGATGACCCGGAACTAACTCGACGTCTGCGACGCAGCTACGAGGTCGCCGATCCAGTGCGCCGCCGGCGGTTGGACATCGCGGTGGAGGCAACGGAAGGAAAACCGCTCGTCGTGGAGACCTCTCTGCCTCCCTACGGATCGATGCAGATCTGCAGCGACGAGGTCCTGCAGCAAGCACGCAAACATCCGCTGACGGAATCGTTTCTCCGCGAGCAACTCGGGCGACTGGGAAGTACGCCGTACGAACTGGGGACGGTCACCGCAAAGATCGAAGGGCGGCCGATGATCCCGTTGAGCGTACTCGGCAAGCTGCGCCGCCGGTGGATTGAGGAGCTCGATCGGATGGCGACCGCGGCCCCGCGCCGGCAAGTCGCAGCCGAAACGGTACTGCCCGCGCTGCGACCCGCCGTGCCTGCGGCGGATTCTCAGGGGAATTGGACGCTCACCGTGCTCTGCCGCTCGTGTGTTCAGTTGCAGCAGGTCCTCGACGCAGGGATCAACGAAGTGATCGTCGATTTCGACGACATTCGGCAGTATGCCTCGGCGGTCGCCACGGCGCGCGAGGCGGATGCTCGCATCTGGTTGGCCACTCCCCGGATCTGCAAACCGGGTGAGACGGGTGTGTTCCGAGCAATGGCGCGGCATCAACCATCGGGCATTCTGGCAAGGAACCTCGCAGCGATTGACTTCTTTCGAACGGCAGATCTTCCCGTCTTGGCGGATTATTCGCTGAATGTGGGCAACGAAATCTCGGCGCGTTACCTTCACGAACTGGGGGTCCACCGCATGACGGCCTCCTATGACCTCAATCGCGATCAGATCCTTGCACTGGTTCGCGCCGTACCCCGCGAGTGGTTGGAGGTTGTGATTCATCAGCACATGCCGATGTTCCATATGGAGCATTGTGTGTTCTGCGCGGTTTTGTCCCCGGGGACGAACAAGACGAACTGTGGACGTCCCTGCGATCGACATCAGGTTCGACTGCGAGACCGCGTTGGGATGGAACACCCTCTGACGGCCGACGTTGGCTGCCGGAATACGCTCTTTAATGCGCGACCGCAGAGTGCGGCGGAGGTGGTGCCCCTTCTGCGAGATGCCGGGATCCAGTCGTTTCGAATTGAGCTCCTGGTCGATCAACCGGAATCCATGACCCGGCGAATCATCGAGCTGTATCGGCAACTGCTTGCAGGGCAACGGTCGGGCAAGGAGGTTTGGAGTCAGCTCCAGGCGGCGAACCGCTTGGGCGTGACCCGCGGGACCCTCGAGGAACGGCGAGACCCGCTGGCCATCCTTTGAATCCGGCATGTGGCCCGATGGCGGACAGCGCCCCGCGGCAGGCCAAGCTCCTTTGACGCGGAACCCAGTGCAGCGGACTCGCGGCCGACTATAATGGGCCTGGGAGCGCCGGCCGGTAGAGCGGACACTTTGCACTGTCGACAGCGCTCGGCGAAGGTCTCCGACCTCGCCGAAACCACCGACCGAAGGTCTCCCCGACTCGAGGAGACCTTCGGTCACGAATAGTGCGGGGGCGGAGACCCTCGCCCAGCGTTCGGCGGGAAGGGGCACGCCGATATTTCCCGTGGGAGACCAACATGATTCGCTGCACGATTCGATTGTCCGCGCTGCTCTTCGCCTGTCTTTCGCTGCTGCACGCCTCGGTCCGTGCCCAGATCTTGATCGACGGCGAACCGAACCTCGAGGATCCGCGACTCTACGCCTGGTACGACGGTAATCAGGCGATCGGGGAGGATCCAGACGCGAATACACCCTATTGGCCGAATCGACAGGGCGATCCAAACCGCGACATTGATGATGCGTTTTTCGACCCCATTTTCCCCTCGATGTTGGAGCCCGTCCCCACGGAAAATGGTCACATGGCGCTGCGCTACGAGCGAGTCGCGACTTCACGAGAGCGGGGAACGCTGGATGCAGAAACCGAGCAATACGATGGCTGGGGTGTTCTGGAGGAACAGTTCACCGTGTTCGTCGCGGCCACAGTCCGTGATGAAAACGGTGCCTTCTTCTTTGATGGTGCATTCCAGGATGCAGGGACCGAAGTCAATGCCAATTATCATGACGGAACGGCTGGTGTCTGGCAGATTCAGTCGACCGATGGGATCCTGGAGACTGCCCCGGTCGTGCTCGACGAGTTGCAGTACCATGCGTTTACTTTTCGGGCCGATGGCACGGCGCAACATCACCTGAACGGTTTGCTGGTCGGGGAAGGACCCGTAGGCTCCTCGTCCTTGGAAGGATTCGTGCTCGGTGGACGCTTTGCGCTGTATCAGAGGGCAACCGTCGACTTCGCGGAAGTGCTGCTCTACAGCGAGGCGCTCGAAGACGCAGATCGCCTGGCCATCGAAGCCTATCTCGACGATAAGTTCTTCGGCTTACCGGGAATTCCCGGCGACTTCAACAACGATGGTCTCTTGACCGCCATCGATATCGATCTGCTATCGGCCGAGGTTCGCAAGGGGTCGAATGACACGGCATACGATCTGAATGGAGATGAGCTGGTCGATCAAGCCGACCGAGAGGTATGGGTCCACGGTTTGAAGAATACGTTCTTTGGAGATGCGAACCTCGACGGAGAATTCGACACCGCTGACCTCGTCCAGGTGCTGAGCATCGGCAAGTACGAGACGGGCATCGAAGCCGATTGGTCCGAGGGGGACTGGGACGGAAGCCATGCGTTTGGCACGGGCGATATGGTGGTTGCGCTGACGGAAGGAGCCTACGAGCAGGGCCCAGCGCCTCGAGCGCATGCCGTGCCCGAGCCCACGTCGCTCCTGCTGCTGGCACTCGGTGCCCTCGCCCTCGTCGGGCCTCGACCCACTTCTCGTTCGTAGGCCGACTTGAGACAAGTCGGCATTGGTTCCCCAAACGGCCAAAGCTCCTCCAGTTCGCGGATTGGGCGGGCGGCGCCGACTTGAGACACGTCGGCCTACAGGGGACGCGCCGTTTAGAAGAGTTAGTTTCGCCGGTTTTAAGAACAGGATTCGTGGCGATTTGTTTAACCCGCAGCCGTCAGGCGAGGACGATTTGCCTTTTATCCTCGCCTGACGG
>CAZFWV010000024.1:0-9189 GCA_964522605.1 uncultured Pirellulaceae bacterium
GGATCTCACAGTCTCGGATCCTCAGCGGAAATGACATGGCAGTCTTGCCTCGTGACGAACGTCGGCCGATAGCGCCAATTCATAGTGCTTCGTCCTGCCGCGGTAGGCAACTAGCTGACGCGCGGGCAATACCACCTGTGCACTCCTTGTCCGATGGCCGACAGTGTCCAATCGGCGCTGAATCAAACCTTCTATTGATGGCACAAATTACGGCCAAATCAGACGTTCAGCCAAATGAGCGTCTCACCCCACGAGTATATCGGACGAATTCTGTGCGTCGACAAAGGTGTCCCACCGTCGACCCATCGGCCCGCCGTCGGGGGGCTGGACTGTCCCAGAAAATTCGGTGGTTACTCGGAATTCCTAAACCATTACCAGTTGCATAAGCACGAAGAGCGTCAGCAAAGTCAGCACGAACAAGTGGAGGACGAGATTCGACTCTCTTCGGTGAAAACTCCATCCCCACGTCGCGATCCCCAGCAATGCGGTCAACACGCCAAGTCCTTGAGCCACTTCAGCTGCGCCAATGGTAGCCGCCACGTCATCGCTCGGTACTCGAGTCGCGACGGCGATACCTACCTGGCTCTCCCAATTCTTTTGCAGAACACTCAACGTCACGGCTATCACAAGCAGAACGACAGTCACCGCAAGTAATGCGACTCCCGCGGTCGGCGCGGCCTCAACAGCGTCTGCACCACGGCAAACCTGCAATCTGTCATCCTTGCCTTGATGTGGATTTGTGTGTCCGGTCATCTATGCTCGGGCAGCCGGATTGAGCCGTGCCAGAATGGATGGTTTTGTGCAACGTATCTCTTTGCAGCGTGTGGAATCGCAGGTCTCCACAAAATCGCTGAATCAGACCTCACTTCTGCCAGGCGCGTCGCAGCTCTCAGGCGGCAACCCTTTATCCTGAGCACGTCGCCTGGGCACTGATGGCTGGGACTCTCTGTATCGCCCGACAAACACGATCGCCAGCGCGAACATCGCTGTGGACGCAAGAAGACTGATGAAACCCAGTAAGAGAATGATGCCGGTGGCCTCCAGGTGTCCAACGAAAATGGCTCCAAGCACCGACGCTAGCCCTCCAAAGACTAGCCACACTCCAACCAAAGCAAATGCTACTGCTAACAGCACGCAGATCACCGTCGCCGATAACAGGATCCATCGCGGCCGGGTCAGATCGGCTGAGTTTTTTGCACCTTGCCCCAGCGCCATGAATGTCTCTCCACGGTAAACGTTCCACCGACCCGCTAATCACTCCATCTTAGCGCATCCTAGTTTGCCCTGAAGGGCGTGCTCGCTTCGCGCAGGCGGCTGCATCGACCGCCTGCAATTTCGCCGGTCGCTCAGCTGCCCAATTCGCGTCCCGGTGGGCTAACTGGCGTGAAGTGAAGGTGCGGAGGCTGCTGCGGCCGAGCCCGACCCAAGTTACCAATCGACGACGAGGGCCAACCGTCCGCAACACCCCGACACGGTGCACGATGCGTTACGCTGCGCCAAACCGCCACTGCGACTACTTGTCATCCAGGGCTTCAACGGCGGCAAACTTTTGGCCTTCGAGCATCGCCAGGCTGGCGCCGCCACCGGTGCTGACGTGCGTCACCTGGTCGGCAAATCCGAGTTGCTGGATCGCCGCCGCGCTGTCGCCGCCGCCGATGATGCTGGTCCCCTGCCCTTCCGCGATGGCTTTGGCAACGGCTTTGGTGCCTTCGTCGAAGGGAGGCATCTCGAAGACCCCCATCGGGCCGTTCCAAACGATCGTCTTGGCGCTGCGTACGATCTCGGCGTATTGCTGGGCGGTTTCGGGTCCGATGTCTAGTCCTTGATATCCTTCGGGAATCTTGCCGGCGGGGACGATCTTCTTGTTGCAGTCGCTCTTGAAGGCGTCGCCACAATGGTTATCCACGGGCAGCACCAGCTTCTCTCCTCCCTCGGCTAACAACTTCTTGGCCAGATCCACTTTGTCGGCTTCGACCAAGCTATCTCCAACGGAACCTCCCTCGGCGAGAACGAACGTATACGCCATCGCTCCGCCAATCAGCACCTGGTCACAGATCCGCAAGAGATTCTGAATCACGCTGATCTTATCCGAGACCTTCGCGCCTCCCAGAATGGCGACAAAGGGATGTTCCGGATCCGCAATCACATCGGTCAGGTACTGGATTTCTTTGGCCACCAGGAAGCCAACGACTTTCGGTTTACTGCCCATCGCCTGCGGCACGGCGAGCATCGAAGCATCTTTCCGGTGACACGTTCCAAACGCGTCGTTGCAGTACACGTCAGCCATCTCTGCCAAGGCGTTGGCAAAATCCTCGGCTCCTGATTTCTCTCCCGGATTGAAGCGCAGATTCTCCAGAACCAGGACATCACCTGGCTGCTGTTGCTTGACTTTTGCCTGGGCGTCAGGACCCACCGTGTCGCTGGCGAATGCGACCGGTTTCCCCAGCAGCTCAGACAACTTTTCCGCGGTTGGCTGCAGGCTGAATTCCGGCTGTGGCTTATCCTTCGGACGCCCCAGGTGACTCATCAGGATCAGCTTCCCTCCTCGTTCTAACACCGATTGGATCGAGGGGAGAGCCATCCGAATCCGACGGTCGTCGGTGATCTGTTGCTGTTCATCCAGGGGTACGTTGAAGTCCACCCGCATCAAGACCGTCTTGCCCTTCACGTCCACGTCTGCGATTGTCTTTTTGGCCATCGTGCGATTGTCCTTCCTCGTCTGCTGTGTTGATGAGAGGACTTCGAGACCGCCGCAGGCGGACAGCCCGAAGTCTTCGCCGTTCGTTTCGTCCTCAATTCGACCGACCCACCCGCGACCCGATCTCCGACCCTCGTCGGCCGAATCGGCGGCTGGAGAATCCGCTATTTTAGAGGCTGCCCCAGGGGGGTTAAAGCGGGCATCGTTTCCGCGGTTTTCCGCCCGTGGCTCGCCGACGCAACGCCGCTTCGAACGCTTCGTGGCCACGCATCGGGTCATCCCGAGGAAAGAGTGGCTTGAACTTCAGAGAATCAGGGAGATCCCCATGGTCCACCAGGAACGATTTACGTTGGAGACCGCCGGTCACGGTCAATTGCAGGACATTACAGACCGCGTTGCGGCAATCGTCGAGCGTAGCGGGATTCGTGCCGGGACGGTCAACGTCTTTCACGTGGGCAGCACGGGCGCCATCGGCACGATCGAATTCGAACCAGGACTACAGGACGATCTGCCGCAGCTGCTCGATCGCCTGATTCCTCCGAGCCGCGATTACGGACACGAAAGAGCCTGGCATGACGGAAACGGTCATTCGCACCTGCAGGCAACTTGGCTCGGCCCTTCGCTGTCGGTTCCCATCCATGATGGGCAACCGATTCTCGGTACGTGGCAACAGATCTTCCACTTGGAATGCGATGTTCGCAGCCGACGGCGGGAGATCGTCGTCACCGTCGTCGGCGAATGAGGAACCCGATCACGCCTCCCAGCTTTTCAATTGCTCGACCAAGCCTAAGACCTCCTGTCGTTTCCGCTCAAACACCGCAAACAAGGCAATAATCAGAACCCCCACAATGATTCCCGTCACGTACCAAAGCCACGTCTGCTGAAGGTCGACTGCCGCGTGCCAAATGACGGTGAGCAACGAGACGACGAGGAAGGTCAAACCAAGGAACAAAAAGGCGCGGACGCGAAACAGGATCCCCGCGAAGATTCCCAGCAAAGAGAAGCCGGCCAAAATCATCGGCAACCAGGGCGCCTCAGCGACGCCGTGGATGAAAATGTCAGCGGTGGACGATGTGTAGATCACCGAGGAAGTCAGGTAGCGGATGGAGGTCATTTGTGCCGCGGTCAATTGTCGCCGGTTCAGGTAGGCGGCAACCAGGACGCAGGCAGCCAGAGGCACGAGCCACAGCTGCGGATGCTCCAAGAAGCTGATCTGGGCCGTCTTCTGCAGGAAGTACCAGAGGCCTCCATTGGCGGCCAGGACGGCGAGCAGTCCAAAACCGAACGATCGGCGGAGGATGGATAGCGCAGCATAGAGTCCGCCGACCGCCAACAAGACAACGGAGTAATGAACTTCCTGGGGAACCACCCAGAACGCGAGGACCGGCAACAACGGCAACAGAATCCCGGTTCTCTCAAGCGGCTCGGCCAAAACCTCTTGGTGTCGCCGACGAAACCATTCGCTGAGTCCAACTCCCAGAAAAGCGAGGGCCATCACGATCAGCGTCCAATACTGCTGAACGACGCCGCTGAACAACTCCGGCACCGTGACGCGCAGGTGGAAGCAGAGTAAGGCGATGAACGCCTCGGCGGCATACACATAAATCGTCCGCCGTTTTTCGCTCAATCCGAACGGATCTCGTCCCGGCACAACTGCGGCCACCAAACTGGCAGCAGTCATCGCCAGCAAGGCCAGCGCTACTGCGACAATGCCCTGCCACGCCATGTGAGCTTCGCCGTATTGCAAAAACAGCATCGCCTCGCTGCCGAGAACGACGAGGCCCGAGAGGGCGCCCGCGCCCACGAGCCCGGGAACCAACCGCTGGGCTGCAGCAGTCCAGGCATTCTCGCGCCGCCACAGCTTGACCAAACCCACCGCATACAACGCCGCCGTACCCAACAGAGAAACCGTGAGCACGACCCACCGGTTCAACCATTGGTCGTGGGGTGCCGTCGGAGACAACCAGGCCCAACCAAAACAGACTGCCGCCACAACGCCAATCAGCAGAGCGGCATACCGCAATTCGGTTTCGCGACGACCTCGGGCCAACAATCCCATGGCTAGGGCTTGCGCGGCAGCGGCTTGGCTCACAGCCACCCGCAATCCCAGGTTCTCGCAACTGAACTGAACCCAAACCGCCAGTCCACAAACCACGATCGCCAACATTCCATT
This sequence comes from uncultured Pirellulaceae bacterium, assembly GCA_964522605.1. Lineage (GTDB taxonomy): Bacteria > Planctomycetota > Planctomycetia > Pirellulales > Pirellulaceae > CAVZLD01. Next base: position 4,872 of record CAZFWV010000024.1, read on the forward strand.
CAACGGAATGAGCCACTTCTGGCTCGGGATTTGGCTGTCGGTGGCCTCAGGAACACCCAATTGCCGCAGGGCAGACTGAAGTCCCTCCCGTCGACTCCACAGATAACTGGTCGCCACGCCATAGGCCGAAAGTAGCAGAGGCGACAACCAGAGAATTGCATCCGCGGGAACATTCAGGCGATCCAGCAGCAACCCCGTGGCGACAAGACCGGTCAGATACCAAAACATGACTGACCATTGCCGGTGTGGATCCCACAAGCAACTACCCGCGGCCAAAAGAACCGCCATCAGGCCGAGAAGAACGATTCCAAGTGGCGCGACGACGCTGGATCCTACGACATCCGTCGCGAGTCCCAGCCCCACAGCAAATCCCAGCAGCAGGATCGCGAGGAACGTGACGAAGTTGTGCAAATCGGGCCAACGAAAACCAAGTCTCCTTGCGTCTCGATCGCGGCGACGCAGCGCGAGCCACAATGGAGCGGGCAGCGCGAGAATCGCTGTATTCCAATAAATGAAACTCAGCACGGCCTCTTGGCCCGTCGCAATTCGCTTGTACCCATAGAGGACATACCAGAATGACGCGCCCAGGTTGAGCAGCGCCGATGCGAGCCAGTTGTATCGCTGTCGGTCCGTCGCGATCCGGCGTTGAACGCTGAGCACCGCCGCGGCTCCTAACCCAGCGACGGACCACAAATGCGCTTGGCGATCCACCGGGATCGATCGCAGACTGAACAACACGAGAGCGGCGAGCGGTACGAGGCGTAACATCCCGAGCAACCAATCCGTCGCTTCGCGCGAGTCGGATGCGATTTCCGCCGCTGCAGCTGTTGTAACGGGATCACCGGAGGCCGAATCCACGAACTTGCGATCTCCCAAAAAAACCTGGGACGACCGGTTCTTTTCCCATGCTTCCCACGCAATCACCGCGATTCCTGCGACGAACATGGCCATCTGGAGCAGGTGGTAGGTGGACCATCTCCCACCGAGCCAAGCAATTGGCCACGCGCTGACCTGCAGCGCGACCAGGATGACAAATGCATAGGACAAGACCTGGCTCAGGATTGGCGAAACAGCTCTTCCAGAGAACCAGAAGAAGGCGATTGCGTGCGCCGTCACGAGCGCGAGAGCACTCCAGCCCCAGACTCCAGCAGCCACCGTGCCGTTTCTCATCACGTTGGGCGAGACGAAAACGGCTGTAACCACAGCCAGAACCGGTAACAGGAAGAACCCGTTCGCCACGTACAGTTGTGTCCGGCGCCATCCGTCCGGCGCCCAGCGCGGCCGGTGGGACACGACGCGGAATCGAACGAAGATCAGCCAACCAATCCCGTACACCGACGCAATCAACGCGTTCAATTGTGCCAGTCGGACCCACTGTTCGAGGGTCAACGTACCGGCGACACGCAGACTGAGCAGATAAGCCGCAGTCCCCGCGAAGTTCAGCATCAATCCCGCGCCAAATGCCAGCGGTTCGGAGCGCAGGCTGATCGCGTGGCCGATCAACGCCACGCCGATCAAGATCAGGGGAATCGTGTAGGAAGCTGCCAAGCCGATCTCGCTGAAGAACGAATCGGCATTCGGTCCAATCACCGGATGCGCCGCCAGCGACTGTCCCACCACGAAGCAGCTCATGGCAAACAGCGGCATGACCGCAAGAATAATCAGGCTGCCAGCCACCGCCTGCCATCCATTTGATTCCGATGGCAGCCAAGCCCGACCCATCAAGGCCGCAACGATCGCCGATAAAGCCAATACCCCCAGCCACCAAAGCAGATCGAACTGGGCACCCGTCGGCGGCGTCAGGGAAAGAGCCGCCAAGGCGACAAAGAAGGCCATCGCCAACACGGGTGCCGCGGCCAGCAAGAGCAACAGGGAAAAACTCTGGCCCGCGGTTGCCCGAGAATCGTCCGACACGACCCCCCAACGGCGCAAGAACTTCACAAGCGGACGGCGCAGCCAGACCAGCGTCGAGGCAGCTAGAAAGAAGAACGCCGACGTCCATCGTAATGCAGACGCGACCGCAACGTCCGACTCCCAATGCGCCGCAACCAGCAACGGAATCGTAGACGCCGCCATGGTCATTCCTGCCAGTGCGCCGAACCCCTTCTCCTCACGCAAACTGACGATAAAGCCAAGCCCCACAACCAAGCACAGAACCCAGCTGAGCGTTCCGCGAGCCGGTTCGTGCGGCAGTTGCATGAATTGGTATGCTTCTGGCGACGGAATAACGCGTTGTTCACCGACGCGGGGCGAAAGTTCCTGAGCAATCCCGGGCACGACGGCATGAATTGCCAACAGAACCAGCAGCATGCCCGCGACGACTAGCGCGATCCGATCCACGCTGGGCCAACCTGATCGGACCGTCCGCAGCCACCATTCCCATCGAAGACGCTTGTCGACCTCTTGGATTCCAGTGAGCCGTGGAACTCCGAATATCCTCAGAACGGACCACGCGAGAAAGTAAACGGCCAAGACGATTCCCTGCCACTGCAAGCTGATCGGGTGCAACCACCCTCGATCCCCTGCGGAATACCAGCTCTGACCTTCCAAGCGATGATCCACCAAGACCATCAGCGATAGCGCAAGCGCAGCCTGAAACATCGAAAACAGCAGGCGAGATTCCAGCAGCCACGCGAGATTCAACCAGATCAGCCCAATCCATAGGACTTGCCCCGGCGAAACGGGCTCGTTCCAGAACAGCGCACGGGCACCGATCAGCAAGGTCGCTGCCAGGCTGCTCCCAAAGGACCAGACGACACTTGGAGCGAACGTGGCAGGACGTTGCGTCAGCCAGGCTGCTGCCGCCGCAACTCCCATCAAAGTGGCGTGGAGCAGCAGCGCGATCAGCCAGAGCGCCGAAGGTGACAGATCGATCATCCAGGGTCCGTAGACGATCCCTTGCCCCAGCGCTCCCAACAACAACAATCCAGCGACCGCCTGCACCCAGGCAAATCGCCCGAAGAAAGCCACACCTGCAGCGACCAGGCCGTAAAAGGCCAACAGCCACGTCAGGTACTCGGGATCGCCCGCAACGCCCCAGCCATACCCCGTAACCAAAAGAAGGCCCACACCAGCCGTCACGGCGCCGATGATGCCATAACTGGCAGCGGGTATGCTCCCCGGGAGTTTCGATAATGCCCATGCAGCGCCGAGCTGCGCGAAGGCAACCAAGGTCATGACTCGCCCCGCTGTCGCCGACATCAAAGCCGAAACCAACAGTCCGGGCGAATCGACCGTCCAGGAAAGCTTCTGCCGCGCGATCAACAGCAAGACCGTCGCAGCGCCCGCGTTGAGAATCGCAGCAGGAATATGCAGTTCGTCGATGTCGAACCGATAAGCCAGGAACGTTAATCCAAGACTGCCCAAGATCGCGCAGGAAGCCAAGAGAATCGGCTGGGGCCAAGCCCAGGCAAGTCCGGCGATCGCACCAACGGCGGCAATCACGACAAGCGTCGTTCCCACCATGCTCTGGCTTTGCTCTTCGCTGCCGGGACGTTTCCAGAGGATCAGTCCATTCGCCAACGCGGGTATCCCCATCAGCAACGACAATGGCGCCAGCCACTGCCATTGCTCCGCACTCCGGTCCGCTTTGACGAATAGCAATCCTAAAGCGACGGCGAGCGAAAACGAAACCAATCCGAGTTGCTTCAGAAGCTCATTCCCCTGACGTTCGTTGAGCGGCTGATCTTCCCTCTTCCGCCAGACGATCGGAAACTGAGTCCCTACGTACACGGCTAACCCCGACAAGACAAAACCATAGAGTTGTCCTACCGACGCATCGGCCGTGACATGTCGTCGCAGAACGAGTTGGCCCACCGCGGGCAAGACCACGCCGACAGTGACCGGGATCGTCCACGAGGGTGTGATGATCTTCGCTGCCAAGTAAACGAGTGTCCCGAGCAGCAGGGTCGAAAGACTTTCACCAACGAGAAGGGGCAGCGTGAGCTGCTGACTGCCTTCGGAGAAAGCAGCAATCGCTAAGAAATTCAATGGCACCAGTAGCGTCGACGTCAACAGAATCCCCTGACTGGTCGTCGGCAGTTTCCATTTCCGCGCCGCGTAGAGCCCGATTCCGAACAGTGCCGCGGTCACGCCGTTGAGTACGCCAAATTTCAAGAAGGGTCGTTCCGCGATCTTCGACCAGAAGCTGACGACTAAGGCAATCGAACAGGCAACAATCAGCAGGCCGCCTACCAGCTCGCCCCAGCGAATGTGCTTTTCTTCCATGAACGCCGCCAACCAGGATTGCCGCGGCATCGCCGGTTCAGCCGGCATCGCAGTCGGCTCAACCAGCACGGGCCTTTCTGCCGCCTCGCGC
>CAZFWV010000024.1:9289-39597 GCA_964522605.1 uncultured Pirellulaceae bacterium
AGGCTGTAGGCTGCAGGCTGTAGGCTGCAGGCTACAGACAACTACAGGTTGCGTCCCTGCTGCCCTGTGCAGCCCCGTTGTCCGCCGAACTCGACGAGACCGCGCATTTGGTGCAGTCTGCCCGTTCGACAAGGAAATGTCAGTCCCCCGAAATACGGTTCATCCGCTCGAGGAGGGCGCAATCGGTGCCCCTTCGTAGTAACGGGTTAACGATCGGATTCGTTTCACTTGCGCGGCCACAAGGCAACCGACCACAATCAAGCCGAGTGAATAGAAGATGCAAAAATGGGGCTTAATGAACTCGTCTTCGGGACGCGTGGTGATCAGGAACAGGTATCCCAGAATGGAGACAATCGTGGTGAACCAGACAAGTCGCGTCCGCGCAAACATGCCGGATGCCACGATGAGCACAGGATAGCCAATCAACAGGGGGCCGCGGGGAGGAAGAGCCATGTACAGAATCAGCGTCAAGAGGACTCCATCCGTTGTGGCCCATAGAAAACGTGCTCGATACGCCCATTGGGGCTGATTCATGAGTCTTTGCAGCAAGAGAGATAGCACCAACCAGGATAACAGGGCCCCGAAATGGCGCAGATAATACCACGGCTCACTACCGACCCAGAAATAGACAATGGACAACATCAGAAGGAACGAAAAGATGGCCGCCAAATGCGTGACCAAGGCGGGCTCGCGTCGGCCCCAGCGACGCAAACGAGTCAAGATGCCACAGGACGGAACTTCAAGTGGCTCATCCCGAAGAAATCGTTCCAGGTCATCGGCCACCGCAGCCGCGGATGGGTATCGTTTTTCGGGATCCTTTTCCAGACAACAGAGACAGACCTGATCCAGACTCGGCGGCGTAGTACGCTGAATCTGGCTGGGCGGCATCGGATCGCTGTCCAAGACTTTGAGCAGCAGATCGATCTCGGTCGAAGCCTCGTGCGGTGCATGTCCGGTCAGCATCGCATACAACAGGGCACCGAGCGCGTAAACGTCGGTGGCTTCGCCGACCGAGCGGTCGCGTCCGGCCGCCTGCTCGGGAGCCATGTAGGCAGGCGTTCCCAGAATCTGCCCGGTCGCCGTCAAACCGCCCTCGTGCCGCACGCGCTTGGCGAGCCCGAAATCCGTAATCTTGGGATCGCCGTTCTCATCGATCAGAATATTCGCAGGCTTCAGATCTCGGTGAATCACACCCTGCGCATGCGCATATGCAACCGCCCTGGCAATCTTCACCAACAACTGGGCAGCTTCCTGCGGCAGCAGCGGCCCGGCGACCAACCGCGTCGCCAAGGATTGACCGCAGACAAACTGCATCGTGTAGTAGTGGAAGCCCTCGATTTCGCCGACTTCATACACCGGGACAATTCCCGGATGGTGCAGGTTGGCCGCCGCCTCCGCCTCCACGCGAAATCGACGAATCTCCTGCACACCCGCGAGCTGACCGGACTTGATCACCTTCAACGCAACCGGACGATCCAGCGAGACCTGCTGCGCACGATAGACAACTCCCATTCCACCGCGCTCAATCTCCTCGATCAATTCGTAGTCGCCAAAACGACCGAGGCGATCAACTCCCGATTCCTCGCCGTGTGGCTTTTCGCGAGAGATGGGGCCGGTCGGCATATCGTGCGCAGTCGAGGGACGCAAGGGCAGTTCGAGCGGGCCGCTGGTCGGAGCGGAACGTGCCACCATCCCGCGCATCTGATCATGGTTCTGGAAAAAGGACTGCAGAGGATCCGCCAACGTCGGATGCTCAGCCATCAATTTCGCGCGGTCGACCTGTTCACCAGCTTCCACCGCGGCCAGATAGCGGGCCAGGATTTCGTCGAGCCTTTTTGCGTCTGAATCGGGAGATGGCCGCTCTACTTGCATGGCGTGCGATCACGACCTCCGGGCCGTCCCTCATTCGTCATTCGTTGTCCGACCCTAGTTTCTCGCGTAATCGCTTCAAACCGCGATGCAAGAGTCCGGCAACCGCGGCCGGAGTGCGACCCAATTCCTCCGCCGTCTCGGCCAACGATTGTTGCTGAAAATAATGCAGCACAATCGCATCACGTTGAGATTCCGGCAGTTCCTCGAGCACCTCGGTCAAGCGCAGAAGCTGCTCCGACCGCTCGGCTTGAACGCTGGGCGCCGTATCATCGGCGGCGAGCCAACGCTCAAGACAGAGCGACGAATGGCCCAGCGAAGCCTCCAGCGAGCGCTCACGATGAATATTCCGCTTGTCCCGACCGAAGTCGCGCGCCGCGTGGGCGAGATTCCGAGCGAGGATCTGGCGTAACCAAGCCGCCATCGCTGCCGGAGAATCTCCGCCGCGAAACTGATCTCGCGCACGATACGCCTGCAGCAACGTCTGCTGAACGACATCCGAAGCGTCCAACTTCGCCGCCAGCCTGGGATTCAGTTGCATGCGTGCCAGAACGCGCAGATACGATCGATATCGATCCAAGGAGACATCGCTGGAAGAGTCGTCGGAACTCATGGGCCCTCTGCCGGATGCGTTATTCACTACGGCGCAGTCAAACGTCCTCAAAGAGCCGCGCGAAACCGACAAATGCCGGACTCCCGTTGGTCGTCCTGGTTCATTGACTGCGCCGCCGTCAATCATTCGTCGCCTACCTCTCGATTGTCGCACAAAAAGACCCGCGCGGGCCATAGGCCGACGCGGGTTGTTGCGCTTTTTTGAAGAACGGGCCCCGTTACTGCAAAAACTGCTGACACCAGTAGATCTGTCCGTCCCGGCCGCGGTAAGCGGCCACTCCGATCCGATTGTGACCCGAACTCAAAATGTTGGCACGGTGACCTGCCGAGCTCATCCAGTCCATCACTGCTTCACGGGAAGAACTCTGCCCCGTGGCAATGTTCTCAGCCACTGCCGCCGAAGTGTGCTGCAAAGCACCGAAGCGTGCCATCCAGATGGCATGACGCCTTGCCGAGTTCATCAAATGGGGATCCACTTGCAGCGGCGGCAAACCATGGCGCGCCCGCTGGGTGTTCGTGTGCTGGACAATGTTGCTTTCAATCGTCAGCAACTGGAATTCGGGGGAAGCACTTCGCTCCGGAGAGACCACCGTCACCGTCGCTGTCGTCAATAGCACGGCCCATGCAAAACTCATTCTCAACCTCCTTTGAGTGTTCCTCGGTACTCGGCACCAGCAACCTGCGCGGCAATCCGATGAGCGTTGCGTCGCAGCGTGGATACCTGATTCCGAGACAGAATCCTGCGGTCTCCAGAACGGAGCCCGCCCGCAAAGTCCCCCGAGTCTACCCAACTTCTGCGCGACCACAATGCGCAAGAAAAAACCGCCGGTCTTGTCGCGCAATGAAATTGCGGAACAACGACGGGCGGTCAGCGATTCAGCATCTCTAAATCGCCCGGGATAACTTCGGGAAGATGCCTCGCGTTCCACAACGGGCCGTTCTGGTCGGTCGCTGCCGCGACGGCGTCCCGTAGCCCACGATCAACGCCGCGACACGGTTTCCACTGAAGCGATTTCTGTGCGCGCGTGCAGTCGAATGTTCGAGGAGCCAGTGCGGAACGTAATCGATAGACCGAAAGTGGAGCCGGACGTCGCAGGAGCGCAAAGGCAGACTGGACCGCGAATCCGAGGGCGTAAATGGCGATTCGGGGAACGTGAACACGCCGCAGGCGGTCGCCCGTCATCGCCTGATATTTATCCGCCAGTTCATTCTGTGTGACCGCCTGATCATCAACCAAATGGAACACGCTCCCATCGGTGATGCAATGCTGTTCGCAGAGAACCATCGCATCCACGAGGTCTTCCACATGAATCAGAGGAACGTGCAGTTGACCATTGCCAAAGAAGATCAGCCAGGAACCTTTCCGTTGTCCGACGCCGGACGACAGGAGCGGCGCTCCGGGTCCAATCACTTCGGCCGGTCGCACAATAACGGCCGGCAAGCGCTGTTCGCGGATCGCCTGCTGGACGATCTGCTCGGCTGCCAGCTTCGTCTGGGTGTAGAGACCTCGTCGATCGGCATGAGCCTCGAGAGGCCAAGCTTCATCGATCGGCTGTGGAGCTTGATGCAGTGCGCTGAGAACGCTCAGAGAGCTGACATAGACCAATTGATTCACTTTGTGGCGCAGACTGCACTCCACGACATTCCGCGTCCCCTCGACCGATCCGCGCCAAAACTCGTGCGCCGCACCGTGGACAACGCCACCCACATGATAGACCGTGGAAACCCCGGCAACGGCGCGGTCGACGGCTTCCGGATCTCCCAAGTCACCAAGCACGATCTCCACCTGCGGATCGTCACGCAATGCGAGGGAAGGCGGCTGGCGACAAAGAACGCGTACCCGACGACCCGACTCCAGCAACCGGCGAAGAAGGTGTCGACCAATGAATCCGCTGGCGCCGGTGACGAGCGTCGGAGCCGTGCGGTGACCGGCAAACTGCGCTCGAAACTCTCGCCGTCGACGGTCCGCATCCTGAGCCACCTGTTCAACCCAATATCCGACTCGCCTCGCGTCTTCGGCGGTGGCCGGAGGCGGCTCATCGCGCGTCAACCGCTCGTAGAACTCGTGCACCATTTGCTGCAGACCGTGATAGCGACGCAGCCGGTGTGTCGCGACGCGGGCAACACCGAGCGGCACCTGCCACGCAACGGCGAGGCTTTCTCCAAGTGCATTGAGCGCTCGCTGCGGATGCTCGGGCAGACGTCGCTTTCGTTTGACGGTAACCGTCATGCCGAAGCGGTCCAGTTTCAGCACCCCTTCAGAACCGTACACCAACAGCAGATCCTGGACCGGGCGCACATTCCAGGATAGATAGACATTCGCGGTGCCTTGCCGACAGCGAAGCCATGCGCGCCATTCATCGAACGAGAGATTCGGATCGCTGCCTTGATGGCCCATCCACCATTGCACATCGAGAATCTCTCCGAGAAACGCTTCGACCTGGTAGAAGGCGTGAATCCCGAGGTCGCGGAAGGGAAAACCACCCTCGCGATACATTGTCGGAAGGGGACCGCCGGAATAGGGTGGCATATCTTGACTTCGATGACACTCCACGGAGTGGACGCGCCCGATCTTTCCACGGCGAATCAGGTCGAGCGCCCGTTGTGTGAAGGGATCCTTCAGCAGTGAGTGGTCCACACCAACCGTCCGTCCCGCAGCCCGCGCCGCTTCGAGAATTCGGTCACAATCCGCCACGCTTGTCGCCAAAGGCTTCTCGACGAAGACATGGCAACCTTGTTCCAACGCACGAACCGTCAACTCCGCATGACTCTCTGGAGGAGTCAGCACATGGACGACGTCGACTTCTCCGAGAAGCGATTCGTAGCTATCAAAAGCCCAGGGCAAATGAAAAGCTCGCACCATCTCCTTCGCTCGCGCGAAATCCGAATCGAAGACGCCCAGCGTCTGGACATTGGGAACTCGGCGGAGTGCCTGGATATGAAACGGACTGATATGTCCCGCTCCGACCAACCCCACCCGAAAAGACTTGGATCCACTGTTCATTTGTTTCACTTCACCAGCGGCGTCACGTGGTGCGGACCTGCGTCCAATCCGTGTATCGCGGCAGTTCTTGCGTCAGCAACTGCCGCAGGTTCTCGCGAAATACCTGTCGATTCCGATACCGATCGCCGATTGACCGGGATTCGTCACAGTGCGGCAGGGCCGCAACCTGTAGCCTGCAGTCTGCAGCGGTCGCTTGATTTCTTGCCGAGAGAACAACATTCTCACTGTTAGCACTGCAGAGGCAGTCCTGCAACCGGCAAATCCGTTGCAAAGCTTCACAGACCGCAATTACGGGAATCGGCACGACTTCTGCGCAAGCATAGCCGCGCAGAAAGATCTGCTGCAGCTGTCGGACGCGTCTCCCGCTAAACGACGGAGCGTGGCGTTGGGCTTCGAGGTAAACCAAGACGCCCAAGGGGTCAATTGCCGCACAATCCTGACGAGCCACAGAGAAGTCGAGAATGGTGAGCTCGAGCCCGTGCACGAGCGCGTTCCAAGGCCCGAAATCTCCATGACACCGGGTCCGCAACACCGGCTCGGTTAACCGCTTCGTCCAGGCTTCGATCCTTCGCAGAACGCGTGATCGAAATTGAGCGGGCAGCCAGCGGTGCCGCGTCGCCTCGACAATCTGTAATCGGTGATCGCAGTGCTGGATCACGGAATCAAGGGCCTCAATTCCGGCCGATTCCCGCGGTCCGCTCTGCTGATAGTAATGCAGCCACCTTCCGAGTTTCCAGAACTGCCGCACGAGTGTTCGCCACGAATCTCGTCGGGCGGTGAACTTCAATGCCGCAAGTGATGGCTCCAACGATTCGCCCGGCACAAAATCCATGATCAGAAGGTCCAAATCCGGAAGAAGTAACCGCGGCCTCGGTACGGAATAGTTGTGCCGCGTATCGAAGTACTCGCGAGCCTCCTCGAGCGCGTTGTACTCGCTGCGAAGCAATTCCGCCGGTCCACCGTAAATCGCGTTGCAGGTATGGTGAATCACTCGCTTGCTGACCAGCTTCCGACGTTCTCCTCCATCCGAACTTCCCACCTCAAACACAACCAGCTCGGAATAGGGACGCAGCCAGCGTTCAATCGGTCGCAGGCATAATGGTCCACGACAGCCTTCCTGCCGCCACCAATCATCGAGGGCATTTTGTAGCGCGGCCCCGGCCCATTCCGGACTTGCAGTTGTCATCATCGAGCGATCTCGCTGGCTCTCGGATCCCCGCCGCTGCGCATGCAGAATTCGAGCGTCAGGGTACAGAAGGCGGCAATCCATACCCAGTTATAGCGCAGACCGTTATGCAGCGAAGCACCGAAGACAAACAGCAGCAAGACAGAGATCTGACAAGCAAGCGCCAGCTCGCAAAGAACATCGGAAGAAGGTCGGTCTTCCCTCCGACAGATCCGCCGGGATCGCGATGCATTTCGCCACAATACATAGACCATCAAAGCGAACGTGATTCCGCCGAGCCAGCCCATCTCGCCGAGAATCTGCCCTGGCAGGTTATGGGCGACTAGGGGCACGCCGTCAATAAACGCGACGCGGTAGGCCACAAAATTCCCGACGCCGATTCCGGTCAAAGGTTCATCGCGTAACATCTGGCATGCGGCCAGGAATCCCTGCCACCGGCCTTCGGCGGAGGCACGCGCATTCTGCGGACCCGCCTGTGGATCCCACAAGGTGCGGAGACGATCCTTCTGTTGGCTCGGAGTGACCAGCCACAAACTACCAAGCACCAACGTCAGAATGAGCAGTGCCCGGGCGGGCCGGACTCGGTCCCGGCGCACGAAAACCGCGGCGAACACGAACGCCGCCAGCCCCACCATCCCCGCGCGACTGTTGGTCAACCAGACAGCTATGGTCACCAACACGGGATAGCCATAAACCACGAGCAGATAAGGTCGCCGCCACCGGAGACTCCACTGCCAGGTTAACTCGGATCGACAGCGGAACAGAAACAGCCACAGCGGCAAGGAAACCACGGCCGACATCGCGACCGCGTTGGGCTCACCGTAGGTCAGCTCAATCCCCAGTAATCGCGGCACCCCTTGAGCAAATTCATGGCGTCCGTGGACGAAATACTCCCACAAGGATTTTCCCAAGTAGAGGAACATGCTGCCGATGTACGCGCAAATCAAGACAAACAGATCGCGGGGCGCGCGACAAACGGCCAACATCAAGAAGTAGGTGACAACAACGGTCAAGTAGCGGTAAAGTTCCGGCCAGGAATACTCGGGTTGCCAAGCACAGATCGACGAAATGGCGACCGATGTTGCAAAGAGGCCAATCGCGATGCTCTGCAGATTCCAACGAATGCGGCGCCCCGTCACGAGCACGACCGCAATCATGAATACCGCATACAGTCGCTCAACTCGATAATCGCCCAACTCGGGCGCAATCACTTCCCAGGGCCGGATCAAGAACAGTGCCAGATAACCGGTGACGAGCCAAAGTCCAAGATCGCGAGACCAGCGTCGGTTATCGATGGGCGCCAGATCCGACGCTTCGCGCGTGATCTCTTCTTCGACGGTGAAGTGAGCGAAGTTCATTTCGGTTCACGCTCGTACCGACGATCGGAACGCCTTGCCGAATCTAGAAGTCGCTTCAGCCCATTGGAGAACGCGGCCATCTCCTCCGCGGTGAAGAATCGCAGGCACCACAGCAGCGGGAGCAGGGCCAGCCCGCAGGCAATCCGCAGCAGGAGCGTGATCCAAACGGAATCCACCGACAACATCTGACTCAGCAGGAACAGGACGACGGAAATGCTCCCGATCGAGGCCAGTCGACGAAGCTCGAAAGGGATGGGGTACATTCGCTGACTGACAAGGAGAAATAGTGTGCTTCGCAAGGAGACAGCCAGCAGCGTCGCGGCGGCAGCGGCGGTGATTCCCGCACGCGGAATCCACACGAGATCCATCAGAACTAGCGCAAGCAGCGAAGTCACCCCGATCCAGGTTGCAGCTCCCGTCCTCCGGACGTAATGCATGCCGGTCGCGAAATGGTGCTCCAAACTCAATGCCGCATAGGCTGCAGCGATCCAGGGCACGATTCGATGTGCCGACCAATAGCGCGGATCCAGCAGTATCTGCAGCAGGCTCTCGGCGGAAACACTCAAGACCAGGGCCACCTGAACCACAACGAGCGTCGAATAGGTACACATTCGAGCCAGGATATGACGCACCTGCGGGTTGTCGGCCACCACGAGTTCCATCCGCCGCGGACGCCAGAAGGCGTGGAAGGGAACGGTCACAAACCGATTCACCACCACGCCGACCTTCTGCCCCATCGCGAACAGACCGACTTGACCCAACACGAGAGTGGGATCACCCACGAGCAACCAGCGAATCAGCAAGGGGCTCAAGTAGTTACTCAATTGCAGCGTGACCGTGGAAGGAACCAGAGGCAGACCAAATCTCAGCAAGGGCAGCAAGAACTCCATTCTCGGCCGAGCCCCCGATTGCTGCACCATCAACGCCACCAAGGCCGTCCCAATCAACGCCTGGGTAATCAACGTCGAGTATAGGATCCCCCAGATCCCCCAATGAAACCCCACGACGAAGAGCAGATTGAAACTCACCGCCGCCAGAATTTGTGCGATGGTCAACACAACAAACGTCTTCGCCAGGTAATGCATCCGCAAATACGAATAACCGATCTCGGCGAGCATCGAGAACCAGGCGGTCAGTAATCCAATGCGCACATAAGTCACGTACACCGGCCCAATGCCGAGCAGCCGGACCAAGGACGGCGAAAACAGAATCACCAGCAGCACCAAGGGCAGGCTAAGGGCCGCTGCACCAAAAACGACCGTGCTGACCAACTGATGACGAGACTTCGGTTCGGTCAACTCGTAATAGAAGCGAGTCATCCCATCGGCGAGACCCATCCCAAGGATCATCATGATTAAGGTCAGAAAGACGTCCACCAGCGATAAGACCCCGTATTCGCTGGGAGCGATCAGCCGAGTGTAAATGGGGATCAGCACAAAGCCGACGATTTGTGAAAACGCCGGACCGAGCATATAGATCAAGGAATGCCGCCCCACGGAGCGGACTTCTTGGCGCAAGGTTTGTTGGCCGAGACCTTGCGCGGCCTCGGCTGCCGGGGAGTTCTCTTTCACGACGAGGTCAGTCGACATGTTCACCAATCGTGCGACCCAGCAGCCGTTCGTAGAAGTTCTCGAATCGCCGTGACATCGCTTGAAGACTGTAGCGCTGCGACACCTGTTGACGGGCGGATCGGCCCATCCGTTCAGCTTGCACGGGATTGCGCAACAGGCGGAGAATCGCCTGGGCTAAATCGTGGGGATTTTCTGGCGGCACCAACAAACCAGAAAGCTCGTCCTCGATCAGTTCTACGTTGCCCCCCACGCGGGTCGCAACCACCGCCCGCCCCGCCGCCATCGCCTCGAGCAAAGCATGCGGCAGGCCTTCCGACCGAGAACTCAACACAAAGAGTTGCGTCTGCGCCAGAAACCCTGTTGTATCGACGACGTGGCCATGCAGTTTCAGTCGATCTCCCAACCCCAATTCAGCGGCCAACTGTTGCAACTGGCCGTACATCGGTCCTTCTCCGGCCACATGAAAAGTCACACGCGGAAACTCTCGCAGCACGAGCTGCGCGGCGTAAAGGTACGTTTCAGGATCCTTGATCGGTCGCAGATTTGCCACCATCGCAACGTGCGGCTCCGAAGGCCAATCGGCCGCTCGCAGCGGAGGAATCGTCAGCAAATCCTCGAGTGGAATCCCGTTCTGCACGACATGAACGGAATGAGGCGGCGATCCCTCTTGCGCAATCGAAGCAACTCGACAAGCCTCGCAATTCGCGATTGTCGCATCAATCCAGCGACGCATCCTTCGGTGCAACCAAAGGTCCACTCCGGTGAGCCAATACCCCACGTCGTATTTGGTTTGGACGATTCGGGGGATTCCGGCAAGGTGTGCCAGGGGAACCGCGAAGTACGTCGGATCCGCATGATGGACTTGGACGACTTCAACCCTTTGCTCGGACAGGAACCGCAGGAAACGCCGCGCCGCGGGCAGCGCGCGGGGTGTTTTCAATTGGTTCAACCCGAGGCGCAACACCGGGCAGTTTTCCGGCTCGAGTCGACGCGACTGATCGCTGCGACCGTCCAGTACGCACAGCGATGGCTGAACGCGCTGCCGATCCAACTGCTGAATCAGCCGCGTAACCCAAAGCTCCGTACCAGCGGGAATCAAGTTCTCGATGACGAAGCAGACGCGAACGGGCGTCGACGAACGATCACGCTCCGAGATACCGCCCTGCTCGTCCCCGAAAGACAGATCCGCCATCATGTCGAGTGTCTGTTGCCCCACAACCATTCCTGTACGATTCCCCAACCTGCCCCCAAATGAATTGCCAGGAAGACCAGCGGCAACCACGGCAGCAACAACCAGCCGCCGGATTGCCAGGCAATCCGAACCGAGAACAGGAATAGCGTTAGAAAATAGCAACCGACGAGCAGCAAGTAGGCGGTCAGAAGAAATGGGTGGAGACAGGCCATGAGACCACCGAGCAACAATCCGATCAGAAAGAAGCCTGGGGCCATCGACTTGAGGGTAAACGTCTCAGAATGCTTCCGGTACAAGCGCACCCGCCCACGTCCGTACCGAGCGAGCTGATAAAACAGCGCGCCAAGACTTCCGCGAGGATGATAATGAACAGTCGCCTGCGTCGACAGGTAACAAGGTAATCCAGCCTGATCTGCGCGATAATTGAATTCCACGTCCTCACAGGCGTCAAACGACTCGTCGAACTCACCCAATTGTTCGAAGACACTTCGTCGGTATGCTGCGCCTACGCTTTGCGCCGGTACAAACTGATCTTCCGCCGAATAAATATAGCTATCCGGATGATGGCCGAGCGGTGAGGAGCGAGCCAAGGCAATGGCCTGCCGCACTGCCGAGTCGCGTGATCGAATCAACGGCTGAGGTCGCCCGACAACGTCCGCTCCTGTTCGCTCAAAGACCTCCACCAGGTGTTTCAGGTACCGCCGATCCCGCAATTCACAATGTCCATCGACAATCACGACGATGTCGCCCCGAGCGTGATGCACCCCCACGTTGCGACCGGCACTGGCCCACAGTCGTGGGTTATCCAACAGTTTCACCGGGTAAGACGCCTGCGTATATCGGTTCACGATTTCGCGCGTCGCATCGCTCGACATCCCGTCGACAACCAAAACTTCAAACGACTCCAACGGATAGTCCTGCTGCAACAGCATCCTCAAGATCTGCTCGATATGCGATTCTTCGTTCCGGACGGGGACGATGACGGTCACAAAAGCGACTCCGCCATCTCGACGCACGGGAAGGAAACTGCTGGGGTGATCAATCAAGCGAGTGAAGTGCATGACAGTGTTTGTGGAAGGGGCGAATCATCAGTTGCGAAACGTGAAGGGATAGCGACGAGAAGGGAATTAGGGTGACGTGAAGGCCAATCGGTTATGCAAGACAGGCAAAAAAGCCTCCAGGAACTCCGTCGCACAACTTTCGGCAGTTGTCGGGCCCGTGGAACCGAGCGTCGACAACTGCAATTTGTACAGCACGGGCGTTCCAGCAACAGACCAACGAGGGAACTTGGGAGCGAGCCACGCATCCCCTTTGCTCCAGGCATAGAGCACATCGAGGGGCTGCTGCGAGACGTCATTTAATCGAAACCGAACGCGCCAAAACTGATCGGCTCGACTGCCTTGAACTACCTCGATTCGCTCACGCGGTGCGACCAAGGCGTAGTTGGCGGATTCGAAACAGATTTCGGGAACGTGAATGGACATCCGAGATCCAGGTCCGACCATAACCGCAACCCGAACTTGCTGACCAGTCTGCTGATGACGATACACATGATGCAGGTAACCGTGACACTGCAGCAGGTCGATCGCTGACTGGCCCAAGGGCAGTTCTTCCTCCTGTGTCCAGTCACCAAAGGTCGTCGGAAATTGCTCCAGTGCTTCCGCCGCTTGCTGAAACTGATCTTCGTTCGACCATCGCTGAGTAAGGCGCCCATGCAGGACTCCGGACAACAAGGTCAGCATGATCGCCAGACCCACCAGAATCAGCGGCATCCGACGCGAGCGAGGCGAGTCCGGCAAGGATGTGTAACTGGATGTCATGTTCAAACGGGCCCCAAAGTCACAACGAAACATGATCTCCCCGAATCGGCCAATCAACCTCTCCGTCGTTCGCCACGTAATTCGTGGCCAAGAGGACCGGCCTGGCAACGAGCGCGCGGGAAGCGGAAGGAGGCCTCGACGCCGGTGTGGTTTGCGCCTCACTATCGTCATCTTGTTCCGGCTTCTGGCCCGCGTCGGCCGATGGCGCGCCCAACTTCTCTTTTAAATCCTGCACTAGGTCTCGTTCAAAATCGGTCAAGAATGCCCTATTCAGTCCCAGTTGCTGTGCGGTTTTCCAAAGCTCCGCTGCACGTTGACTCATCCCCAGTCGCTCGAGTGCCACAGCAAAGTGCAGATAGAATCGCGAGTCGTCCGCGGGTGCGAGTGAGAACGCCTGCATCAACAGACTGGCAGCCTCCTGATCGCGCTGCTGATGCAGCAGAATGACCGCCTTCGTGTCGAGCAGATTCGGCAGTGGCTGTCCGGCGGCGGCGATCGCCCGGTCAATGGCGATTAGGGCTTCCGGCAGCCGATCGGAGTCTTCGGCCAGCAATGCTGCCAGGTTGTTCCAGGCCAGGTAATGCCGCGGGTCGATCGCAGTCAATTGCTCGAGCAATTCAATGGCTCGGCCCACCTGACCGTTCTTCAACTGCCAGTTTGACATCGCAAACAATAACGCCGAATGCTGCGGGTGTTCTTCCAGTTGTTGATCCAAGAGCGATGCAACGGAAGGAGGCAGCTTTACCGCTCCAGGAATCTGCACCAGGACACGAGCCAGCTGCGCCGCGGCTTCCGGAGTCGGCTCCTGCTGCAACGGTTCGAGGCAGATCTGTATTGCCTGTTGGAAGTCGGACTGTCGGATCAAGAAGAGAGCGAAGGCTTCCCGATCCTGAGGAAACGCGTCGACTAATTGCTGATACCAACGACGGCCCAAATCCGGCCGGCCGACTGCGGCGTAGAGTTCTGCAAGTTGTCCCATGAATCGCCGCTGGTCGGACGCGCTTCGCGGTTGGCCAAGCCATTGCTCCGCGTATCCCTCAAGCTCCTGCTCTAGTTGCTTCGGGTGATCCTGCGCCTGCAGAATTCGCGCACGCAGGGCGAGTATCGTGAACGATCGTTGGCCCGATTGTTCCAGTTGCATCCACTGACGATTGGCTTCGTCGAGCCGATCGTGACGCAGCAAGAATTCAATACAAGCGACTAGATGTCGCGATTGCGGCTGTGGTTGATCGACCAGAAGACGAAATTGTTCTTCTGCGTCCTCCAGGCGGCCTTCGCGCTCATACAGGCTCGCCAACAGCCAGTGGTCGTCCAACGTCGCCTGATTGGGATCACGGACCATCTCCTCGAGCAATTGGCGTGCTTCCTGCACGTCGTCTGTCAAGCCTTGCCGCAAGAGCAAGACGGCCTGCAACCGCTGATCGGACGCCTGTTGCTGTTGGCTGTCTGGATCGCTTCGTAAGAGACTCAACGATTCTTGTCGAGCGGCTGGATCGATGCGCCAAAGCAGCCAAGTTGCGAGCAGTCTTCGTGCATCCGCCTGCCCGGGATGATCGCGCAGCACGTCGCGCAACATTTCTTCGGCGCGTTCCACCTCTAGCGGCTGGAGAACGCGGGCGTACTCCACACGCAACTCGGGTCGATCTGGTGCCAACCCAATTGCCGCTTCATAGAATTGATTTGTCTGTTCACGATCGCCGAGTGCATGATGTGCACGAGCGAGCAACAACTGGCGGTCGAGTGTCGAAAGGTCCGGATGTCGGGCTAATTGTTCAAGCACGGTTCGAGCGGCCGTGGCATCTCGAATCTGCACATAACAACCGAGCATCGCGATCAACGTGGATACATCTTGAGGCTTCAGGTCCCAGGCTCGTCGCAATGCTTCCGCTGCACTTGAAGGTTGCCCATCCAACAAGAGCAGTCGTGCCAGCCAGATTTGAGCCGCGGCATCAAAGGGCCGCAACGACACTTCCTCGCGTGCCCGATCAATCGCCCATGCGAGCCGTTGCGACTGCAGCGCGGATTCCCAACTGCTGATTTCCGCGACTGCTCCGAGCAAATTCGGCTGTTTCAACTGCAACAGCCATTGATCTGCCTCGGCAAATCGCCCTTGCCGATGAAGCAGCGTCACCAGCCGTTGCCAGAGTTCTGCCTGACGAAAACCGCCACGGATTGCGCGGGTCAACGACTCAATCGCCACATCGGGCTGCCCCTCGAGTTCCGCCACAATCCCTTCAAGCCACGCCAGTCCTGCCCAGGTGGGACGTACCTGGCGAATCTCTGCGACGAACTGGCGGATCCGCGCCATATCCGGGCTATCCGTCGAGCGAATCCGAATCGCTAACCGACGCGTCTGATAGAACTTCCACAGTACGCCGGTCGGTCCTTCAAGCTCCCGAAGCCGACTGATCCAGCGATCGGCTTCTACTCCTTTATCTTGCTGCAGTGCCAACTCGGCCAGTTGGGCCAACCATTCTGTATTCTCGGGTTGGGCTTCCAAAAGATCCATCAGTGCCGCACGAATGTCACGCGTGACACCCTTTTGATAGGCAATGACAAGCTGGGCGCGGAGCAACCAGAGAGAGCCATTTTCTGTCTTCGTCTGCTGATCGGTTAACAGCCGCTCGGCTTCTGCAAACTGGCTCCGCATCCCAAGCAGCACAATCTGCCAAGCCTTTGCCTGGAGCGGATCGTCAGCGAGCGACTGCACTCGCTGTAGCGCGCGGTCCGCGTCCGATGGCGATCCGAGATTCTCGTACAGGAAGACCAAATTGAGCCACATCGGAAGCACATCAGGGTGAGACTGTTCCATGTCATGCAGCATTCGCACGACTTCTTCGAGCACATTTTCTCCGCCACGTGCCAGCCGAACTTGCGCTTGCGCGATGCAGATTTCCCAAGCATCGGGAGCGGTCGTGCGCGCCTGCTGCAGCGTTTGCTCCAACGTCTCCCATTGCCGATCGCTCGGTGGAAGTTGCAGTTGACGATCCAATCGCAGTTGGGCCAAGACCGGCCACAGATCAGGGGGCGCGTTGCCCTCCTCCATCAGAAAGTCGCCGACCACCAGTGCCTCGCTGTCGCGCCCCAACGCCAACAACGCCTGGGCGGCACCGACTCGGGCCGTCGACGATTGCGGTGCGAGTTGCAGTGCCTGCTGAAAATTCTTTAGGGCAGCCTCCCATTGATTCTGTCGGAGACCAATCCGACCGAGCAGGATGCGCGCTTGAAAGGCGGCCGATTCCTCCGGTCGTTCGCCGGTCGTCTGCTTCGCGGTCGCCGCCACTCGCTCCAGAAGTTCGACCGCAGAATCGATCTGCTGCCGAGCAAGGGCCAAGCGGGCAGCCAACAGATGGCGAGAGGCGGCGATTGCATCACGTTGTGTCCGATCGCGGCCCGAACTCAGTCGACGCAACTCTTCGTCAACGATCTGAAGTTCTTGTTCGGCTTCATCAAGTCGGTTGAGCTGAATCAGGGCACCGGTCCGCCGCAGACTCATCGACAACCGCATGGAAGTCGCTTTTTCCCGCCCCAGCTGCCACGTCCTCGTTGCCCGTTCGACATCACCGGATTGATAAAGGCAATCACCCCAGCTCAGGTAAGCGCGCGGATCCTCCGGATGGGCTTCGATCACCCGACGATAGAATCCGCCCGCTTCTTCGCGGGCATCTCGTTCCCAAGCCAGTTGGGCGGCGGCCAGCAGCACGTCAGGTTCCTCTGGCGCCAGCCGTAACGCTTGCCGCAGATCCGCTTCCGCCGCCGGATCCCCGTTTTGTCGGCGATACTGAAAGCGAGCCATGTGAGCACGGTAATCGTCTGATGCTCCCTGGACGAGCGCATCCATCACCGAGTCGGCTTTGTTTGCCGTCGAATTCGTATCCGTCCCAGGAGTGCCGCGGTAAAGATCCGTTAGCGCCCGGGCAATCGCCAAATCCCCTGGCTCTTGCTGCTGGACCTCTTCCAGTTCCCGACGCACTTCCGCAACAGCAATTGGACGCCCCTGCTGGAGCTGTCCATATCGAGCGAGCGCTTTCAGCTTCTTGGCATGGAGCTGGCCGGGGTCTTGCGCCAGGACGCGGTCTGCCTGTTCCGCGGCCAAAACAAACTGCCGAGTTTCCAGGAAGAGTTCTGCCAGCCGAAGCTGCAGATCCAAGCGATCGGGAGCGGCGCCGATGGCCTGATAATACCACTGAATCACGGCCGGTTTCTCGGCAAGCCGCGTGACCGATTGATCGTACGTCTGCGCCAAACGGACGAGTGTTTCCGACCTCTCTGGATGATTGGCCTGCAGTTGGACTAATCGGTAGAGATACTTGGCCGCCTGGGCCGGATCATCGTCGGCTAAGCAGCGATCCGCCTCCGCCGAGAGCGCATCGGCGACGCGCCCCACCTGCCTTGCATGCCAGAAGTAGATCGCCGGCGACGCGACGGTCAATAGCACCAGCGAACCGATCAACCAGGAACGACTGAGCTGTCGACGCTGCGAAGATGGGGCAGGCCGTTGGCCGGCCAGGTTCGGATTATCGGATTTGGGAGGAGACATCGTGCAAGGAATCAGCGCGAATAAGCATAGTTACCGTACCGCCGGGCATACTGCCGCGTCGGAACTCCGTTCAAGACCGTACCAATCGGCTTGGCTCCAACCGAGAGCAGACGTTTGTACGTCATTTGGATGTGACTTTCTCGGCTGACATCACGCATCGCACAGATCAAGGTGCCATCAGCATCGCGAGCCATCACCATTGCTTCACTGGCCGCCAGGATCGGTGGAGTGTCGATAATGACGTAGCGATAGTGCAAGCGGACCTGTTCCAGCAGCCGGCGAAACCGATCGTTGCCCAATAACTTGTGAGGGCTCTTGGTCAACTGACCTGCCGGTAGAATGTGAACGTGTTCGCTCCAGTTACGATTGATCGCTTCGCGCAGTCGTGAGTTCACGCCAAGCACCTCGGCCAAGCCAGGCTGCAGGTCGATCTGGAAAATTCGGTGGATGTCCGGTGACCGCATGTCCCCGTCAATTAGCAACGTGGCCTGCCCCGAGGAACGGGCCAAGCTAACCGCCAGTTGCGCCGCGACACTGCTCTTGCCTTCTCCCGATACCGCACTCGACACGGCCAGGACTCGGATATCTTCCGGTTCATGGGCGAGGAATAAGCTCGTCCGCAGACTGTCGATACTCTCTTCAAAGAGGCTCAACTGATAGTCGTTCGGTCGCGGTCCACTGCCAATCGGCGTGGTTGAACGAATCGGCAGTCGGGCAATCTCGCCCACGACCGGCAATGCGGCCTCATGCTGCAGCTGGTCAGCACTTGTCACTCGACGGACCGAACGTTCCCAAAGGGCACACAGTCCAAAAGGCAAGGCAAGGCTACCGGCCAGCGCAGCGAGCAGGAGCTTCCAGGGCACGGACTCTTCGGGCATGACAGGCGGACTGGCATCTTGAATCGGCTCAACTCGCGGTGGCGCATACATCTCCGTCGCCAACTGGGCCGCACGTTGCGAAATCAGGTCCAACACCTGCTGCTTCCGCTCCAGTTCCGCCTGTTTGAATCGCAGGTCGAGCGTTTGTCCACCCGATTGGCTGAGTCCCTGTACGAGCGACTCATAGTTTTCATTCATGCTTTGGACGACCAGCTTCTGGGTTTCCAGTTCGGTTTTGAGCTGCTCCAATTCTTGTCGTCGATCGAGTCCGGCTGCCGCGAAGAGTTCTTCGCGAACCTGCGGTCGCATCGACTCCCGAACACTGTTCAACGACGTTTCTAATTGTCGGATTTCTTGTTCCAGTCGGTTGTAGCGTGCATTACCTGCGGCCTCCGCAGACGCGGCGGCGGTCTGATCGAGAACCGCCCGTTTTCGGTTCAACTCGGCCAACACTTCTTGAACCTGCGGAAGACGATCGATCTCCCGTTCCACGAGCGCATCGGGGACTGTCGGTTCCTGAGCAACCGATTGTTCGAGTGCCGCGACTTGGGCTTCCAACACGTTGTGATCGACTTGAGCCCGCGCGAGATTCTCTTGAATCCCTTTCAGCGGATTCTCGCTGATCACAATCCCTCCCGTGGAGAAGGCGGACGCAGCCTGCGACGGGTCATTCGCAACGAGTTGTTTCTGCAATTGTCGCAACTCGGTCTGTAGCATCCGGATTTCATCGGCGCGGCGGACTTTCTCTGACTCAAGAAACTGAATCACCGATCGAGCCTGTTCGTCTCGCTTCTCGATGCGGACATCGAAGTATGCACGCACCACCGCGTTCACCAGCCGCGCCGCCTGGTCTGGGTTGGGACCTGCGTAGGCAATCTCCAGTAGTTCCGAATCCCCTTTGGGTGAAATCAAAAGGCCCTTCCGTGCGAGCCAGTTGACCGGATCCCGTTTTCGCTGCAATTCGGGCATATTCTGGACTTCGGGATCACTCATCACACGCCCCAAAATCAACGGGCTGCGCAGCAGTTCGATCTGGGTATGCACATACTTCTTGGTCGCATCGCGATCTCCCCCTTCGGCCTCCGGAAACGCAACATACGGTTGCGATCCCTTGATCTGAAGCCACGCCGCAGCACGATACTGAGGTTCGAACAGATACATCACCAAGCCGGTCGAGATCACGGCCAGTAACAGAGTGGTCGGCAGCAGAACTCTCCACCACTGGACAAACGTGGAAAGAAAGAACCGCGGCGACACTTCCTGCTCGAAGGAGGGGTGGGTGGTCCACCGTCGCGGGGCGTCGATTGAAGTCGTCCCCGCAGGACGAATCACCAACGGCGTCGAAGTTGCTTGTTCAGACTGTTTTTCTTCTGCCATAACGATTCACCGAACAAAGAAACGGCAAGACACTCAGATCTCGCTGCGGCTGCGGTCGATCAATTCTCCCATCCCCATGACTTCGACGCGCGGAAACAACCGCGACAGATAGGCCAGTACGACCGCGAACATTCCAGTCGCCATGGCAATCATCAACCAACCGGCCGCATCGTGATTAAAACGTTGAATGAGTTCTTCTTGAGCGGAATACCGATAGAGGAGCGCGGTGATCACGATCCGCAGTGCGTTTGCCAACAAGGCGATCGGAATCACGCTGGCCAGGAGCACGACTTTTTCCCAGAGCTCGCGACGGGTCGCCATCACATAAGCAAAGGCCAGCGCGAAAGCGCCCAGGAAGATTCTAAGACCGGAGCAAGTCTGCTCAACCGCTAACTGATGTGTTCCTACAAGGATCGTTGTCCCTTCCGCAAAGGCGGGCTGTCCTAAACACTGCAACAGGAAGCAGCTAAACGCCGTGGCCACCCGCTGCAGGGGCACACTCAGCAGTCTTTCGACCTGAAATGGCAAGGGAACCATAAAGAACAAAAAGGCGATCGAGGGGCCCGCCCAGGAGAGTAATTGCCGGCCACCCCACAAATGGACGACGCCCGCCACCCAGAGGATCAATGAGTAACCATCAAGCGAATCGAATGAGTAACGCACTCCGATGTAGCGGAGAAGTACACTCGCAAGAATCCAAAGCAATCCCCAGGGGTTGAAATGGCGATTGATGTGAGGGAATTCCTCCCGTCGCAACCACAGCAACCCGATTGCGAATGGCACGACGAGAAAGCCGTGCGAATAATCCGGTTCGCGTGACCAGATCGAAGCCAGATCGACGAACGTGGGCCAGTAGGCCCACAGAAAAACCACCGCCAGGACAACCAGGCCCAGGCCCATCGCCTTGCGCCAGATTTCGTCCGCTCGGGTTGTCGATCGGTTTGACGGTGCTGACATACTCCGTCCTCTTGGGATGCCTCGCCGCAGCACCCCGCATGGGTTTCACGGTCGATCCACCGACGACCAAGCTTCGCCTCCTGACGGCTTGCCCGCCCAGTCCATGGATCTCCGCAGTCGCGTGGGACTCGACGTGGTCCCGCCGCACCGCGATCGATCGTGATCACGCGTTGCGACCGCGACGTTGCTCAGCCAAGACAGCTGGTCCGACGGCGGCGGATGGTGATGCCGCCGATTCGACCTCCAGAAAGGCAGAATGGCGTCGCCCGCCAGCCCCATTTCGGGCGTACACCCGGATATTCCTGAACCTCCGATCAAATCGGAGTTCAGTCTAGTTGTGTCCTGCAGGGTGTCAAGGAAACGCAGCATTCGGTCAGAGCGGCCCAAGTTCTGTTCCTGGTTGACTGGAACCGGGGGAGCAACTGGTGTGCCGATAAGCTAGGTTTGCTTGACTTGCCCCTACCTTCTGCAATACTCGGGGCAGGCGGCGTTCCTTGGGGGCTCCGGCTTGACACGAATCACGTTCGTCGGGGCGAACTGCCTGGTCGCCTTACAGACGGCACGTTGCCAAAACACCACCCTCTGTTGCCATCTGACCACGAGACGGGCCCATG
Source organism: uncultured Pirellulaceae bacterium (assembly GCA_964522605.1). Lineage (GTDB taxonomy): Bacteria > Planctomycetota > Planctomycetia > Pirellulales > Pirellulaceae > CAVZLD01. The sequence goes on from CAZFWV010000024.1 coordinate 30,268, forward strand.
CCGATCCTGGAAGCTGAGACTTCGCTCCACCCGCAGAATTTGCTCACGGACCTGAGCGCAGAACCGTCGGCTCGACGCTGGTGGGCTGTCTACACCAAGGCCCGACAAGAGAAGGCCTTTGCCCGCCAACTCCTGTCGTTCAACATCCCCTTCTATTTGCCGCTCGTCGGTAAGGACAACCTCATTCGAGGGCGTCGTGTCCGCTCTCACATCCCGCTATTCGGGGGCTATGTCTTCCTATTTGGGGACGAGGACGAGCGGGTGAAGAGTCTGACCACGAATCGGATCTCGACGATGCTGCCCGTCGACGGCCAGGATCGGTTGCGGCACGACCTGTTGCAGGTCGCGACACTGATCCAGATGGGTGCCCCGCTGACCGTGGAGAAACGGCTGAGTGCGGGCGATCCGGTCCGGATTCGGCGCGGCCCGATGGAGGGGCTCGAGGGCACGGTGATCACCCGCCGGGGGCAGACTCGCCTGCTGGTCGCCGTGACGATGCTCCAGCAGGGCGTTTCTGTGGAAATCGATGATTTCCTACTCGAGCCGTTGGGTTAGCCAACCGCCGCGGCGGACCGTTTTCGTTTTGCTGGTCCGCCTCGCGGCTTTGTCGCGGCCAATCGATCTAACGGAAGCGAAGACTGCTGTCTTTCGCGGGTTTCCCCGCGGTCTCCAGCCGTTCGGCCGAGGTTTTCTCCGCGGTAAAGCGGATCGTGGCTCCCGCCGAGACGCGCATCGGGGCAGTCTTCGCCGCTTCGACGAGACGAGTTTGTGGCGGCGGGACAGCGAGAATCTTGAACGAAGGAATCGCGGACGGCACCGGCTGCGCTTCGGCCAGCTGCAGCTTCGTTGTCGGAGCGGATTCGTCAATGATGGGCTGTCGACTCATTTCCGCCTTGGACTCCAGGAGCAGATCCGCCGCCGGGAGTTCCGCGGGATCGGTTTCGGGGGATGATGCGCGATCGACCGAATCGGCCGCCACGACAAAACGTTCAGGCTGCGGTTCCTCGACGGGAGGAATCGGAGCTGCCGTCGGTGGCAGAGCGGGTGGCTCGGATCGCTCGACCACCATCGCCGAAGCTTCGGGAACGCGATCGATGGGAATTTCGCGTGACACGCGAGTGTCATCCACCAATACCATCCGCTGATCGATTTCCCGCCGTGGAATGCTCGCATCCCAAACCGCCTTCGGCGCCGCCTCGGCGGTCGTGGGCAGCTCGCACTGCTCGATCATTTGATCCTCCAGCAACTGCTTTTCGACCGCAGGCGCGGCCGCGGTTTCGGCTGCCTGCGTCTCAAGCGTCGGCGGCGAAAGACGAGAGCTCGTATCGTCTTCGGGTAGGACATCCAGGATCGTCGATGGAGCGGCGTCCAGGGGCGTCGGTGTGACATCCGCAGGCAGGTCGGATTCGGAATCCTCAAATAGTTCACGATCGGACGGTGAGGCCGGCTCGAACGTCGGATCAACCGGCGTCTGGAGTTCTATCGCCTCATCCGCAGGGACCGTGTCAAGCGGCACTTGTGCCTCCGACGATTCGTCAAGGATGCTGCTGTCGACAGCGTCCTCGACCGGCATTTCTTCCGGAGCAACCGCAGTCGGCGCTGGGTGGACGACTTCCTCGACCACGATCGTGCCGTCCCCCACGTACGGCTGGTTGCACTGCTGCGGACATTGTGCCGGCCAGGGAGTCCAGCAGGTGGGTTCAAAACCGAAACACGCAGGCTCTGTCGGACAGAAGTGACCATGCGTCTTGGCGATAATCCGCCCCGTATGCGGGCTTTGGTAGTATGGCCGATGGTGGTCTGCCACGAGGTACCCTAACGCGTTGTAGTGCGTGAGGTGGTAAACGTGCGCACAGCCGCTGGCCAGGAACATTGTGGCCGACAGGACGACCAGAGCCATTCGGTTCAACCAAGCGTTTATTTGCGTTGCGTGCATGGTCTTCATTACCTTGCGAAAGTTGCGCGACATGCGATGATGCCGTCCGAGTTCGACCCGCGGTGGGGTCACCTCCCTTTCAAGTCCTGCGATACGGAGCTTCTCGATTACAGACCAACGTTTTGTGGGTTGCCACCACCCTGAAGAACCGGCCCGGAGAACCGCGTGACGGTACCAACACCGAGCAGTGAGAAGCCCATAATGCGTTCCAGCGGAGCGGTGATCTTGGCAATCTGCGTGTCGAAGGCAACCCATTTGTCTTCGGCGATGAAGACACGGTCGCCCGGTAGCAGCTGGTAGTTTGTCTGTGGCGAGCCGCGTTCCGTGATGGCGTACCAATCGACAGGAATCACCTGCATCGCGCACGCATCGCTAGAAGGACGGGCAACCCAGATCTTCTTGGATGACACCTGCTCTAGGCCCTGAATATTCGCAATCGCATCGAGCACCGTCTCGTTGCCGGTGATGGGAAACCGATAAACGCCGTCGCCCAAACCAGCTCCCTGGAGCACGATGTAATAGACTTTGCTGTTAAAGGACTGAACGGTGAGCGAGATCTCTGGATCTTCCAGATAGGCCGTCAGATAGCTCTCGATCACTTCCTTCGCCTGCGCGACGGTTCTGCCCACAACCGAGACGCTGCCGTAGGTCCCTAGCGTGATTGTCCCGTCGGGCTGAACCAGAAACTCACCGAAAATTTGCTGCGACGCGGCCATCTGCGCCAAAGCGACGGCGACTCCCGGATCAGCCAGGTACTTTCTGAGGTGTTCCAGGATCGCCTGTTCGGCTTCTTCGACCGTTAAGCCAGAGACCTGAACAGCCCCGTAGTCGACACCCAGGTTGATGGTTCCACCGGGCTCCACCGAATACGCGCCCGAGATCTCGGCGTCAGGTAAGGTACCGCTCACCTGAATCGAAAGCACGTCGAGCGTCTTCAAGCGATAGGGTGCCTTCGGCACAACATGCACCCCCTCGATCAGTAACACGTCCGGCGGCTCAATGACGTATTCGGGTAGGACGACTTTAGAGAGCTCTCGAGGCATACTCTCGTACACCGGAGGCAGTCGATCCAGGCCGAACGCCGGGTCCTTGGGATGGGTAGTATGACAGCCTGCGGCAGTAATGACCCAGCAGAGAGTCAAGAGTCCAGACTGCCACCGAATTCTTCCGTGAATTCCGATCATGGCTTTCCAACCGTGGTTAGTAAGAGAAATTGTTGGAGAGATCCTAACTTCGTTTCAGACCGCATCCCCACCACGCGAGTTTTGGTTGCGATTACCGCTACGACGTGTAATCGGTGAGGGCGACCTCCTGTGCGTCGTAAAATTCCCGTCGTAACGTTCAGACAGCCATCGTTCGGTTCGGGTCAGAACGGTTTTGCCGTCTGGCGCAATCGCTGCGATTCTCAGCATCTCGCACTCTGAGCATCGGATTCCAGTTCTGCCAAAGGCAACCGATTCACCCATAATTCCACCTGTACCGGCGGCGACGGTTGTATCGATTACTTAAACTGGGAAAAATCTCCTCGGAACAGAGCTCGTCCGACACACCGAATCCTATTGGCTGCAGCGTCGTATGCCGGAACGCTCCTCGACCTCGCCGGATCGATGATGCCACTCGATGATTCCCTGGGAATTCGCGTCCAAGGAAAACTGAACGGTTGCTGAAAGCCGATAAGGCTCTAGACGGAGAACATCCTTCGCAATCCGAACGCGGAAATTGCTCGGAATCACCGTCCGCCGCCCCGCCCCACAGTTTGGTGGGTTGGCGAACCCAGGCTGGAAGCCATAAAATGGAGTGACTTTGAGGCCATTCTCCTACGACCGCCTCAAGCAGGAGCAACAAATCATGAGTCGTTTTGTCCTACTACTTGCGGCAGGTTTCCTTTCGATCTGCATCACCGACAGCTTGCACGCTCAGCGGCGGATTCCCTATTCCAGCCGGCGACCTACGGTGAGTCCATGGGTCACGCTCGGTCCTTCCACCAACGGCGGCGTGAACAATTATCTGGGGATGATCCGCCCGAGACAGCAGTTGGTCGAGTTCGCCGATCAGCAAATGCAGTTTACCGAGTCGCAGCGAGCGCTCGATCGTCAGGCGGGCTATGAACTGTACCGCCTCGAACGAGCGTTGGAAGAGGGCATTCAGGAGCAGGTCATGCTCCAGCAGCGTCCCACGTCCGCCAGGCGCGCCGCCGCTCGCGCAGGGACCTTCATGAACTACTCGCGTTTCTATCCAGGAGCTGCAGGAGCTGGGGGCAGCCGCTTCATGAGCCGCTGATCGGCGTTTGACGTTCTCTGCAGGACGGTGAGCGAAGAGAGACACATTCGAGAGACTGGCAATGTGCGCTCGAGGCAACTCGGTTTCGCTCCTGATCGTATGCCTGTTGCTCTCGCCGTCCGAGATCAATGCGGAAGCAACTTGGCCCGAGTTTCGCGGGCCGCACGGTGATGGGCAGGCCCGGGAAGCCGATCCACCGGTAATGTGGAACGAGTCGACGAACGTGCGGTGGAAAACACCGATCCATGGCAAGGGCTGGTCGTCTCCCGTCGTCGATCAAGACCAGATCTGGCTGACGACCGCCACCGAAGACGGCCGAAGGATGTCGGTGGTCTGCCTGGATCGCAAGACGGGCAATGTCTTGCACGATCGAATTGTGTTTCAGAACTCGGATCCACAATTCTGCCACCCGACGAATAGCTACGCGTCCCCTACACCCGTGCTTCAAGGCAATCGGCTGTACGTCCATTTCGGCAGTTATGGAACGGCTTGCCTCGACACGCAAACAGCACTCACGATCTGGGAGCGTCGAGACCTGCCCTGCGATCACTTTCGAGGCCCTGGTTCTTCGCCGATTCTCTTCGATGGTGGTCTTTACGTGGCGTTTGACGGGTTCGACCAGCAGTATCAGATCGCACTGGATCCCGAAACCGGCGCCACACTCTGGAAACGTGACCGACAGATCGATTACGGAAGTGACGATGGTGACTTCCGCAAAGCCTATTGCACCGCTTCCGTGTTTGTCATCAACGATCGTCCTCAGTTGATCAGTCCCAGCGCCGCGGAGACGATTGCGTACGACCCCTATACGGGCGACGAGTTGTGGCGTTTTCGACATGGTGGCATGAACACGGCAACACGACCGCTGTTCGCTCACGGTCTGATCTACGTGACCACGGGAGATGCGGTTGGCGCTCAAAAGCCTTCGCTGGTCGCCATCCGTCCAGATGGTCGAGGCCGCTTGGGCGTCGAACACCTCGGGTGGACGCTCGACCAAGGAGCACCCAAGCGATCATCGCCGATTCTCGTCGGTGAATACCTGTTCTTCGTTGGTGACGAGGGTGTCGCCACTTGCCTGAAGGCCAAGACGGGCGAGGTGATCTGGCGCAAACGTCTGGGCGGCACCTATCGCGCATCGCCCGTCTGTGCGAGCAATCGACTCTATTTCTTTAACCTGGAAGGCCGAGCAACCGTCATTCGTGCGACTCCAAGCTTTGACTTGCTGGCCGAGAACGAATTAGACGACGGCTGTCAGGCCTCCGCGGCCATCGTCGACGATGCACTCATCGTGCGGACAATCACCCATCTTTACTGCATCGAATAGCACCCGTGTCAGCCGGCGCGGCGTGAAGACACGACCCAGCCGATGCGTTCGCTTACGTTTGTCCAGAAACGGTTTCAAGACCGCCTCTAACCACTCGCGAATGTTTGTGAATTCGCGGTCGGATAATCGTACAGTCGATAGGTTTTGGTCAGCTTGGCGCCACCTCGTTCCAAGGTCAGTCGGGAGAGCTGATTACTTTCCAGCACCCAGGAGAATTCGGCTTCCTCGATCCCCCATTCGAGCACTTTCGGGACGAGATGTGCGACCAGGGCCAACCCAATTCCCCAGCGCTGAAACTCGGGGATGACATTCGTGCTCAGCAGCCGAACGCGTTTGATGCCGCGGCGATTCCACAGTAATCGCAGCGCGCCGAAGGGAAACAACCGCCCGTTGATGGCCTTGATCCGCGGATTGTAATCCAACAACCCGAACATCGCTCCAATTGGCTCACCATCGATCTCGGCGATACTCGTCATCTCAGGGACAATGAGATGTCGCAACTCACGGGCCATGTGCCGCATTTCTCCTTCCGACAAAGGAACATAGCCCCAGGTGTTTACGAGAGACTTGTTGTAAATCTCGAGAAATGTACGCGCATCTTGCTCGAAACGAGATGGATCTAAACTGCGCATCGTGACGCGAAAACGACGAACAGTTTCCCCCGCGATGAATGTCAATTTCGAGTCCAACGTCTTCAACATACTGATGTGGCCCCAAAAGGCGTACAGATCCTGAACCTTCTGGAAGCCATATTCTGTGATCAAACGTTCGTAGTACGGCGGATTGTACGTCATCATGAATACCGGCTGGCTGTCAAAGCCCTCCACCAGCAGGCCAATCTCGTAATTTAACGAAGGGTTGCAGGGCCCCCGCAACTCATGGATGTCACGCTCGGCAAACCATTGACGCGCAGCATCAAACAAACAATTGGCGACTTCCTGATCGTCTACGCACTCAAAGAAACCAAAAAAACCGCGTCGCTCGTTGAATCGTTCGTTGTGCCCATGATTGACGATCGCTGCTACGCGCCCACAAGGCACTCCGCGTTGCCGAGCCAAAAATGTCTGCACCTCAGCGTGATCGTAGAACGGGTGGTGCTTGTACCCCACCATTTCCTTCTCCGTCTGTCGCAATCTCGGCACCCAGTTAGGATCCTGCCCGTAAATCGTCCAAGGCAGCGCTAAGAACTGTTTCTGTTCTTTACGTCGTTGAACCGGAATCAACTCAATCTGCGACATAAGCCAAGCCCCTGTTGGCTGAGGAGGGTTGACAGCAAACGTACTCGGATGATTACCAGACTCCGAGACCTCCCGGTTCGGCGAGTCGATCTGCCGACCCTGTGTCTGCCGAAGCGGAAGGACTGCAAAAGCCTCTCCGGACTCTTTAGTGGCTTCGTAGCATACCAGTTTCGGCAAAACATCGGGATGGCGATTACGTTCCAGACCGCTGATTCATCTCCTCAGCGTTGATATACTCAAAGAAGAGTCTTCCCGTAGGCCAAACGGCATACGGTGCCAATTCTGCAAACCGGTGAAACGGCCGAAGGTCGTTGTGCGCCGGACGACCCTCTCCCGTTACACGCCCATGTCGCGAGTCTTCGTCACCGGAGCGACCGGCTATATTGGCGGTCATCTCGTTCCTTTCTTAATGTCGCAGGGCCACGAAGTTCGATGTCTGGTGCGGCGCAAGTCGAACATTGGCGCCCTGCAACAATTGGGGGTGGACCTGTGGGTCAGCGACACGTTCGACGAAGCAACATTGCGGCAGGCAACTCGGGATTGCGACTATGTCTACCATCTGGCCGGCAAGACATCGGCCTGTCACCGTCACGAACTCTACGCCGTGAACGCGATCGGGACAGCGCGCGTTGCTCGGGCCTGCGCGGCCCAGATGACGCCTCCCGTACTGATCCTGGTTTCATCGCTCGCTGCCGCCGGAACATCTTCGGCAAATCGGCCTCAGACGGAAGAAGATCGCGCCCGCCCCGTTTCCTGGTACGGACGTAGTAAACGAGCGGGCGAAGTTGCCGCCGTCAAATGGTCGAGACATGTTCCGCTCTCGATAGTCCGCCCCGGCATTGTCTTCGGTCCCGCCAATCGAGAACTGCTGCCCGTATTTCAGTCGATCGCTCGCTGGGGCATCCATGTCATTCCGGGCCACACGCCTCGGCGCGTATCCTTGATCCATCACGAAGATCTGCTGGAGATCCTCACCTGCGTGGCGCAACGAGGCCGCCGCGTTTCCCCATTCGACACAACCACTGCGGAGGCGGAATACACAAGGCGGCAAGGCCGCAACCCAACGGAGTGCTTCCGCACTCAGGGAAGGGTCGCTTCCGTGGGTCGCTCGATTTCTTGCCAGGAGAGCAACAGTTCCACCGTAAGCAGTGCAGGACAACCCCACGGGATCTACTTCGCTGCGGATCCCGAGCAACCAACGTATCTTCATTTTGGTCGCATGATCGCCCGTGCTCTAGAAAAACCGTCTCTGCTGGTGATTCACTTTCCGGAGCCATTCGCCTGGTTAACCGCGCTGGGAAATCAGCTGATCCATTTTGCACAGGGCCGATCGGATTCTTTCAACGTCGACAAAATCCGTGAGGCCCTGGCCGGTGACTGGACAGCATCCGTCCTGCGCCTTGAAGATGAGTTCGGTTTCCGACCGCGACAACCGCTGCAAGCTCGACTGAACGAAACCGCCGGATGGTATCGCGCGCACGGCTGGATTCCGTGAGCGGTTTCGAGATTCGGATGCGGGTCTCGTACCGGTTGCTCGCGCATCCCGCGACCGTCTGGACCGAGCGAATTAATCCGCTGGATTTCTAGGCACATTTCCTACACCGCGAGCCATCACGCCGGCGGGCAGACGGCGTCCATCGCGGGTCGTCAGGCATAAACTGTGCGACACAACGGGGACCTGACAATGACCAAAGATCCCCTCGGACAGACAGGCGGCAACTTCAGCCGGTCCAAACCCGGGACTGTGGCACGTAAGGAGGACGAAGGGTTGGGGTGGAAGGAGAATCTTCGAGCACATGCGCAGCAGCGGAAGAAGATCATGCGACAGTTTCCAGGTTTCTCCTCGCAGCCCATGACCGTAGCTCGGCGGATCGAGGATCAGCGCATGGTACTGATTTCCGCGTTTCTGTTCGCGGCGAACAAATTTGCGGGCATCTTCGGCAATCCAACGGATCGGCTTGTCCTGCAATCCCGACAGTCGCGCGTTTTCGCGAGCCCAACGAACCACGTTGCGGGCCGCGTCGACGTGGACAACTTCCGCTCCGGCCGCCGCAGCCGCCAGAGTACTACCGCCGGTGTAGGCAAACAGATTCAGAACCCGAACCGGTCGAGGACGAGGCGTGATTTGCTGCTGCAGCCAGCGCCAGTTCGCCCACTGTTCGGGGAAAACACCCACATGACCGAACGGTGTCGGGCGCAATTGCAGCTGAAAACAGCCGCAATCCAACATCCAATGATCGGGTAATGCTCGGGCTGGGAGCCAAGATCCCTGATCGCCGGACGACCGCTCGAAACGCGCTGCGGCCTCGCGCCAAATGGAATCGTGGGATCGCCCGGCTCGCTCGGCCGGCGGGCAGGGACGATCAAGCAAGAACTCGCCAAAACGCTCCAGTTTGCGGCCTTGCCCGAAATCCAAGAGCTCATATTGCGCAAATTCCACCATGGTGAACCGCAGCGCGGCAGGGCCGCATGTAGTAGGCTGGAGGCTGAAGGCTGGAGTCTCCAGTCTCCAGTCTCCAGTCTCCAGTCTCCAGTCTCCAGCCTCCAGCCTC
>CAZFWV010000025.1:0-5153 GCA_964522605.1 uncultured Pirellulaceae bacterium
CTGCAGTCTCCAGTCTGCAGTCTCCAGTCTGCAGTCTCCAGTCTGCAGTCTCCAGCCTGCAGCCCGCAGCCTGCAGCCTCTTCACGCCGCCGAGCGTGGCGAGGGCACAGCAGCGCAGCGGACCCGCGGACGTCCGCTGGGTGGACGATGATGGGTTGATCCTTGACAGGCGGGCTGACACCGGGCTGGGACCTGACCGATTTTCCGGGTTCCTGCGGCGGCCCAGGCCTCGGCTTCCCAAGTCAGTCGCAGCAGAACAGCCTCCACGCGCCTTCGATAATGTTCGATTGCGTGTCGAGAGAGGCGGGGGGGAATCGACATCCGCGGACTGATGATGATCCGTCCCCGGCAGCCCGGTTGGGGCAGGGCGAAGCGATCCCAAGTCGGCATCTGCCAGACCCGATCGTATCCGACCGCATAGGCGACAATCGGCAGCTGCAGGCGGGACGACAGATAGATCGGTCCGGGTGCGAGCTGACGTCGTGGGCCTCGCGGACCATCACACGCGATCCCCAGATTCCGTGTCCCGTGACGGCGCATCAATTCAAGTAACGCCTGCCCGCCGCCGCGATTGGTGGAACCTCGGACGGTGCGGAATCCCAGATGACGTGCCGCCTCGGATAGCCACTCGGCGTCGCGATGCCGACTCGTGAGGATCGCCGAGTTCGTGCGGCCTCGCAGGTAGAACGGGGCCAGCAGGTATTCGTGCCAGAAGATGCAGATCACGGGTCCGATGTAGTCTTCGCGGACCGGATCGACCGTGGGATCGTACAGCACCGACTGGAAGTCGATCGAACTCATCCAGGTTCGGACGGCCATCGCAGCGGAGAGACCGCCCAGTTTTCTGACCGTCGCACTCCGGTTCCAGTTGACCCTCATTCCGACCTCCTTGTCGTTGTCATGCCCGAGGTGGACGCGGCTGTGTTACGTCGTCGGCCAATCGCCGCTGAAGACCTCCTCCGCCGGTCCCATCATATATACGTGATTGTCTCGCTCGTGCCATTCCAGTTCGAGATCACCGCCGAGCAGGTGAACGACCAATTGCCGGTCCGTTCGGCCAGTCAGCACTCCTGCGACGCAGACCGCACTGGCGCCGGTTCCACAGGCGAGCGTCTCGCCACTTCCCCTTTCCCACGTCCGCTGTCGAACCTCGCGCGAGGACTGGATTTGAACAAACTCCACATTCACCCGTTGTGGAAAATGAGTGTGCCTCTCGATTTGGGGACCGATGTCGCGGACCAGCGAATCCGTCAGTTCGTCGACGTAGGTCACGCAATGCGGATTACCCATGGAAACGCAGGTCACTTCCATCGACTGGTCGTTCAGCGGCAGGACGGCGTCGACCACAGGATTTCCAGGAAGGCGGGTCGGGATGCGTTCGGCCTCCAGAATCGGCTCCCCCATGTCGACCCGCACGCGTCGAACGACGCCTTCGTGGGTTTCCAGGTCGACCCACAGCACGCCGGCGCCGGTCTCGATCGGCATCCTCGGTCGGCGGCAGATTCCGTGATCGTAAAGGTACTTGGCGAAGCAACGAATTCCATTGCCGCACATTTCCGCTTCCGAGCCGTCGGCGTTGAACATGCGCATCCGTGCCGCGGCGGTCGTCGAGGGGACGATCAGGATCAGCCCGTCCGAGCCGACGCCGAAGTGTCGATCGGACATCTGGCGCGCCAATTCCGGCAGATCATGGGGCAGCGATTGATTTGCGGTTTCGACGAACAGATAGTCGTTTCCCGCCCCGTGCATCTTGGTGAATCGCATCTGCAGGCTCCCGCGCGCTCCGGTTTTCTACCGATTCCACTTCCACCAACTGCGTCCCAACATCGGAGTGCTGTTGGTTTTTTCCGGGTTGCGACCCGCGTAGGCAGCCAACTCCGGGAACAGTTGCTGCAAAGTTTCATTCAAACCTGGCAGCACTTCCTGGGTCGTGACCGGATCATCAAGTGTCCCGTCGACGTGAATCCTCAAAAACTGTCGACTGGCTTCGCCCAGGATCGGTCGGACGAGGGGACTCCACAATTGCTCGCGGCCGACAATCGAGTAGAAATCCAGGTTTAACTGTCGGTTGAGCCCCATCTCGCCAATGCCCTTCAATGTTATCGCGTCTCCCCTCAAATCGAAACGGTCAAAGTAAATGTGGTCCCCTCGAATTTGGAAGGACACATCGCTGGAGGAAAAGGCCGTGGTATCTCGGTTGCCCGAGCTGAGCAGCTTCAGGAGGGCGAGCACGAGCGGAAGCTCATACAGATTGGCATCTCGAAGTTGAGCGGTGCCTTGACCGTTTAGCGTATGCGGACCGAGCGCCGATCCCGTCAGGAAGATCTCGAGGAAGGCTTGGCCGGCGAGGTTTCCCTGACCGATTTGCGTGTCGCGTGCGATGTTCGACACATCGGCACTTGTCAGATTCGCGCGCAGACCAAACCGGGCTTCCGGATCGAGGCTCACTTCGGCGTCCAGACCAAGTTGCCCACCATAAACGCTGGCGACGAGCGGTTTCGCGCCATTCGGATTGCTGTCCGACGGCACACGCGCGCCGAGTGCCAGTCGTTGATTGTCGATCCACAGCGGACCCGCCAATCGCGTCAGTTGGATGTCCCGACAGACGAGCGAATCGACCTGCAGACTGCCTCGCGACCAGAACTGGCGACCGTCGTGGTGGCCACGAAGTCGGACTTGTCCAAAGGCGTGCCGAATCGGCAGGCCTGCCGTAAAGCCCGCTTCTTCCGCGTTGATCAGCAGGTCCCAGCCGGCGGTGATCGGAAGATCCGGCGAAATACGGGTCAGATGAAGTGCTCCCGCGATCGAAAAGGTCCCGGTCATTTGACGGGCCCGAAGCATCTCGGCGTGCCGCGACTGCATCGCGCTCAGCAGGTCTTCGTCGATCCGCAGATTGTCCACCGCCAGGTCGGTCAACTGGATTCGCCATTGCCTCGATTGTGCCCGCTCCGCATTCAGATTGGCGCGCAGTCGCGTGTTTCCGTGACGTCCGGAAAGTCCCTGAACCGCGAGGGCACCATTGGCCCATTGAATCTGTCCGCGCAGATTGCTCACGCGATAGGGAAACCAGACGGGTCGGATTTGGAGTCCCGCCGGATTCGACAGCGAACCCGACTGCTCGACCTGCTTCGCACGGACCTCCACTAGCGGTTGGGCGGCTGCCGCGGAGTGATGCAAGTCGATCTCGAGCTCGTCGAGCGTTCCCTGCAGTTGAAGGTCTCGCCACAACTGCTGCAGTTCCGGCTGGACCGCACGCTGCAGTTCTCCGTCGAGGACCACGTCTTGAGCCCGAAACTGGAGCGTCAATGGACGCAAAGGTTGGTCCGCCATCCAGACACCATCACAGGTGATCCGGCAATGATCGTTCCAGCCCTGTAGCTCGTGAAACCGCCAGCGGCCTTCCTGACACTCGATCTTCCCGCGAATATTTCCAATCGGGTAGGGAAACGCATCGTAGTTGATCCAGCCATCATGGATTTCGACCGTCAGATAGGGCGTCACTGCCGGCGCGGTGGGATCATCACGCTGATATCGCGCCCAGAAGCCGATCTGACCGCGCGGTCGCAGCCGTTGCAGGAACTGCTGCGCCGTATCGGGTAATGCCGCGATCAAGGCTTCATCGATCGCCTTCCACCGCGTGGTGCCCACTTCCCACCAGCCCGTGGCGTTGGGGCCTGGCTGGCGGATGGAACCCTTCATCGTGATCGGGGTCCCTCCCGCTGCCCCATTCAGGTCGAAATTCAAGACCTGTTGCTGAAACCGAACGGTTCCTTCGCAGTGCGTAACCGGATAGGGAAATTGGGAGTGCAACAGGGTCAGATCGTGGCACGTCAAATCGGCGACCGAGTCCCACTGCGATCCGTCATACAGCAATTGCAGATTCCCGCTGACCTGGCCGACAACCTGACATTTTTCCCATGCCTGCCGCAAACTGGTGGGAAATAAGGCGACCAGTCTCGGGGCAACCTCCACGTGGTCCGCTTGGACCGACAGCGTCAGCGGTCCACTCAGGTTGTGCCCTGCTGCGCGCAGAGAGGCCTGCAGTCGGCCCTCGCCTAACTGGGCGGAGATCTGCGGCACCAAAACACCTTGATTGTCAACCTGGAATTCCCCCTCAAGGTTTGACAGCGACGGTTGCGTCGACTGCGTAAGCCACGAGCCTTCGACTAACTGGCCGGCGATCCAATAATCCAATGGCTCCGTCGCCGTCGTCTGCGATACCCGAAACTTCAGTTGCGACTCGGCGCGCAGTGGACTCAGCCGCTGCAGCTTTGCTCCAAATTCCACGGGCAAGGCTGCCAGCAGGGCAGGCGACCATTGAAGCGCGTCCACGTCGCCCTGAACCGACCAGGCGCCGTCCCACGTTCGCATCGCTCCCCGCAACCTCACCTGGCGACTATGGTCCGTCGTAAAGGCTCCCTGAAAACCGATCAGCACCGCGTTAGCCCGCTGATCATCCAATCGTTTCATTCGAATTCGCGTGCTCATTTCGCGACAGGTCAGCCGACGCGGTTGATCGGATGAACGGTCCAATAACTCGAGCACGCCCTTCTCGACGAGTACTTCCGGAAGAGGATCGGGAGGCTTGGTGAATTGCGGAGGCGGCCACAGACTCGTCAGATTCCAGTGTCCGCCTCGGTCCCGCGTTCCGCGCAGCGTCAACCCGCGGATCTGAATCTGACGAACACACAGCTTACCCTTCACCAGATCCGCGACATGCGGATCACAGAGCAACAGCAGCTCCTCGATCTGGATCAGAGGCGCCCCCGAGGTGGAGCCTGTTTCGTTCGATTCGTAAAGCGCAACCTTCCGCAGTCGGATTCCCTCCCCCTTGAGAAATCGGGCGGATCCAATTTTGGGGACCAAATGCGGGTAATGCGCCGCCATCCGCGCATGAAACACGCGGAGAATTTCCTCGTCGACGCGGTGGAAGTAATACCATCCGACACATAGCGCAGCGACAAGCGTACTGAGTGTTATCCACGTCAGTAGCGACCACACGAGTCTGGATAGTCGTCCGACGAAGCTAGGCATCCTGAATCCTGAACCGTCGACGCTGCGGTCTGCTCGGCCATCAACCGGCGCGCAAAAATAGCGGCGAATCGTAGGGGATGCGTTCCCCCGAGGTCAAGATGGGAGGCTGGAGGCTGGAG
>CAZFWV010000025.1:5253-39412 GCA_964522605.1 uncultured Pirellulaceae bacterium
CTGCTTGCCTAGTTTTCCTAGAGTGTTGCGGTGTGAGCTCGCGCGACGCTTTGTCCGGGGATGATGGGTTGGAGCAAACAAGAATCAGCTCGATGCTCCGCGGCACAGCGGTCCGACCAGACGCAGCAACTCGTCTTCTCGCTCGGCGCGAATTGCACCGGGCAAAGTCAGGGGGCGTGCAGACCGATTGTGCAGCAGGTGGGTGAGCTGCTGCCAACGCGAGAATCCCATTTGTCGCCGAGGCCATCGGTTCTGGCGCCAAATCGTGACAAATAACTCTCGCTGAAGATGGGCGGTCAGTGCTTGCAGTGACGAGTGACAGCAAACTTCAACGACGATGGATCCTGAGCCGGTACGACGCTGCACATACTGATCGAATAGCGGGTTCAGGCAAGCTGCGAAGGAGCCTTGTGCTTCTCGAGCGATTCGGCTCAGTCGAATGAGCGCCTGACGAACGTGCGGATTCAACTGCTGTTCGATCTGGGGCAAGAGATCGTGGCGAAGCCGATTTCGTGTGAATCGTGGGTCGACATTCGTCTCATCTTGCCGGTATGGCTGATGTAATCGGTCCAGATAGGCGAGCACGTCGGACCGCGAGACGGACAGGAGCGGTCGGATGATCGTCACGGCTTCCGAGGCGCGTCGGACGCGGGGAATTCCACCCAATCCGCTCAGGCCCGTGCCGCGAAGGACATGGTGCAACACGGTTTCGGCCTGGTCGTCGGCCGTGTGGCCGGTGGCCACATAGCGTGCCCCGGACCGCTCGGCGGCTTGGATCAGAAACCGATACCGCAGTTTGCGGGCGGCCGATTCCCAGCCGGTCCCTGGCTGATGCGCCGCGTATTCGTCTCGTGCCGCATGGCCGACTTCACAAGAGACGTTGAGCGTCTGACAGGTCTGTTGCACGAACTGCTGATCCGCGTTGGCGGCATGACCGCGCAGCCCGTGTTGAAAGTGAGCTACGCGGATGCGCGGGCGGTCGGGTTGAAGGGCGATCAGGCCGCGCAGCAAGGCGATGCTGTCGGGTCCACCCGAGACCGCAACGAGAACTGTACGATCTTGCCACGATGGGGTGGACCACGATTGGGCGAGTTGTTGTTCGAACGGATCGAGCCTCTGGTCCAAATCGTGCTCAGTCATCGGGTTGGGCCTGTCGGAGAACCGGCGGTTGGGCCAAGTCCGCAGGTTTCTGAGGAAAGAATCACTCGGTGCCGGGACCACCGCGGGACGCGTTGCAGATTACGGTGGCTCTGGTAACATACTACGAGTGGAAGTGCGGGCAATCCCTTGCTCCCGACTTCGACACCCCGGCAGCCTGCCGATCGTGGATGCGTTAAGCTTTGCGGTTTGCGGACGGGACCACGACGATTGGAAAACATGCTCAGGAATGTGGCCTTGAACCAACTCACGGTGATTGAGCGGATAACGCTGCTGTTCTTCTTCGGTCTGCTTGACTGGCTCGCGAAACACTTGCCGGACACCGTGGGGGTGTTGCGGCCGGTGGCAGCCGGTTCCAGCCGCAGGAGATCGGCGTGCGATGACCGCTCGGTGGTCGTGATTTCGGGAGTGGGTTGGATCTGCGGCGGACTTGATTTGACAGCTCCCCAGCCGCAACGGCGGCGCGGGAGCAGTCCGGCTCGATCAGGGTGGTTATCGATCTTTGGTCGGACACGTCGCGCCCGAGAACCGCGGGGCGCAGCCGACTAGACAAGCTGCGCGTCAAGACCTCGTGCCTCTTCTTCCTCGAGTCGTGTGAGACCGTAATCGCGGTCCATTTCTGTCCACGACGCAGCGCGGACCGGCCCTGAGTAGGTCAGGCCCGTTGGCTGGTGCTCCACCGCCGGTGGATGCTGGGGGGACGTAGTGATAAGGAGGCCGAAGTGTCCAACCCGTTCCCTCTCGGTGCGGTGATGAATCCCATTGTCGTAAGTGTTTTGAGTGCCGTGGTGGGAGCCACGCTGGCGTTTATCGCCGTTCGACTGCTGGACCGACTGCGCCGACGCGACGCAGAGTCGGAAGCCCAGATGATTCTGGAGCGCGCTCGAATCGACAGTTCCAACTTGATCAAAGAGGCGGAACTGCGAGTCAAGGAGGAGAGTATCCAGCAGAAGGCGGAAATGGATCGTGAACTGAACAAGTTGCGCGATCAGTTGCGCGAACGAGAGCGTTCGCTGGACAAGCGACAGGAGGCGGTCGAACAACAGACCGAATACCTGCGAAAGCAGGAACGGATTGTGGAATCGACGCAACGGCGGCTAACGGAGAAGATCGCCGATACGGAAAAACGCAATCTCGATCTCTCGAAACTGTTGGATCTGCAGCGTCAAACGCTGCACGAGCTGAGTGGACTCAGTCGCGGTGAGGCCGAGGCGCGTCTCTTGGCAATGCTGGAAAAAGAGCTCCAACATGAAACAGGGGCCGTGATTCTGCGTCACCAGAAGAAGATTGAGGAGACGTGTCGTCAGCAGTCCCGGGAGTTGTTGGTGACGGCCTTGCAGCGGTACGCGGCCGCGCACACTGCCGAATCGACCACAAGTAGTGTCGATATCCCGAATGATGAAATGAAGGGGCGGATCATCGGGCGCGAAGGCCGGAATATCCGCTCCTTCGAAAAGGAAACGGGCGTCGATGTCATTATCGACGATACGCCCGGCGTGGTCATTGTCAGCGCCTTCGATCCGGTGCGCAGAGAAGTCGCGCGGCAGTCCCTCATCAAGCTGATCGCGGACGGTCGGATTCATCCTTCGCGGATTGAAGAAATCGTTGCGGAAACCCGCAATGAAATTGAACAGTACGTGCAGAAGCAGGGGGAAGAGGCGGCGCGGGAAGTCGATATTGTCGGCTTACATCCGCGCGTGACCAACATGTTGGGACGGCTCTGCTTCCGTACCAGCTACAGCCAAAACGTGCTGCGTCATTCGATAGAAGTTGCCTTCATTTCCGGCATGCTCGCCGAAATGGTCGGATTGGACGGTAGCCTCGCGCGCCGTTGCGGATTACTCCACGATATTGGCAAGGCGGCGGATCATGAAATGGAAGGGGGACATCCGAAGATCGGTGCGGATCTGTTGAAACGCCACGGGGAATGTCCGGAGGTGGTCCATGCGGCCCTCGGCCATCACGACGAGATCGTTTCCGAGTATCCTTACACCGTCCTGGTCGCGACCGCGGACGCCTGCAGCGCCTCGCGTCCCGGGGCGCGGCGCGAGACGCTGGAACGCTATATCAAACGCATGGAAGAACTCGAGTCGATCGCCAGTGGTTTCCAGGGCGTCGAACAGGCGTTCGCCATTCAGGCCGGACGCGAGCTGCGCGTGCTCGCCAATTCGCGGGAAACCGACGACGAAGGTGCGGCGAAAATCTCACGCGACATTGCGAAAGCCTTTGAAGAACAGTTGACCTACCCAGGAGAGATCAAGGTCACCGTCGTGCGGGAGTCGCGGTTTACCGAAATCGCCCGCTAACGCAGCACCAGATCGGCACCTCGTTCGTCGGAAAGTCATTCTCCGTGCGTATTCTGCATATCGGCGACATCGTCGGCAAACCAGGACGTCAGATTCTTCTGCAATCCCTGACCGCGTTGCGGCAGCAATACCAGCTCAACCTGGTCATCGCCAATGCCGAGAACGCCGCCGGGGGTTCAGGACTGACTCCCGATATCTATGAAGAACTCCGTCGTGCGGGTGTCGACTGCATCACCATGGGAGATCATATCTACCGGCGGCGAGAAATTATCCCGATCCTCGAACGCGAGGCCGCCATCGTTAAGCCGGCGAACTTCCCCCGCTCCGCTCCCGGTCGCGAATGGACGCTCGTTCAGGATGATCGGGGAATTTCAGTCGCGGTCTTCAGCCTGCTGGGGCGCGTCTTCATGCGGCCCGTCGACTGCCCCTGGCAGGCCGCAGACCGGGTCCTTCAGCAGATTCCGGCCGACGTGAAGATCCGCTGGCTCGATTTTCATGCCGAAGCGACCAGTGACATGCAGTTGATGGGCCGATATCTCGATGGACGCGTGACGGCGGTTCTCGGGACCCACACCCACGTGCCTACCGCTGACGAGCAGATTCTGCCCGGTGGGACCGCCTTTCAATGTGACATCGGGATGACCGGTCCACACGAAGGAATCCTCGGTCGTCGCGTCGACCGCGTCCTGGAAACCACAATTACTTTTCGCCCGACCCACTTCGAAGTCGCGACGCGCGATCTGCGTCTGCACGCAACGCTTGTCGAAGTGTGTCCCGAAACCGGCTGTGCCCGAAGCATTCAGCGGATTGTCGTCAACGAGCAGCAGGCGCACGACAGATTGGGCCAACCGCCGGTCGGCGTGATCAGGAATGCTAGCATGACGCCGCGAAATGCTTCGAGTTCTGGACCTACTGAATAAGCAATTTCGACACGAGCTGCCATCAGCTTGTCGCTGTCAACGTTTGGCTTGGCGTCGCATTGACACCAAGATGTGGGTCCGTTAAAGTCCACCGCCGGAGCCGCGTTATGCACCCCGATTTCGTGCAGGATGCAGAAACGGCGCGTGCCGCATCAACCACGAGGATCAGCAGGAGGTGGAACCGATTCAAGGGATGGGCCGGACCGCTCTCCCAGAAAACCGGTCGAAACGCATGAACCGTCTTCACCTGCGTGAACACGACTCCAGTTTGTTGTCCGAATCATCGTCCCCATGGACCGAGCCCACGTTCGGTTGCGAGGAGGTCGGGCAACGCGATGCGACATTCTTCGTACCGCTGCATTACGAACGGAATTATGCGTATCCGTTACTCGTCTGGTTGCCCAGTGGCGGACCGGCAGCGACGCAGTTGAAAAGCGTCATGCCGCACATCAGTTTGCGCAATTATGTCGCAGCGACTCCCGGCGAGCGGACGCCGGAGGAGGAGTCGGTGCGTGCACGCTGGTCCCAGCAGGCAGACGGCATCGCCCAGGCAATGGATCGGGTTGAGGAATGCATTCAACTGGCGTGCCAGCGGTTCCACATTGCCGAACATCGTGTGTTTCTGGCGGGTTATGGGCATGGCGGGACCATGGCGTTACGCTTGGGTGTTGCCGCTCCCGAGCGATTTGCCGGCGTCGCATCGCTTGGTGGCGCATTCCCGCAGGGTCACTGTCCCCTGGCCTCGCTGCCGCGTGTCCGACGACTGCCGGTGATGATTGCTCAGGGTCGCGACAGTCAGGATTACTCCATTCGGCATCTCTGTGATGACCTGCGTCTCTTTCACGTCGCCGGTATGTCGCTCAATTTGCGGCAATATCCGTGCGGCGACGAACTCACGACGCAGATGCTGAGCGACCTGAATGTCTGGATGATGGGACTCGTGACCGGCAATGATGGCAGTGCCAGCATCGCAGGGGACGCGGGCGCCTACGACGATCGCAACTGATCGGCCCGCCGTTCTCATTCTCCTTCGTTCATCCACTTGCGGTTTCGACGACACACTGGCAAGCAAGCGCAGCGTGTCCGTAGGCCGCGTTTGGAAATACGAAAAACCGAGCTCTCCAGTGTGCCACTGGCTCTGCTAGTGTCGTTGCTACATCGAAAAACGACACTGGCATAGCGCTTGCCATCCCGTTGACCAGTCCCACGAGGCCTTGCCGTTTGTTCGTTGCTGGCTCGGAGGAAGGTCCCGCATCCTGTTCCGCAACGCCTGCAAGACCAACACTTCGAAACGGCACGAGTTCCTGTGAGGTGTTTACGGGGTGAGTACGGTGTTTGCCGGCGTGGATCGCGTGCGTTGACACAATTCGGGCTTTGCGATACAACTCCCCCGCCTTTCTTTGGCCTCTTGCGAGGCGTTGGCAACTCAGGAGGAGTTTTGCCGGCGAAACGGAGACCCCGCGTGCAAGGAGCACTACCGTGAACGCCATCCCATTCCGGCCGCAGGATGCTGCCGACGTTAACGACACGAACCTCTACGAACTGATTCAGGTTGTTTGTCTGACGATGTCCCGCAAACTTCGTCGACAACACATCGCCTGTTGCGTCGAAGTGGATCGGCAACTCCGATTCCCACTGAACAGGCAGCGCGTCATCGAGATCCTGGAACAGATGATTGAAGATTCGCTGCGGGTGATGCCCGAGGGAGGGCAATTGGACTTGACCGCGGTGGTTTGTCCCCGCGGGTTGGAGATCGAAGTCGCCGATTCTGGCATCGGATTTGAGCCGACATTTGGGCTGCGATTGGTTGCCCAGTCGATGGGGGCGACCAGCGATCGACGCCGTGATCGTTCCCCGGAAATGCGGATCGACACGTTACGGTGTCCCCAGGGTGGCACGGCGCGGACGCTGTTTATTCCCTGGCCCGCGATGAAGGCAGCCGCCTGACGGACGAATCGAAGGCGGTGGCATACGTTTCCTGTACGAATGTGCGGATGGATGCATGTTGGAGTTTCGGGAAGTTACGAGCCGATTGCGTGAAAACACGCAGCATTGGTCGCGCTGGTCGCGCTGGACGTTGTTCCTTGTGCCGATCGGCATTCTGGCAATAGGTCTCACGTGGTGGGCGCCGTCGCTGGAGAATTCAAGCGTCGACCTGATGGACGGTCAGCCGCTGAGCGACGCGCAGCAGCGCTGCGTGATCAAAGCCCTGTCAAAAGCCAATCTCGACGGCTTCACGTTGGAGAATCGCTGTCTGTACGTGCCCGGCCGCGAGGTCACCCGCTACTTGCTGGCTTTGGCCGAACATGATGCGCTGCCCAAGAGCCTGCAGGAATCGACGCTCGACGCCGTTGAGACCCGCGGATTGTTCGAATCGAAAGCCGACTTTGAGGCTCGAATGCGCGTCGCGCGCGAGCGCGATTTAGCGGCGGCTATCTGCGAGATGGAGGGGATCCAAGATGCATCGGTCCAATTCGATGAACTGGAGGAACGAGGACTGCAGAAGCGAAGAGTGATCTCGGCCTCGGTTGTCGTGCTGCCGGAACCGGGAAAGCCCCTGGAATTTGCCCGGGTCGCCACGATCCGACGACTCGTTGCCGCGGCGAAAGCGGGTCTGGAACCGCAGGACGTCCATGTAACCGACCTCCGCAGTGGATCGACAATTCCGGTCGACGACCCCGATGCCATCGCGCGGTATGCGGCGGAGGCTTGGCTGCAGCATAAGCAATCGCTGGAAACCTACTGGGAGGAGAAGCTCGAAAGTTCGCTGCGGTTTATTTCCCACGTCGAAGTGACCGTGGATGTTGAACTGCCCGGGCCTGACGCTCGGGATTCGTCGAGTTCCGACGAAAAGTCTGAGGCAGGAACACCATTTCCCATGCGCCCACAGGGACTGAATGTCCTGGTTGCGGTCCCTCGCAGCTACCTGCTCGACATCTGGGAAAAACGTCATCGCGGTGCGTCCGAGCGCCAGACAGGTCCCCCCCCGACCGAAAGTTTGAACCAGCTTCAAGCGGAAACAGCCGAACGCATTCAGCAGGCCGTCACCTCGCTGACCCGAAGTCGTTCCACCACCACTGAATCCAACGTGACCGTCACGACCTTCGATGATCTCAAACCAGCGACCAAGACGTGGTCCACGATTTGGTCACCGAAATGGACCGTCCGACAACAAATGGGAATGGCGATTGCCGCACTGGGCGTCATCGGGTTCGTGACCGCTCAATGGACAGGGCGCCGCCGCCGACGTCGGATGCCCGATCTGTGCGAGACCGCCATCGTCGATCCACCACTCGCCGAAGTCGGTGGTCCGTCGACGGTACCGATTCCATTTCCTGAAGTGGATGAGCAGCAATTGCGGGCGAACCTGACCGATCTCGTTCGAGAAGACCCGGAGCAGGCGGCGAAAATCTTGAATCAATGGATTGCACGAGCAGGGTGAAACCGTGGTTGAATTGTCCGAGGAGCTTCGAAGAGCAGCGGTCTTGGTGGCAAGTCTGGATCGTAAACTGGCGGACCAGTTACTCGATCAGATGGATTCCCAACAGGCGCAGACCGTCCGCTCGGCGGTTCTCACGTTGTCGCGGATCGAACCCGGCGAAGAACTTGCCGTGATCCGAGATTTCTTGCAGACGCAGGGCAAAGCCGTGGGAAATTGCGAATCCATGGCGTCACGTTCGGTCACTCCCCTGCGAATCGATCGAGAGTCTCCGTCCGCGCGTCTGGAAGCGACCGCGAGTCCGCTCGATTCCGCCTCCGAGCGTTTGATTGCGGACTGCCTCTGCGACGAGTTACCTCAGACCATCGCGATCGCGTTAGGACAGTTGTCGACTCAACGGGCCTCGGAGGTGATTTCCCATTTGCCGGCTGCACTCCAGACGCAAGTGCTTGAGCGTCTCGTTGAAGATGTTCCCTCCGCGCCACCCCAGTCGCCGGAAATTCGAGAGGAATTTCAGCTTTGGCTGAATCATCAGATTGAACGATCATTGCATCGAGCGGAATTGGCAGCCCGATTGGCGGCTATCCTGGAGGCGACACACGCTGGGGCGCGCGAGTGCATTCTCGAAAACGTCAGTCAGACGGACTCGCGACTGGCCAAGGAACTCCAGCAGCGCCTGGCCGGCAGCGCGTAGCCGCTGAAATTCCTCAAGTTGACCTTGTCACCGGTCGCCGTTTCGAGGACAGTCCGCGCGAATGCCGAAAGGACTTGCCCTCATGCGTACCCGTGCTGACGAATCTCGTGCGAGCGGACCGGTTGCATCGGAAGCCAGCGAGCGGATGCGGCCACGAGATCCGCTGATGCAGGGCGTCAGAGGAGACGCCCCATCCTGTGCAGAGTCCGTCGAGGACGCAGCCTGTTCCGACGAGCTCGGTGATTCTCGGCAGGTTGCGGAGTTGGAGAAGGAAAGCCGCGCCCGAATTCCTGGTGCGGTGTGCGACGAAGACGGAGTCGTGACCGGCAGATCATCGGAGGAACCGTTGGCGCGGCCATTTACATGGCGCGAATTGACCGGCGCTAGCGATCCGCTTCAGGTGAGTCTTCGTTTCGGGACCACTTGTCTGTCCGCGGACGGACTGCGCGGTTTGCGGACGGGAGCCGTCGTTCGGCTCGATCCCCCATTGGAAGAGCCGGTCGAGATCTTTGCCGGTCGGCAGTTGCTGGGTTACGGGAACGTTGTGCTGGTGGACGGCAAACTTGCGGTCCAGGTGACAGTTCGTCGTCAACCTAGCCGTCGGCAATCAGCCTGAGCAGCTCCCGGACGAGATGTTGTCAGCCGCCGCTCGAGAGAATCGGGTTTTAAAATGGGCTTTGGGCTCCAACAGGGGAGATTGATGCGTGGTTTGTGGAATCAACGGACCGGGTATGGCTTGTTATGCTGGCTGATCCTGGCAAGTGTTCTTACGGCCGACGAACCCGCGCGGCCGGTCAATCCACCGTTCCGCGCAAGTCCCCCGGCGCGCCTTGCGGAGGGAAATCCGGCAGCGTTGCCCCTGGCACCTCCCCGTCAACCGACATCTGCCGTGAGTGAGCGACTGCCCGGTCGCACGTCGGCCATTCGAGTTGGTAGTCGTCTGGCCATCGTTCTCGGTGTGTTTGCTGCTGTGGTGCTCATTCAACGTTGGCTCACTGCACCCCGTCGCGCGGGTCTGCCTTCCGATGTCATCCAAGTCTGCGGTCGGGTACCGCTCAATGCCCGACAGCGGCTGTTGCTCGTTCGCGTGGGTGAGCGGATGTTGATCCTGTTGGAATCACCGCAGGGGGTTGGCCGACTTGCGGAGATCACCGATCCCGCGGAAGTCGCTCGACTCGTGGACCGCACGTCTGCCGAGTCAATGGCGGCAAGCCCTTCACTCGCGGGGGAGCTGCTGAGTCAAATGGTTGTCCGAGAGGATGCGCGCAGGGTCTGACATGGTATATCCCTTGATCTTCCGGCCGCCCGGTTTCCGGGCCTCTCCCCTTCCAGGGCCGGATCGTGGTCCGCCGTTGCGATTCGTGACGCTGCTGCTGGCCGTCGTTTTGTGGGCTGGTGGGGAAAATGCCGCGTGGTGCCAAACGGCCGATCCGGCGCCGAAGGCTTCGTCGCAGGTTGAAACGGAGGATGAGCCTCGACTAATGCAGTTCTTGTTCTCCGAAGGACGCGACTGGATTGCGGCGGAAAAAGGCTCTTCATCGCTGCGACTGGTCATCTCGATGGTGGCCCTCGGACTGATTCCCGCGCTCCTGTTGATGACAACCGCCTACGTTCGCATTGCGATTGTGCTGAGTTTACTGCGGCAAGCTCTCGGAGCACCCCAGGCACTGCCGATGCAGGTGACAACGTCACTCGCCTTGATTAGTACGGTCCTCGTAATGTGGCCGACGTGGCAGTCCGTGTACGACGAGACGATCGGCTGTTCCGCGGAAGTCCAAGCCGCACGCACCTTGGAAGAACAGTGGCAGGCGGGGATTCAGCCGATTCGTCAGTTCATGAGCCAGCAGATTGAAGCCACAGGCAATACGGATGACGTATGGCTGTTCCTCCGGCAACTGCCCGACGTGCAGACGGCGCCTACGACGTATGACGAAGTTCCCTTACGAGCGCTCTTGCCGGCTTTCATGCTGAGTGAACTCAAGACCGCCTTTCTGATCGGCTTCCAGATTTATCTCCCGTTTCTGGTGATCGATCTTGTTGTTGCGGCGGTCACCACCGCAATGGGGATGTTCATGCTGCCTCCGACCATGATCTCGATGCCGCTCAAGTTGCTCTTGTTCGTGCTCGTTGACGGATGGCATCTGTTGATTGGAATGCTTTTGGAGAGCTTCCGGGTCGTCACCTGAATTTTCGTAGGGAGTCCCTGGAGAATGACCGAGACCTTTGTGATTGACCTGGCGAGGGAAGCGCTGCGGACCGCTTTGGTGCTGAGTGCCCCGGCATTGCTCACGGGGGCCGTTGTGGGCTTGGTGGTGGGGTTGCTGCAGGCGGTGACACAAGTCCATGATGCGACGCTGTCGTTTGCGCCCAAACTGGTGGCGATCCTCGCCGTCGTGGGCCTGTTGCTACCTTGGCTGATGCAGAGCCTCGTGCAGTATTCCACCGAGTTGTTTGCCCGCGTCCCGCACTGGTGAAAATCTCCGCATGCTGCAGATGGTGTTTCAATTCAGTTGTGTGCTTGCGCGACTCGTTCCCATGACCCTGCTTTGGCCGGGATTCACGGGACGCTTGGTTCCGCTTCGGATTCGCGTAGGTCTGACTTTGACTTCGGCATTCTGGATCACTGCGTTGCATCCGGGGATCGGCGTCTCGACTCCCGATGGCGGCCGCGAATGGGTTCGGGGCTGTGCGTATGAGCTGTTGCTGGGGACGGGGTTAGCCTTCGGCTTCTTCGTGTTACTTTGCGGTTTGCAGTTGGCCGGCAGTCTCATCGGACAACTGGCCGGACTCTCATGGAGCGATCTGGGGAATGCCGGAGACTTTGGCGGCGGTTCAGCCATCGATCGGTTCTTTTCCCTGCTGACGTTGGCCTCGTTTCTGGCCATGGATGGTCATCGTCGCGTCATTGGCACGTTGCTGGTCTGCTTTCAAATCGTGCCGCCCGGATCCCCACCACCCCAGGTCGATGTCGCAACGCTGATGGCAGAATTCCTGACGCGGAGCTTTCAACTGGGTTTTCGCGCCGCGGCACCCATCGGTTTCTCGCTCCTGCTGGCCATGCTGGTGATGGGCCTGTTGGCCCGTGTGATTCCTCAACTCAACTCGATTGGTTTGGGATTGAGCGTGAATCTGATTCTGTTGCTCGGGATGAGTTGCCTGTCGCTAGGGACGGTGACTTGGATGTTCGAGCAACATGTGGCGGATGGACTCCATATTCTTACGCAGGTGCTGAGGGGCTCGGTGGTGCCGGGTTCGTAACTTCATGAGTGACTCGGGGCAGGAACGCACGCGAGAACCGACGCCGCGCCGCAGGCAGTTGGCGCGGCAGGAAGGCCATGTGGCCCGCAGTCGCGATTTGGTGGCCGCGTTCGTCTGCTTAGCGGCGATGGGCGCGCTGCTGGTGAACGGCCCGCTGCTGCTGCGAGGAATCAGTCAACTGCTCAGTGAGAACCTGAGTCACGTTCCGATTCGGGCCGATGATGTGGATTACCAGGTGGAAAGCTGGCGGCGAACCGGCCTGATCGTGCTTTGTACCTTGGGACCGTGGCTCGTGTCGGTCTGTCTGGCCGCCTGCGTCATCCAGTGGATCCAAGGGGGATGGCTGTGGGTTCCGCAGAAACTGATTCCCGATCTGCAGCGAATCACGCCCGCACGGAACCTCCTGCGTCTGATAGAACCGGCTCAGTTGATGCGCCTGCTATTCCTGGTGCTCAAGCTGGTTGGTGTTTTGCTACTCGCAGGCTGGCTGCTCTGGAAGAACCTGCCGTCGATTGCGACACTCGGTGATCTCAACGCAGCGGAAATGCTCCACGTCGCGGGACCACTCTTGATCCGGATGGCACTGTGGATCAGCATCGGTCTGTTGTTGCTGGGAGGAATCGATTATGCGTGGCAGCGATGGAAGTACGAACGCGCGCTCTGCATGACGCCCGACGACTGGCGCGACGATATTAAATCCGTTCACAACGATGTTTCCTCGCTTCGTCGTCGTCGCGCCTTTCAAAAGCCGGATGATGTCGAGTAGCAAGCCTTCCGAAGTTACGCTTGCTCCCGCGGATACCCATAGCGTTCAGCGTAGAAGCCCCACGCCCGCTCGATCCTTGCACGCGTCTCCGCATCCAGCTCATAGCGATTGGTCTGATACTCACGCTTGCTCGAAGTAAACGCCTCGAGAGAGGAACGAACCTGGGCAAAATCACCGAGCTGTAATCGAGCATACGCCCGCTCCAACTCGCCGAGCGGATCACGAACCAGATCCTCATATCGCAAATCGTGGACGCGATCGGCCGACAACGTTTGCCGATCCCTCTCGAACGCTGCGTACATCTGACAGAAAGCCTCGATCACATAGGACTCGAGCTGTCGGAAATGGGGGAGCTGCAATCCTTGCGCACGATCGAGCACGCGCCAGAGCTTCAGGGTCGAGGCATACAGGGTCGGAGGATCACGAACGATGTGCAGGAACTTCGCGCGGGGAAACATCTCGGCGAGCAGCCCGACCCGTGCGGTGTGGGTCGGTGACTTGAGAACTAACTGTCGACCCGTGGCCAACGTCATGCTCTGCAAAAACCAACGCAACGCGTCCTGCCAGGCCTGCAGTGACGCCGCATCGAGGTCGTGCAGGTCGAGATATCGCAGGCAATTGTCTTCATCGTTGGGAAAGGCGATTCGCAGATAGGGCGAAGGGGTTCCCAAAGAACAGAGCGCGAATTCGTCCTCTTGAGGCGCTTGCCAGCCAACCTGGACGTTGTCCATCGGCCGCCGTGAGGGTACCAGGAACCAGACCATCCGTGGCAACCACCCATCGGTTAGCAGGAAATGGTTGGCCGCAAAACACTGATAGGTCGTCGGGGTCGCGAACCGGTCATCGCACGATAACAATTCGTGAAGATAGGTCGTCCCACTTCGCCAATGACCCACGATGAAAATTGGATCCTCCACCAGCGTCGTCTCGCGAACCCGACGTCCATACCGCAGCTGGCTCGCCAGCCGCATTGTCGAGTTGAAGACGGTCAATCCCGTGATCGTCGTCGCCAGACCCCACCGCATGGGATGCACTCGGAAGCGATGTTGCCTCAAGAGACCAAGCCAGTCACTCAAGAGCATCCCGTGCCAGAAGCGGGGCGCCCAAGATGGGTATGCGGCGTGTGACTTGACGGACTTTTCCATTCCACTGGGTTCCCGAAAGGTTCGGAGCTGGGCGGAGTATCCGCGGCGTCCGATGTGTGCACCGGCGCAAACCTTTGCTGTACCATTCTTACGCCGATTCCGAGACCCGAAAATCCGCTCGGATGTCCGCTACCGCTGACAGGATAGCGTTGATTCAAAACGCCCTGGACAGTGAAACGGGGATCGGGTACCCTGCCGCCGCTCTTCAGGTTTTTCCTGATTTTTAACTAACAGTGTTCGGCCGGGCCAAAAACCGGCCCGATCGGCGATTCGGATGGAAATGTTCCGACTGCGAGCCACTGAATTACTGCTGCCGGCGGGGCTGATTCTCTGCCTGTTGATTGTCTTAACTCCGCTGCCCGCCGCGGTGCTCGACCTGCTGTTGATCGGCAACATCGCGTTGGCGACCATTGTCCTTCTGACCACGATTTATGTGGCGGCCCCGCTTGAGTTTAACGTTTTCCCCACCGTCCTCTTGGCGACGACACTCGGTCGTCTGGTGTTGAATGTCTCGACGACCCGTTTGATTTTGACCGAGGGTGGATCGTCGGGCATTTCGGCGGCCGGTGGCGTGATTCAGAGTTTCGGTCAGTTTGTGGCGGGAGATCAGGTTGCGGTCGGGGCGGTCCTATTCTGCATTATCGCCGTCATTCAATTCGTCGTGATCACGAAGGGTGCGACGCGGATCAGTGAGGTTTCCGCGCGGTTCGCTCTCGATGGGATGCCCGGCAAACAGATGGCGGTTGACGCGGATCTGAGCGCCGGATCGATTGACGTGGTAGAGGCCCGTCGGCGGCGGGAGGAGATTACCCGGCAGGCGGACTTCTACGGGGCGATGGATGGAGCGAGCAAGTTTGTTCGGGGAGACGCGATCGCCGGCGTCTTCATCACGGTGATCAACATTGTTGGTGGATTGGCCATTGGGATCGTGCAATATGGGATGTCGCCAGCGGAAGCCGCGGAGGTTTTCACGAAGCTGACGATTGGCGATGGATTAGTCAGTCAGATCCCGGCGTTGCTGATTTCTCTTGCGGCCGGTTTGCTTGTCACCCGGAGTACGCAGCGTGCCAATCTGCCCGTTGAGTTCCTGATTCAAATGCTCTCCCGTCCTCAGGTACTGGCTGTGGCAGGGAGTTTTCTGGGGTTGCTTCTGCTGACACATCTTCCGTCGATTCCGTTGGTGCTGCTAGGCAGCGGATGTATTGGAGCGGCAATCCTGTTGTCGCGCCAGCAGCAAGAACAAGAAAAGTCGGCCGCTCAGGCAAAGACCGGGGCGGCGGCGGAACCGCAAAAGCTGGAGCCGCGAATCGAAGAGTATCTGGCCGTCGATCCGGTGGAGTTGGAGCTGGGTCGCTCGTTGATTCGGCTGGCCGACGTGCGCCGGGGGAGCAATCTGTTGTCCCGAATTACTCAACTGCGTCAGACGCTGGCCATGCAATTGGGTCTTGTCCTGCCGAAGGTGCGGATTCGAGATAACTTGCGATTGGAGCAAGACCAGTATCGCATCAAGATCAATGGCAATCCGGTGGCAACGACTCCTTTGCCCGTCGATCTGGTTGCGGTTCTGGCCACGGCGGAATCGCGACACGCCGTCCGCGGTCGGTTGCTGCGTCACCCGGCCTACAAGCAGCCGCTGCTGGAAATCGCACCCGAAGAGCTCAGCGCCGCCCAGTCGGCTGGACTGACGTTTGTCGACGCGTCATCGCTGCTCCTGCATCATTTGGAACAGGTCGTAAAGCGTCACGCGGCGGAACTGTTGAGTCGAGATGCGACGCGGCACCTGATTGAGGAAACCCGGCGGATGACGCCGGCCGTGGTCGAAGAGTTGATGCCGGACCTGATGAAGCTGGCCGACGTCCAGCGGATTCTGCAGCGACTTCTCGTCGAAGGTGTTTCGATTCGCCAGTTGAGCACGATCCTCGAAGTTCTCGGCGATGAAGCCTCACGGACATCGAGCGAGCTGGAGCTGACGGAATTGGTGCGGCGACGTTTAGCTCGAACCATCTGTGCTCAGTATCGGGATGCGCGCGATCGACTTTCTGTTGTGACATTGGACCCGGCGCTTGAAGAACGGGTCCGCGCGGCGCAGCAGCTGACCGACCGAGAAGCCATTCTCCGGTGGACCTCGGCGGAAGTCGAAAGTTTCTGCCGCGCGATCGACCGCGGACTCGAATCGCTGCGGCAGCAGGCTCGCCCGGAAGTCCTGCTGGTGCGCCCGGAGATCCGGATTGCCGTGCGTCAGCTGACGGCGGCGAATCTTCCCGAATTGGCGGTCTTGAGTTACGCGGAAGTCACTGCCGAGACCAAAGTAGTTTCCTTGGGGATTGTAAGTGATACAGAAGAGTAATCGAGCGATGCAGATACGAACTTATCGAGCGAAGAATCTGCAGCAGGCACTGCAGATGGTGCGTTACGAGCTAGGTCCCGACGCGAAAGTCCTCCAAACTCGCGAGGTACCGACGGGATGGTGGGAACGCCTTTCTCGTGGTCGTCAGTTTGAAGTTCGCGCCCGACGACCCGTCCATCCGAGCGCGGCACCCCTACCGCTCGCCGCTCGCGGTCGACGGCCGTTCGATCCTCATCCAGCCGATCCGACAGATCATTCGGCGGAGTCCGTGCCGGTTGACCCGGTCGACGGTCACGACTTCCGCGCGCGGCTGCTGCAGCATTTGCACGAGGAACAGTCCGAGTCGATTCTTGCGGACGAACCGGACCTGACCGCGACTCCCGGCCCGGGCCGTCGGGATTTGGACGGTCCGCTGTTCGACTTGCTCGCTCAATTGCTGGATGCCGAAGTTTCCGAGCCGGTGGCGCGCGAACTGATGGAACTCGTCCGAACGCAGGCGACCGTTCACCAGCTCCGATCCTTGACCGAACTCCAGAGTTGTCTGCGGGAAAGGTTGGAGACGGAGCTGAGCACGACGGGGCCGATTCAAGCATCGGTCGGTCAACGACGCGTGATTTCGTTGGTTGGACCAACCGGAGTCGGTAAGACGACGACGATTGCCAAATTGGCGGCGAACCTGCGATTGCGCGAGCAGCGGCGCGTCGGACTGATTACTGTCGATACCTACCGCATCGCGGCCGTGGAGCAGCTCCGCGCTTACGCGGAAATCATCGATCTGCCGATGGAAGTCGTTGCGACGCCGCGCGAAATGCGTGAAGCGTTAGTGCGTTTATCGGAAGCCGAGATCATTCTCGTCGACACGGCAGGGCGGAGTCCGCAGGATGCGGTTCAACTGCAGGAATTGAAGACGATGCTGCACGAGTGTCAGGCGGATGAGGTCCACCTGGTCCTCAGCGCAGTCGGCGCGACTTCCCATCTGCAGCGCATTGTCGAACGGTTTGCTCCCATGGGGACGAACGCGTTGCTAATCACGAAGTTGGATGAGGTGACCGGATTAGGAAACGTACTGCCCGTATTGCGGTCGGCCCAGCTGCCGGTCAGTTATTTGACGTGTGGGCAGAGTGTGCCCGATGACATTGTCGTGGCCGAGATCCCCAAGTTGATTCCGGTACTGCTCGGACAGGCGTCGCTGGATACGTTGTCGTAGGTCGTCCGTTCGGACGTGCTCAAAGGAGAAAATGGCGGATGGCGGACCAAGCCGAAGCATTGCGACGTCTGGTGCGACAGGTCGGCACGCCCGTCGAGGGAGTGAAGGGGCGCGTCGTTGTCGTGATCGGGGCCCAGCCGGCCGTGGGCGCATCGACCGTCAGTCGCAACCTCGCCTTGGCGTTTCAACGTCAAGGTTGGCCGGCGGCTTTGGTGGATGCCGACCTGGACGATCCCAATCTGCTTGCGGCGTGGGAGGTGCCGCCTCGTTCCTCGGTTGCCGATTTGACGACCGGTCGGCGGACCGTCCGCGAAGTCCTGCAGTCGGGACCGGGCGGACTCCAGTTGATCGGTGGCGTTCGGCGAACCGATGAGGCGGTACACGTACCTGGAGCCGGGAAGGCTTTGGCCGATGCGCTGTGTCGCCTGGCACAGCACCGTTCGGTGGTTGTCGATGTTGGACGCGGGGATGTCTGGTCCGAGCTCTATCAACTTGCCAGCGTTCTGCTCGTGGTCACGACCTCCGAGCGGATGTCGCTGCATGCAGCTTATGCCTGGATGAAACAGATTGCCGCGCGGCGCACTGCCGCACAGATCTGGCTGATCCACAATCGAGTGCAGGATCTGGCCGTTGCGCGTCACGCTCAGCAGCGTCTGGTCCTGGCGGCCGATCGGTTCCTGAATCTGGACATTAGCCTCGCCGGACTGTTGCCGGGCGAGCAGAAACGGTCCTACACAGCGGAGGCTCCATCTTGTGGTCTGCTGTTGTCATCGACCGGGAGCTTCCACCAGACCCTGGAACGATTGGTGGTTCGCTGGATGGGAGATGAACGAAAACGATGGCCCGCGATTGCGACTGTTGGCGAAAAGTCAGAAAAAACTGAATCGACGAAGGGCGCGGAGCCGATAACCAGCCCCAGCCTGTTCGCGCCTACCGTCGTTAAGATGTAGTGACTACAGAAAGTTTGCGGTCGTTCAGCAGGTTTTCCCGGACAATCAACGATCGAATGATCACTTCGGAGGCGGTGCCCGGGGAATTTACGATTGGAATCGAAGCGGCAGCGCAGTCGAACGCAGGAAGCGTCTCGGCTCGCCGTCCGATCACAACAGATTGCCGGTTCACGAGATCACGGAGGATTGCATGGCAGTCACGACAGCCACGACGGTTGTACCAGCGAAGCGGCAAATTCAGGATGAGGAGATCGATGCAGTCTGGCGGACCTACAAAGCCGACATGTCGAACAAAGAGCTGCGAAATCGGCTCGTCGAACGCTATCTGCCTCTCGTGAAATACAACGGCGAACGGATCTGGGCTCGACTGCCTGATGGAGTCGAGCTGGACGATCTGATCTCAGCCGGCGTCTTCGGCCTGATGGACGCGATTGATGCGTTCGATCTCTCACGCGGTGTCAAGTTCGAAACGTATTGTGTTCCGCGGATTCGCGGCGCCATGCTCGACGAACTGCGGACGATGGATTGGGTTCCCCGCCTTGTTCGCTCCAAAGCCAGCAAGCTTT
Organism: uncultured Pirellulaceae bacterium; assembly: GCA_964522605.1. Lineage (GTDB taxonomy): Bacteria > Planctomycetota > Planctomycetia > Pirellulales > Pirellulaceae > CAVZLD01. The sequence continues at coordinate 24,010 of CAZFWV010000025.1, forward strand.
CGGAAGCAACCAAATCGCTCGAGGCCCGAATGGGCCGACCGCCAACAGAAAATGAATTGGCGGAACACATGCAGATGAGTCTGCCTGAGCTGGAGAAGATGATCCTTGAGGCGAATGCGGTCAACCTGATCAGCTTGAACAAGAAATGGTACGAGACCGACAGCTACAAGGATGTGCGTGAGATCGACATCCTGGAGGATAAAAAGGGCGAAGATCCGACACGCCGGATTCAGAAGCACGATCTGATGCGATTGGTCACGAAGGGGCTGAATCGAAACGAGCGGCTGATCATCATCCTGTATTACTACGAAGAATTGACGATGAAGGAGATCGGGGCAACGTTGGATCTGAGTGAGAGCCGCGTGAGTCAGATGCACAGCAGTATTGTCCAGCGGCTGCAAAGTCAACTCGGTCGCCGACGTCCCGAATTCGGGCAAGTCTAGAACTTCTCGGTCGTATTCGTCGTGTCTCGTGTGCGCCCTTCTGCTGTCGGAAGGGCGCCAGATTTCGCGGCGGAAACGGAAAATCGAAAATGGATGACCACGGATCGATCGGTGTTTGTCCGTTCTATCCGTCGAATCCGTGGTTCCTCCCTTTGGCGTAGCGCTGATTCTTGTCTTGCTGCCAATAGCGCCGCCTGGGCTCCCTTCCCGGTGCTGCCCCCATTCTTCTTCGCCAAGGCCACTGCAGGTTCTTGGCTGCTTCTGACGGTTCCTCTAAACGTCACGGGTGGTGCGAGCCGGTGGAACGATGCTGTTCTTGTCCTCGCAACGGTAGTTCCAAGACGGATTGGCAATCCGTCCTACTGATTTATGCAATTGCAGCGTCGACCGACTGGCTGCGGTCGGCGGGCCGTCTCGCTATGATAAGCAGATTGGACCCCCGGGCGCGAGAACACCCCGATCGCCGGTGCGGAAACAGGCGAGGCAGCGTATGAAATCGTCGAGAATGTTCTGGAAGGTCTTTCTGGCCTGCATCGTTCTGATGATCGTGTCGGGGGGGCTGTTCGGACTGCTCGTGACGCGGGAATTGTCCCGGGTGATGCATTCGGAGTTCAGCCAGAGGCTGCAAGTTGCCGCGAACTTGCTGGCAAGTGTGGCGCAGCAGGCGTTCGCTGCGGAGGCGAACGATCTGCAGTCCATCGTCGACGAGTTAGGACGGGAAACTCAGACACGTTTGACGGTGATCGATGCGGGGGGGGTTGTTCTGGCGGATTCCGACACGAACTCTCCGGCAAAGATGGACAACCACCTGCAGCGGCCGGAGATTCAAGCCGCATTAAAACGCGGCAAGGGCCAATCGGAGCGACACAGCGTCACGATCCGAGAGCCGTTCGTTTACTACGCGACACAGATTCAACGCGATGGTCAATTGCAGGGGTTCGCGCGGGTCTCGCTGCCGGCAAGTCTGATCGAGTCGCGGATTGACCGCGTCTCTCAGTTGGTTTGGCTGTGCGTTGTACTCATCACGCTGGTGGCGATCGCGGGGATGTACTATCTCGTGGCGCGGACGATCCGGCCTTTGACAACACTGACGCGTGCGGTCGAACGAATCGCCGCGGGCAGCTTTCCGGAACACATCCATGTTGGTGAACGAGATGAAGTTGGCATGTTGGCTCGGTCGTTCAATCGGATGAGTGACGAGTTGGCGTCGCGTATCGCCGAATTGCGGGAACGAGGCGATCAGTTGGCTGCCGTGTTGGGAGGAATGGTCGAAGGTGTTGTGGCGGTCGATGATCGAGCCCGCATTCTGTTTGCCAACCAGTCGGCCGGAAGGCTGTTTGATTTTGATGCTGCAAATGCCCGCGGACGGTCGCTGCTGGCCACCATCCGAAACGAAACATTGAACCGGTCCGTCAAACAAGCGATGTCTGCCCGCGATGTGGTCAATGCACAGATCGAGCTGCGCGGTCCGACCAGCAGCACGCTGACCGTCCACGCAACTCCGCTGCCGGGCAATCCATGTCCCGGCGTGGTTCTGGTGCTCTACGACATGACCGAGCTGCGGCGTCTGGAACTGCTTCGTCAAGAGTTCGTGGGAAATGTCTCGCATGAGCTGAAGACGCCACTCAGCTCGATCAAAGCGTACGCCGAGACACTGCGCGAGGGCGCGATTAATGATCCGGAACACAACCTCGAGTTTGTGCGGCGGATTGAGGATCAAGCCGATCGACTGCACGAACTGATCCTCGATCTGATCAGCTTGGCACGGATCGAGTCGGGGCAGCGGACCTATGAAATTGAGGACGTCGATGTCGAAACGATTGTCGACGCGTGCCTGGAGCATTACGGGCCCAGCGCCGCAGCGAAACAACTGAGTCTAGAGCAGGAACCGCCCGAGGATGCCGTGACGGTGCGGGCAGACGCCGAAGCACTGCGTCAAATCCTCGACAACCTGGTCAATAATGCGATCAAGTACACGCCGGAAAACGGTCAGGTCCGCGTTGCTTGGCGAATCGATGGTCGTACGGCATTGATTGAGGTGATCGACACGGGGATTGGTGTGGCCCCGGAAGATCAGCCACGGCTCTTTGAACGGTTTTTCCGAGTCGACAAGGCTCGTTCGCGAGAACTTGGGGGTACTGGGCTGGGGCTCTCGATCGTGAAACACCTGGCTCAATTCTTCGGCGGCAGTGTGGGGGTCCGAAGTACACCGGGGAAGGGGAGCTTGTTTTGGGTCCGACTTCCGCTAACATCGAGTTCACAATAAATCCGTGAGATTTTCATTTTCCGACGTGGAACTTCATCCTTCTTTCATATTTGTCTGGTACCGTACCGGAGTGATTTCTGGGCGGCGGGCAGGAGTGCCGAAGGGGGCCTTTCAAGCCCGACCCATTTCAGGCGACAGAACTGCGGGCATCGTGCCGCCTTCTGCGGACGGAGGTTGGTCAGCTTGCGTTTCAGCTCGTGCGGGAGCATTGAACAATGGATCGACAGTGGGGGTGGATTGTCACGGGCCTCGCGCTCGTATTGGGCACGCAAATCGGATGTGGCACGGGGGGAGAGGCGGACTCGATCGTCCGTGTCAGTCGCCAGAATAATTCGGGGACCTATGCCTACTTCCGCGAAGTGGTCTTGGGTGAGAACGAATTCAAATTGGGTTCGATCGACCAAAGTGGATCGAAAGACGTGGTGGAACTGGTCTCGAAGACGCCCAACGCCATTGGCTACAGCGGGATGGGCTATGCCACGGACGAGGTCAAAATGTTGAGTGTGGCGCGGGATCCCGGGGCGGAGTCGGTTGCACCCACGGCCGAGCACGCGGCGGACGGTTCCTATCCTCTCGCGCGGGGTCTCTACCTTTACATTCTGGGGGAACCGACCGGCGCGCTGAAGCATTACCTCGAATGGATCCGCTCGGCAGAAGGCCAGGCGATTGTGAGCGAAATCGGCTATGTGCCCATGACGCCGGTGGAAATGACCGACACCGCGCCCCCACCGGCGGGAACGATCAAGGTGGCGGGATCGGATACGATGGTGAATTTGGCCCAGGCCTGGGCGGAAACCTACGGCAAGAAGTACGGCAATGTTGTCGACGTTCAGGTGTCGGGCGGCGGATCGGGAGTGGGCATTGCCAAGTTGATCGACGGCACGATTGACATGGCATGTGCCAGCCGAGAGATGAAGGCCGAAGAGCAGGACGCGGCCAGTGAGCACGCCGGCGGCAAGGAAGTCAAGGAATACACGGTTGCGCTCGACGCCCTGGCAGTTTATGTGCACAAAGAGAATCCCCTGAATTCGATTACGCTGCAGCAGTTGGCCGAAATCTACGGTGACGGTGGCACCATCGAACGATGGTCGCAGATTGAGGGCTGGTCGCGCGATGGCAACCCCTGATTCGTCGGACATCCCCGCACCGGAACGACCCTCGGGCGGCTCTCTGGTCCAGATCCTCCATGTGTTGGCCGACGTGACCGAGCCGATCGTCGAGTGGATCATCTGGATCTGTGGTTGGAGCGCGATCCTGTTTGTTCTGGCGATCTTCGCCTTCGTCTTTCGGGAAGCGTTTCCGATCGTCTGGCAGGGGTTCGACTTTCGCGAATTCTTCTTCAGCACGCAGTGGCGTCCCGATTCGGAGACGCCACGGTACGGAATCCTTGCGCTGCTGGCGGGAACCGGTGCCGTCACGCTCGGATCGATGATTTTGGCAGTCCCGCTGGGTCTGGGAGCGGCCGTCTATATTTCTGAGTTCTGCTCGGGACGCGTGAAGGAAACGCTGAAGATCACGATCGAGCTGCTGGCGGCGATTCCCTCCGTGGTCTGGGGATTCATCGGGGTGGTCGTACTGGGGCCGATCATCATCGAAGTTCCCACCTGGTTTGGCCTGCCCGGACCCGCCGTGGGCGTGAACGTGCTGAATGCGAGCCTGGTGTTGGCGCTGATGAGCGTTCCGGTGATCGTTTCCGTCGGAGAAGACTCGCTGAAGGCCGTTCCGGATTCTTTTCGCGAAGCGGCATTGTCGTTGGGAGCGAGCCGCTGGGAGATCGTCTATCGCGTGCTGTTTCCTGCGGCGCGAAATGGTCTGCTCGCGGCCGTGTTGCTTGGTGTGGGGCGTGCGATCGGCGAAACGATGGCGGTCTTGTTATGCACCGGCCATGCCGTGAAGATCCCCACGAGCGTGTTTGATCCGACGCGTACCCTCACGGCGACGATCGCCTCAGAATTGGGCGAAACGGTGCGGGGTGGGGACCATTATCGCGTTCTGTTCCTGATCGGCGTCGTGCTGTTTGCCGTGACGTTCGTCGTGAATCTGATCGCGGATTTGGTCGTGAAAGGGATTCGAGGGCAGGACAATGGCTGAGGCGGGATTGGCCCAAACCCAGCGAGAAACGGTCCATCGCTATTACGTGGGTGATGGAATCGATGGGGTTCCCGAACGAGGCTCCGCAGAGTCCTTTCGATCGTTGGAAGCTGCCCTCACGGCGATTGCCGAGCAGTACGGGGAACTGGGACCATCGGAAACCGCATCGCAGATTGATCGCCTGGAGATCGCGGTCCTCGGGCGATCCGGCGCGCCGGCAAAATTGCGACGGCCGACCTATCAATTCTATTTCGATACGCACCTGCTTGGAGCAGACGGGGATGGGACGGAACGAGACCCATGGCCCGATGTGCGTTCGACGGTTGCCGGGCTGAAATCGCTGCAAGAGCGGGGTGAGTTGCCTTTGCGTCCGGGCCAGGGAATCTGGATTGACCGGCGGGAAGTCTTTACCGCAACCTCGCACGAGCGCCGGAAGGAATGGAAGGAGTGGATCGCCAAGCAGGTCTTCCTGTCGATGGCGATGATGCTGGTCATCCCCCTCGTGTCGATCCTGAGCTACCTGGTCTACAAGGCGTGGCCGGCGCTCAGTTGGACCTTTCTCACGCAGAATCCGCGTGATTACATGACCGCGGGAGGAATCTGGGCTCCGCTGGTCGGAACGTTCTTCCTCGTCCTGTTTTCCTTGATGGTTGCAGCTCCGATCGGAATCCTGGCGGGTGTTTACCTCAACGAATATGCGCGGAATAACTGGTTTACGCGACTGATCAACCTGGCGGTCGTGAATTTGGCCGGAGTTCCCAGCATTGTGCATGCATTGTTTGGAGTGGGTGCATTTGTCTTGGCGGCGAACATGGGCGAATCCCTGCTGGCGGCTTCGTGCACGCTTGCCGTGATGACTCTGCCGGTGATCATCACGAGCACACGGGAAGCATTGGCAGCCGTACCGATGTCCTTCCGTGAAGCGTGTTGGAATATGGGAGCCAGTCGTTGGCAGACGATTCGTACCATTGTGCTGCCGAACTCAATCAGTGGAATTCTGACCGGCGTCATTCTGCAGGTCGCCCGCGCAGCGGGAGAGACGGCGCCGATTCTGTTTACCGGCGCGACCTTCTACCAACGGGTTGCCGATTCGGGCTGGCAGTCGTTCTTTCCCTACGGTCCGTGGGATAAGGTGATGGCGCTGTCGATGCACCTGTACACGCTCATGACCCAGGTGAACAATGCTCCCGAATCGATCGTCTATGGGACGGCCGTTGTGCTGATCGGTTTGGTGTTGGCAGTCAATAGCGCTTCGATTGCTCTACGGGTTTACCTCCGGTCGAGAAAGAAATGGTGAACGCCGATGAGCAAGCTGATGCTGCAGTTCGAGGATGTCACGGTCACGTACGGTTCGCACGTCGCATTGCAGGAGATCTCCCTGGAGGTGCCGCCGCGAACGATCCTGGGGATCATTGGACCCGCGAATTCGGGCAAGACCACCCTCTTGAAGTGCATCAATCGGACAATTGATTTCGTGGACGAGGCGCACGTTGCGGGACGCGTCTTCGTCGACGGAAAAGACGTGCGAGAAATGCGTAGCGTCTATCAGCTGCGACGGCGTGTGGGAATGGTCTTTCCGTTGCCGGTGGGGCTGCCCCTTTCGATCTACGAGAACGTTGCCTACGCGCCGCGACGTGCGGGATTGCACGATCGCCATGAATTGGATGCGCTGGTCGAAACGTGTCTCCGACAGGCCGTGTTGTGGGATGAGGTCAAGGATCGCCTGCACACGCTGGGAACGAAACTGTCGGGCGGTCAGCAGCAGCGATTGACATTGGCCCGCGCTCTGTCTCATCGGCCCGATATTCTCTGCCTCGACGAGTTCTCGATCGCGATCGATCCGGTGACCACGATGAAGATCGAAGATGTTCTGTTGGAACTCAAAGAGAAAATGACGATTGTCCTGGTGACTAATCTGGTGCAGCAAGCACACCGGTTGGCCGATCAGACGGCCTTCCTGAATCGCTCCCAATTGGTGGAAGTGGGCGAGACAGAGATGATCTTCAGTGAGCCAAAGAACCCGCTGACTTACGAGTACGTGACGGGAGGGTTCGGTTAATGTCGTTGTCTCGAGAAACCGGCGTGCAAAACCCGTTGTCCGCAACCGAGGACGGCCGCTACAGCATCCGGACGGTAGATCTGAATCTCTGGTATGGTGATTTCCAGGCACTGAAGAACGTCACCGTCAACATCCCACAAGGAAGGATTACCGGACTGATTGGTCCGTCCGGTTGCGGGAAAACGACGTTGCTGCGCAGTTTCAACCGGATCAATGAGCGGTACGGGAATGTGACCACGACCGGCGAAATCACGATCCTTGGGCGGAACATCTACGCGCCTGAAATCTCGCTCAGCGAATTGCGCAAGAGTGTTGGCATGGTCTTTCAGCGGCCCAATCCGCTGCCGATTTCGATTTTTGAGAACGTGGCCTTCGGCTTGCGCGTGCACTCCACGAGAAAGGAGATTTCGCGAGCCACACGTCACGAGATGGTCGAATCGGCACTGCGCGAAGTGCAGTTATGGGATGCGGTCAAAGACAATCTCAAGAAACGAGCAACCACATTGACGTTGGAGCAGCAGCAGAAACTGTGCATCGCTCGATTGCTGCCTCTGAAGCCACGCGTGATCCTGATGGACGAGCCCTGCTCGGCACTCGATGCGGAGGGGATCGAACGAGTGGAAGAATTGATCGCCAGCCTGCGCGAGCGGTATACCGTCGTGATCGTGACGCACAATATGGCCCAGGCACGCCGCGCAACGGACGAGTGCATTTACATGTTGTTGGGAGAGATCATTGAGCATGCGGCGACGTCCGACCTGTTCTTGAACCCCCAGCGAAAAGAGACGGAAATGTACATCGAAGGCCGTTACGGCTAGAACGCATTTCAAACCCCACGTTCGGCCACCAGCCACGTCTCGAGAAAGACTGGCGTTGAACAACGTCTCGGCTTTGTTTTTTCAGAGGGTTCGGGTGACGCGGGTGACGCAGAGCGGCAGGGCCGCAACCCAACGGGGTGCTTCCGCACCTGGGTCAGGGCGCTTCCGTTGGTCGCTCGGTTTCTTGCCGAGAGAACAACATTGTCACCGTTAGTAGTGCAGAGGATTGGGCGATGAAGAAAATGGAGCGCGAATTGGCCTTCTTGCGGCAGAAGGTCACCGATATGGGCAATCTGACGGAGAAGATGGTCCTGACGGCGATCCAGGCGATGGAGGATCCGCAACGATCGGAGCTGATCCAGCAGGTCATGGATGCCGAGAGCCGTCTGGATCTGCTGCAGTTGGAGATCGACAAGGAAGTTGTTCGGCAACTGACCATCTACAGCCCTGTCGCCGCCGATCTGCGAACGGAGATGTCGATTTCGCGGATCACCGCAGAATTGGAACGCATCGGCGACCAGGCGGTCAATCTGTGCGAAAGCCTCCAATTGATGCAAGCCAAGGGAGAGGTGCGGATCTCTCCCGCGCTGCAGCGTATGGCAGCCGTCGTCCGAGCCATGGTCAGTGACGCGCTGAATGCGTTCGTACAAAGCGACATTCGCAAGGCGCAGGCAACGATTGCCGGTGACAACATGGCGGATGTGTTGAATGATCAGATTCTGGAGGAATTGCTCAATCTCGAACGTGTTCGCGAGGCACTGAGTGGGCCGCAGGAGATCGCTTCAGCGCTTTCCCAGTTGCTGCTCGCCCGCGCCCTGGAGCGAATTGCAGATTTGTGCACGAACATCAGCGAGGAAGTGGTGTACATGGTCAAGGGACGCGATATCCGTCACAAGACCTCAGACTCCGACGCGGTGGAGGAGACTTGATCTGGAACGGTCTTCGTACGGTTTTCCCCGTGCCGCCACCTTGCAGTACGACAGGAATCCTCTTGCCAGCAGGAAATTCTTTCCGTGAGTGCCTACCGGATTCTCGTGGTTGAAGACGATCGCTCCCTGGCCGACGTGCTCGCCTACAATTTGCGCGCTGCTGGCTTTGACCCGCGGATCGAGGTCGATGGGAAACGGGGATTGGCCGCTGCCCAGGAACAATTGCCGGATCTGGTCCTGCTCGATTTGATGCTTCCGGGACTGGATGGACTGGAGGTCTGTCGTCAACTCCGGGGCGATCCGGTCACACGCTCGGTGCTCGTGATGATGTTGACAGCGAAATCGGAGGAAATGGATCAGATCATCGGTTTCGCCGTCGGCGCGGACGATTACGTCACGAAACCATTCAGCGTGAAAGTGGTCCTCGAACGCGTCAAAGCCTTGCTCCGTCGGCGGGAAACGTCGGTCGAACAGCAGGAGGTCGTTGTCAGCCAGGGCGTGCTCGTCGATCGGCGCCGACATGTGGCCTCTGCCGACAATGAAGAATTGCCGCTGACTCCCTCCGAATTCAGTCTGTTAGACACATTGATTCGGCAGCCAGGCCGCGCCTTCACGCGGCAGGATCTGATCGATGCGGCCCTCGGCGATGATGCGATCGTTCTCGAACGGACGATCGATGTGCACGTGCGCTCGCTGCGCAAGAAGCTGGGGCCATTCGCCGACCTCGTGGAAACCGTACGTGGTGTCGGATACCGATTTCGCGACGCCCGTAGCGGCGGATAATGCCGAATCCGGTTCCGTCATAACCAGAAAGACCGGTATTCTCCGATACTTTTCGACGCAACTCTTGCTGCACTTTGATGCCCAATTAGACTCGAACTTACGTCGTCAAAGTAATCAATTCACTGCTTGAGTTCGCATCTGGGAGGTCACGTCATGTTTCGTTGGGCTTTGAGCCTGCTGCTCGTCGTTGCTCTGACGTCGTCGGCGACGGCGTCGCTGCACAAGTTCACGTTGAATTCCGTCGATAGTCCCGGCTTCAGCGTAATCAAGCCGGATTTCGAACTGGCCGATACCTCACCAGCTTTATTCCCCGGCTACTACTATGCGAATCCGACGAACACGGCGAGTATCCAGCTTGCTCCGCTGGGAGAGTTGTTCGACCTGGAGACCGTCGGTGTGTTCGATGGTTCTGTCAGTTTGACCTTCAAAAGCACCAGTGGTCTCGTCTGGATGGCGTTTCCCGGTGTGGCAAACGCCGTATTTGAATCACCGTTGCCCGATTTCACGAGTGACGGCATCTATCAGCGATCGCCCGGACCGCCCGGACCGACGCAACTGAACGCGACGATCACCGCCGTACCGGAACCGTCCGCTCTGGGTTTTGGTGGTCTGGCTTTGGGGCTGGTGGGCATTGGTCGCCTGATCCGGCGTCGGATGACCCGCGCTGCCTGACGGTCACGCATCCGCGTGGACTCATTTTTTTCCTCCCGCCGGAACTTCGGTTCCGGCATTTTTTTTTGGCCTTGACCCCGCCCGGTCACGTTCGGTACTTCTATCGGCCCTTCATCTCGCGACGCATGGAAGGCCCGAGATCCGTGTCTGCCGAAACCGATGCCCGACCTCTCGTTGCCCTGCTCGTGTCGAGCTACCAGCGGCCACACCATCTTGCGCGAGTGCTTGCTTCGATCGAGTGTCAACAGGGGCTCACGGGCCCAATCGAAGTCGTCGTGACGGACGACGGCTCCACGGACGAGACGGCTGCCGTTGTCGCGGCTTTCGCGGAGCGTGTCGATTTTCGCGTGCAGTACACGACCCATCGACATCAGACTTTCCAACTAGCCCGTTGTCGCAACGAAGGTGTCGCCGTGAGTTCGGCAAAATACCTGCTGTTTCTCGACGGCGATTGTCTGATTCCACCCGACCACGTCCGGCAGCACCTGCTTCGCCGGCGACCCGGCGTGGTCATGGCCGGCTATTGCTGTCGGCTTGACCGGCAGGTGACCGAACAACTGACGTTGGACGACGTCTACGACCAGCGATACCTCGAACGGGTCGATCGCCGTGAACTGCAGAACCTCGCGCGGATCGATCGAAAGGCGCGGCTGTATTGTTGGTTGCGTCACCCGAATCGACCGAAACTGTTTGGCGGGAACGTCGGTATCGATCGAAAGGACTACGAACGCGTCAATGGTTACGACGAGCAGTTCCAGGGTTGGGGCTGCGAGGACGACGACCTGCGGCTGCGGCTGCGGCGTGCCGGAATTCGGATCCAATCGATTCTTCGGTGGACGCGGACGTATCACCTGTGGCATCCACCGGGCGAGACGACGCCCGAGGAGTGGCGGCAAGGAAGCAATGTAGGCTATCTGCGTAGTCAGGGGCGCCCCGTGTTTTGCCGCCGAGGATTATCGCGCTACCGGTCTGGCGAAGCCGCCGTTGAAGTGCGACCAGGCCGTCTGGCGGTTGAAGCGGTTCGCACCCTGGTGAATCGACGTGCTGCAAGCGAATCCCGGCTGGCTAGGATTAAGTCACAACACCCGCCCAGTAGCGATTCGTTTAACCGCGCGGGCATCGCCCCGCGCGGTAGCGGGGAATCCTCCGCGGACCACTGGGCACGCGGTTAAACGAGGGGACCGAGATACCGAAGTTATTTCTGAGTCATCCCGAAGGTGTCAGTCTGCAGGAGGCAAGGCAGGATGCGAATCGGTTTGGTCCGCCTCGGGGCACGACCCGTGCTCGTCCCCGACTCGCCCGGCCTCTTCGACGGGACAGATGTGCGTGCTGCCACATTCGCCCGCGGACTAGCACAGGACACGGAGCACGAAGTCATCTGCGTCGTGCAGGGGCGATGGCGAAAGATCGAGCAGCTCACGCAGCGACTTCAGTTGCGGGCCGTTCCTCTTCGTCGTCCGGGAACGGAACGTCGTTGGGAATTACCACTCCTCTGGCAATGGCCCTATGAGCGATCGCGAGATCTCGCCCGATCGGTCCATCGGCGGGTCGTGCAGCGACCGATGCCGTGGAGCTTTTGCTGTCGACTGCCCGTGGAGGTGTTAGTCACTTTCGGGGTTCAGGATCCCTCGGCTGCGGTCGTCGAGTCGGCGCGCCGGTCCGGGAAATCGTCCGTGTTGTTTCTTGCATCGGACCAGGAAGCGGAGCAGTCGCTCGCCGTTCCGTCGCGAGCGGCCTCGGGCCCGCATCTGATGGCCCGCTTTGCGATCGCCCATGCCGATCTGGTCGTTGTGCAGACCGAGTATCAGCGGCAACTCGTCGGTTCGCGCACCCAGCGACCGCCCATTCTGGTTCGTAATCCGATCGAGATCTCCAACTCAGGTGACGTTGTGGGGCCGCTGGAACAGCGACCACATATCCTCTGGGTCGGTCGGGCAGACCGTCACTGCAAGCGAGCCGATCGCTGCGTGGAACTGGCTCACGCATGTCCAGACGTCCGGTTTGTTGCAGTCATGAACCGAATGGCGACCCGCGACTACGATTGGCTCGTGCGTCACGCTCCGCGGAACCTGCGGATTTTGGAGCGGATCTCGTGGGGACGGTCCGATGAATTGTTCGCCGCTGCGCGCGCGCTGATCAATACGTCGGATCGGGAAGGGTTCCCCAACACATTCTTGCAGGCAGCCAAGTTCGGTTGTCCGGTCGTGTCCCTGAGCGTCAATCCGGACCAGACGCTGACACGCAATCAGTGGGGCTTCTGTGCCGGAGGAAGTCTGAAGAACATGGCGGAGATCATCCGCTATCTTTGGCAGCATCCGCAACGATTCGAATATGTGAGTCGTGCCGGACGGCAATATGTTGCGAAGCATCATGACCTGGGATCCTGTGTCGCGCAGCTGAATGCGGCGTTGAACGAGCTGCGGCGACCGATGTGCAGTCGTCGCGCGGCCTGAATCCTCGCCTCAGCCGATCTTGGTACGACTCGCCGTTGTGTGCTACAAAGCGTCCCGATCGGACCTGCCACTACAAGGTATGACGTCGTCATGAAGAATTTCGCACGCGCAGTTCGGATGGCGTTCCGCTATCGCGGGACCGTCGCTGGCACGGTGCTTTTTTCGCTGCTGGTTGCCGCCTTCTGGGGGGGCAACATCGGTGCTCTCTATCCGGTGATTCAAGTCGCCTTCCAGGGTCGCTCCCTTCAGGCTTGGATGGACGACGAGATCCAGCAATCTCAGCAAGCTGTGCAGCAACATGAGGAGCAGGTGCAGCGACTGGAGTCACAGCTAGCAGACGTCGACTCCGAGCAGGCCGTGTCGTTACAGCAGTCGCTACGCGAGGTGCAATTCAATTTGCAGACCGAACGGAAGGCCCTGCAGGCTCGCCAGCGGTTTCGACCTTGGCTGGATCGCTGGTTGCCCGCCGATCCCTTCCGAACCGTGATGCTGATCGTGGGGCTTCTGGTTTTCGCCACCGCGGTCAAAGGCATCTTTATGTTCGCGAATGCGATGTGTGTGGATCGACTGGTCCAACGCGTGACGTACGATCTGCGCAGGCAGTTTTACCATCAGGCTCTGCGACTGGATCTGGGTGCGTTTGGCGATGAACGAGTGAGCGGATTGATGAGCCGTTTTCATTCGGATATCGGCTGTTTGGCATCAGGGATCCGCAATCTGTTCGGCAGCGCGGTTCGCGAACCACTGAAGATGTTCGCCTGTTTGATCGGGGCTTCGATCATTAGCTGGCGTCTGCTGTTGTTTTCCCTCCTCTTGGCGCCGTTAGTGGGCTTTCTGATTCGCAAATTGGCGGCGTCGATCAAGCGGGCGAATCGCCGAGTTCTGGAGGAAATCGCCCAGTTGTACAGCGTCCTCACGGAGACCTTCAATGGGATCCAGACGGTGCAAGCGTACACATTGGAGCAGCGGGAGCGGCAGAAGTTCCGGCAAGTCTCGAAGAAGTGCTTGCGGAAGAGTATGCGGATTGCGTTCTACAGTTCGCTGACGAAGCCGGTTACCGAAGTGCTCGGGATCGGGATGATCTCGCTCGCGCTGACCGCGGGAGCGTACCTGACGCTGAACCAGGAAACGCACCTCTTCGGGGTCCGACTTTCCGACCGTCCGATCGATATGCCGTCGTTGCTCGTGTTCTACGGCCTATTGATTGGAACGATCGAACCGGCTCGCAAGTTGTCGGAAATCTTCAACTCACTGCAAGCTGGGTTGGCTGCGGCGGATCGGTTGTTTCCCGTGCTGGATCGCCAGCCGGCAATCCAGAATCCGGCACATCCTCGGGATCTGCCCAACCCGCATCCGAGAATTACCTTCGAACATGTCCATTTTCATTACGTCTCCGACGTGCCCGTTTTGCAGGACATTGACCTGACGATCAAGTTTGGCGAGACGATCGCAATCGTGGGCCCGAATGGGTGCGGCAAGACCACGTTGATTCAAATGCTGCCGCGTTTCTTTGATCCGGTGCAGGGGACGGTTCGGTTGGGAGATGTCGATCTGCGCGATGTCCGTTTGCGAGACCTGCGACGGCGGATCGGCATCGTCACCCAGCAGTCATCCCTGTTCGACGACACGGTCTATAACAACATCTTAAGTGGTCGATTAAGCGCTAGCCCGACGGAGGTCTACGGAGCGGCGAAGAAGGCTCGGGCACATCGGTTCATCACCGAGAAACTGCCCGACGGGTACGAAACCGTTGTGGGCAGCGGAGGCAGCCGGCTCTCCGGCGGACAACGGCAACGAATCGCCTTGGCACGCGCGATTCTCCGCGATCCGGAAATCCTGATCCTGGACGAAGCGACCAGTCAGATTGACCTCGAGAGCGAGCAGTTGATCCACCAGGCGCTGGAGGAGTTCGCGGTGGGACGCACGGTGCTGATGATCACGCATCGATTGTCGACTCTATCGCTAGCTGACCGCATCCTGGTGCTGGATGGAGGCCGGGTCGCCGACCTGGGGACCCATGCGGAACTCATCCAACGGTGTTCGCTCTACGAGCGACTCTACGCCTTGCAGTTCCAGCGCACCGCGTGATTGGATTTACGGAGTTGTGAACGGCGGATTCAAGCAGCAGGCTTTGCTGCAGCCCCCGTCAGCCCAGGCGATCAGTGCAACCAACTTGCGCGCGTGTCTTCCCAGTGTCGCGCGGGATACTGCACGTCGACTTCGTTGACGAGCTCGCAACCGTCGATAACGCTCCGCACAAGCTCCTGCGCAAGCTGCTTGTGGTAGAAGGTGTCGACGCTCCCGGTCAGAATCAACGTATCGTCGACCTGTTCTACCTTAACGTCGCGCAGCGCATGAATCGGGCTACTCCACAACGCTCGTTGGGCACGATCATGGGTCGTGGTGGCCAAGGATTCGGCCATGATACTCGTCCCTCCATGGCGGATCGGATCTCAGAACTGCCAATGGGCCGGACATCCGAGCGAACAGCCCAGCGTGCGGAATCAAGCTCCGCGGATCAGGAGACCACCTTTTACGGTACTCCTACTCGCCACAAACTGTCAAGAGCGAGCGATATGTCCGTGCGATGCCAGATAGGTCACGACCTGTAGCGCCAGCTCCGGCGCCGTCACGTGCGCCGAATCGAGCACCAGCTCGGGTTGCAGCGGCGGTTCATAGGGATCATCGATTCCGGTGAACTGCCGAATCGCACCCGCGCGAGCCTGACGGTAGAGTCCCTTAGGGTCGCGCGCCTCGCAGACCTCCAGTGGTGCATTGACGAAGACCTCGACAAAATCGTCGGCCTGCCCCTGCGCGACGACTTGCCGGCGCACGGCATCTCGATCACGGCGGTTCTTTCGAACTGGCGAAAGAGTGCATCGACTCCGG
>CAZFWV010000026.1:0-1739 GCA_964522605.1 uncultured Pirellulaceae bacterium
CTCCAGTCTCCAGTCTCCAGTCTCCAGTCTCCAGTCTCCAGTCTCCAGTCTCCACATGCTTTACCGTAAGGCGGGTAAACGGCTCCTCGACCTGATTCTCGCGGCAACGGCCGGACTGCTCTGCAGCCCCCTGATGCTGCTCGTTGCCGCCGTGATTCGCTGGCAATTGGGCCCGCCCATTCTGTTTCGTCAGCCGCGTGCCGGCAAGCAGGGCCGTCCCTTTACGCTCTACAAATTTCGCACAATGCGCGAGGCAACGGACGCAGACGGCAACCCTCTGCCGGATGAAGAGCGAATGACACGCTGTGGTCAATGGATCCGGTCGCTCAGCCTGGATGAACTGCCGCAATTGTGGAATATCCTGCGCGGCGATATGAGTGTGATCGGACCACGACCTCTTCTTGTCCGGTATCTGCCTCGTTATTCACCCGCACAAGCGAGGCGACATGAAGTGCGTCCCGGAATCACCGGCTGGGCGCAGGTCAATGGGCGCAACACGCTGAGCTGGGAGCAAAAATTTGAATTGGACGTCTGGTACGTCGATCACCTGAGCTTCCTGTTGGACTTGCGCATTCTGATGCGCACGCTGGGCTGCGTCCTGTTACGTCAGGGAATCAGTGCGGACGACCATGTGAGTATGACCGAATTCCTGGGCAGCTCTTGCGAGAACCCAACCGATGAAATCCGACAGAACGCGTAGCGAGCCGCAGGACCTGATTATCGTCGGTGCCGGAGGTTTCGGGCGTGAACTGCTCGAAATGCTCGCCGATGTCTTCCCGGTCGAACGATTTCACTTCAAGGGGTTTCTGGCCCGCGATGCGAGCGACCTGCGGTCTCATGGGATCGAAGCCGACGTCCTGGGAGATCCGGAGGACTATCAACCAACATCCAACGATCGATTCCTATTGGCCATCGGCGACATCGATGCCCGAAGACGTACGGTGGAGTCGATCCAGTCGCGCGGCGGACAGTTCGTGAGCTTCGTCCATCCGCTGGCCCGTGTTGCTGCGACGGCAACGATCGGTCCGGGAGCGGTAATCTACCCGTTCGCAGTCGTGTCGAATCAGTCTTCCCTGGCCGATTACGTCCACCTGAACTACTACGCATCCGTGGGTCACGATTGTCGCGTCGGTCGCTACTGCCTGCTGGCACCCTACGGAACGCTGAACGGTTGTGTGACGCTCGAAGATGAGGTTTACATCAGCACGCACGGGACCGTCGCGCCCGGTCGGACGATGCATTATCGTTCGAAGCTAAGCGCCAACTCGGCCTGCATGCGGGACGCAGCCGCCAATTCGCTGGTGTTCGGCGTCCCCGGCAAGCAGGTCCCGCGTCTGGGGTGAACCTTCCACAGCACGCGCGAGCCTAGCAGAAAAATGCTGGAAAAGTGGCCGCGGAGGAGCGCGGAATCGCGCGGAGTTCATTTCAAGGCGGACTCTCGAAAGCGGCTATATTCGTCCGATTTGCTCGGGCTTCAGATCGCTCCGATCCGCGTGCATCCGCGGTTTTCCGCGGCCAACCTATCTGCTTTCCCGTGTAAGCCCAGCCGAAGCGACGGCGACTACCGATTGGACTAGCTCTAACGCCTCGACCGATCCTACGACGCCGCATCCTCTGACAATCACCAAGAATGGTAGTCCGCTCAGACGACCGCATAAGTGATCGGACAAGAAATCCCTGCCGTGGCTCCTTCCCCTGCACGAATCCCGTTGCAGGTCGTAGACTTACGCATCTGAGGT
>CAZFWV010000026.1:1839-39044 GCA_964522605.1 uncultured Pirellulaceae bacterium
GGCTCCTTCCCCTGCACGAATCCCGTTGCAGGTCGTAGACTTACGCATCTGAGGTATCCGAGACCGTCCTTCCAGGGTGGGAGAGAATGTCGAAACTGCGTGCATTATTGATTTTTGGGACCCGGCCCGAGGCGATCAAGATGGCGCCGGTCGTTCGCGCGTGCCGGGCTCGACCGGAGGAGCTGGAGACGATTGTCTGCCTGACCGGCCAGCACCGCGAAATGCTGGCGCAGGTGACCGATTACTTCGAAATCGAGGCCCAGGAAGACCTGCAGCTGATGCAGCCGGATCAGACTTTGGCCGACCTGACCGCCCGCTGCATCACCGGGATCGACCGAATCGTCACGAAGTATCAGCCACATTGCATCGCCGCCCAAGGCGATACAACGACCGTCATGGCCGCGTCGCTCGTCGCCTTCTACCGGCGTATCCCCTTGGTCCACGTCGAGGCTGGACTGCGAACGGGGAACCTGCTGGCCCCGTGGCCGGAGGAACTCAACCGGCGGATTACTAGCCTGGTGACCGCCTTACATTGTGCCCCGACAAAGCGTGCTGCGCAAAATCTGCGGGACGAAAAAGTCGATCCGTCCACCGTCCACGTGACCGGCAACACGGTCATTGATGCCCTGCTCTGGGCCGTCGATCGCGAGCGGGCCAACGATGCGGACTGGCGCAAGAAGTACGCGATGCTGCAGGATCACCGCATGGTCCTGATCACCGGCCACCGCCGCGAGAACTTCGGCCAGGGCTTTCGCGATATCTGCGAAGCGATCGGGCAACTGGCCAAGCTGTATCCGGGCGTTGCATTCGTCTATCCGGTCCACTTGAATCCCAATGTTCGACGCCCTGTTTTCGAGCTGCTCGGTCAGCACGCAAATATCCATCTGATCGAGCCGGCTCCCTATCCGGAGTTCGTCTGGTTGATGGATCGCAGCACAATCATCCTGACCGATTCGGGCGGCGTGCAGGAAGAAGCCCCTTCGTTGAAAAAACCCATTCTCGTGATGCGAGAGACCACAGAGCGGCCGGAGGCGATGGATGCCGGCGCGGTCGAGTTGGTCGGCACGTCGAAAACGAGAATCGTCGAGCGGATTTCGACGCTCCTGGATGATCCCGTCGAATACGCCCGCCATCAAATTGATGAAAACCCGTACGGCGACGGAATGGCTGCCGAGCGGATTGTAAACCTTATGTTGAGACAGAATTGGAACTCATGAACACTGCACCCAAACTCGCGGATGCCTTTACCGAAACCGTGGTTCCCGGCGATACGAACGTTTGCGTCCTGGGACTGGGCTATATCGGGCTCCCTACGGCCAGCGTCTTGGCCACCAAGGGCTTTCACGTCTACGGCACGGACGTGCGCGCTGACGTGGTGGATACGATCAACGATGGTCGGATCCATATCGAAGAACCCGACCTCGACATGGTGGTTCGCTCCGCGGTCAACAGCGGCCAGTTGAAGGCCGGATATGAACCGGGTCCGGCCGACGTTTTCATGTTGTGCGTCCCGACGCCGATTCGCCCCGATCACTCGCCCGACATGTCCTACGTGGAGCAGGCTGCCCGCGCGATTCGGCCGCACGTTCGCCCCGGCAACTTGATCATTCTCGAGTCGACCAGTCCGCCGAGAACCACAGAAGAAATTGTCGTCCCGCTGGCCATCCCACCCGAATTGAAGGTCGGCCAGGATGTTTTCGTGGCGCATTGTCCGGAGCGAGTCCTGCCCGGTCGCATTTTGCTGGAAGTCGTCCAGAACGACCGCGTCGTGGGTGGAGTGACAGCCGCCTGCACGCAGAAGGCAAGGGCGTTTTACGAATCGTTCGTCAACGGCCAGGTCCTCGCGACGAGTGCCCTGGCAGCCGAAGTCACGAAGCTGGTCGAAAACAGCTATCGGGATGTGAATATCGCTTTCGCAAACGAACTTTCGATTCTGGCCGATCGCCTGGGAATCGATCCTTGGGAGATTATCGAGTTGGCCAATCGCCATCCGCGCGTGAATATCCTCTCGCCCGGCCCTGGCGTCGGCGGCCACTGCATCAGTGTCGACCCCTGGTTCCTGGTGCACTCCGATCCGCAACACACGCCGCTGATCCGCACGGCGCGCGAAGTAAACGACTCGAAACCGCATTACGTGGTGGAGCACATTGCTCAGCTGGCTCGCGATTTTGCGGCACCCAAGATCGGCTGCCTGGGCCTTACCTACAAGGCCGACGTCGACGACCTGCGCGAAAGCCCCTCGCTGGAAATCGTTCGCGAACTGAACGAGCGGCAAGTGGGTGAGATCCTGGCTTGCGATCCCCACGTGAATCCAGCGCGGTTCGACGAGTTTCCTCTGCACGAGCTGACCGATGTGCTCAGCCAGTGCCACATTCTCGTGCTATTGACCGATCACCGACAGTTCCGCAACATCCCCCGCCGCATCCTGCAGGAAAAAGTCGTCGTCGACACGCGCGGAATCTGGCGTTAGGGCAGGGTCATGAAACAGGTTGTCCAGAATCTGCGCAGTGGTGTACTCGAGCTGATGGAGATTCCGTGTCCCAAGGTGTCTCGCGGGCATCTACTGGTTCAGAATCGTGCAAGTCTGATCTCCGCCGGCACCGAACGGTCATTGGTCGAATTCGGCAAGGCAAGCCTGGTCAGTAAGGCACGTCAGAATCCGGATCGCGTCAAGCAAGTCCTCAACAAGATCAAGGCCGATGGCTTGGTCCCGACGCTTCAAGCGGTGTTTTCGAAGCTCGACGAACCACTACCGCTGGGCTACTGCAGCGCGGGTACGGTCCTCGAAATCGGCGAAGCGGTAACGGGCTACTCGGTAGGCGATCGGGTGGCCAGCAACGGGCAGCACGCCGAAATCGTGAAGGTCCCGGTGCACCTCTCGGCCCGGATCCCGGACTTCGTGAGTGACGAAGAGGCATCGTTTGCCGTGCTGGGATCGATTGCGTTGCAGGGCATTCGGTTGCTGCGACCGGAACTGGGGGAGCAGGTCGTCGTCTTTGGCCTGGGCCTGGTCGGCCTGATGACCGTCCAAATGTTGGTCGCCTCGGGCGTGAAAACCATTGGAATCGACCTCGACGCAGACCGTTTGCAAATGGCTGCCGACTTCGGCGCCCAGGTCCTCAATCCGTCCGAAGGAACCAATCCGGTCGCCGCGGCGTTGGCGTTGACGGGAGGCCACGGAGTCGACGGGGTTTTGATCACCGCGAGCGCGAAGAATGACACGATTGTCAGCCAATCCGCTCAGATGTGTCGCAAGCGCGGGCGAATTGTGCTGGTCGGTGTCTGCAACTTGGAACTGAACCGGGCGGAGTTCTATGAGAAGGAGCTGACGTTCCAAGTCTCCTGTTCGTACGGCCCCGGTCGCTATGACTCGCGATACGAGCAGCAGGGCATCGATTATCCACTGCCGTTCGTGCGCTGGACCGAACAACGAAACATCGAAGCGGTTCTCGACCTGATCGCCCAAGGTCGATTGGATGTGAAGCGACTGATCTCGCATCGAGTGCCCCATTCCGAAGCCGAACAGGCCTATCAACTGCTCTCCAGCGGCGAGACGCAACTGGGCGTTATTCTCCAGTATCCGACCACGCCGGCCGCGCGCCTTGCCGTCATTCAACGACCGCCGCAAAACGAGGTGCGAACTTCGTCCGCGCAATCCTCCGTCGTGGTGGGCATGATCGGCGCGGGGGGGTTCAGCAAGGGTGTGCTGTTGCCGGCGATTGCGAAAACGGGCGCCAGGCTCGAATCGATCGCCAGCGCCGGTGGCGTCACGGCAGCTCACGCGGCGCGGAAGTTCGGGTTCCGATCCAGCGCGAGTGATTATCGAGAACTCTTGAACAACGACCGAATTAACACGGTGTTCATCACCACTCGACACAACTTGCACGCCCGGATGGTCGTCGAGGCGTTGGACGCCGGAAAGCACGTGTTCGTCGAGAAGCCGCTAGCGATCGACGAAGAAGGACTCCAGCAGGTCGGTGAAGCGTACGAGCGAAGTGACGGGCTGCAACTCATGGTTGGCTTCAATCGCCGCTTCGCGCCTCACGTCGAAAAGGCAGCACAACTTCTGCGCGGCCGAACCGGGCCCTTGTGCATGTCCATGGTCGTCAACGCGGGCTTCATTCCGCCGGATCATTGGACGCAGGATCCACTCGTCGGGGGCGGACGCATCGTTGGCGAAGGCTGCCACTGGATTGATCTGATGAGTTTCCTGGCGGGCCAGCTGGTGATCGGCGTACACGCGGACGATGCGAGAGACCCAGCAACCGCCAATCGCCAGGACGACTGCACGACGATCTCGCTGAGATTCGCCGACGGCTCGATCGGGTCGCTTCACTATTTCGCCAACGGACATCGATCGTTCCCCAAAGAACGGCTCACAGTATTCGCCGACGGCAAGGTGTTGGAGTTGGACAACTTCCGCGTGCTGCGCGGCTATGGCTGGTCGAACTTCCGCCAGTTTAAGACCTGGAGTCAGGACAAGGGACACGCGGAGGAGTGTCGTCGGTTCATTCAGCGGGTTTCCGAGGGTGGCCCGCCGCTCATTCCGTTCGAACAACTCGAAAATGTCACGCGCATCAGTCTGCTGGCCGCGCGTCCGGAATCGGTGACACGGCTTGATGGGGACGGCAGTTTCACGTCGAAAGATAGCCTGGTTTCCGTCAAGACGGAATCCAAGTGAAAGACGAAACCACGGAGTGGACGGATGATGCGGATGGGCACCGATTGATCGGTGGAGATCCGTTTTCTCCGTTGCATCTGTGCTTCCACCGGATCCCACCGCCGTGAAGGCTTGCGGCTCCCAGATCCTTGGTAGCCGGATTCGTGAGAATTCGGATGACGGCGCCGAATCTTCCGAAGTCTCACGACTTCAGCTACGTTTTCCGTTTCGATCTTAGCCGAATTCACTGCCGAGAATCCTGCACGGCGTCGCCGGCCTCCCGCCCCCTCGGCAGCATCAGAAACCGCGTCCGACTCGACATGCTGGCGACTTTGTAGGATACTCTGGGAAGCGGGTACCGAGTTCCGTCGCAGCCCGGGGGCAGGGAACTGCGCAGAGAATAATCCGAGGACATTGTCATGATTTCAAGAACCCGAACTGGCTTCACCCTGATCGAGTTGCTCGTCGTGATTGCCATCATTGGCGTGCTGGTCGGCCTGCTCGTTCCCGCCGTCAACTATGCTCGTGAATCCGGTCGTCGAGCGCAGTGTCTGAACAACGTCCGAGGAATTGGACAAGCGATGGTGCAGCATGAAACGGATAAGGGAGCGTTCCCGGGAAGGGTGTCGTGGATGAAGCTGGCGTCCGGCGGACAAAACGTACAGATCCCGTGGATGGTGAAGCTGCTTCCGTACCTGGAACAGGGCAACGTGTACGACAACATCCTGCAAGGTGCCTATCACAACATCGACAACGCAAGCGCAGTTCCGATCGAGTTGGAGATTGCCACCTGTCCGAGCGATCCTCCGTCGACCGAGATTCCGTTTCGTCTGAGCTATGTCATGAACTGCGGGATCTGGGACCGCCACTTTGCCGAAGACGCGGTTTACTGGGACTATGATCTGGCGGCCAATGGCGTCGGTCATTTCCAGTGCGGGAATCGGGCGCCGGTCACCGTGAATCTCGGTAATCTCGCGAAGAACGACGGTGCGACGAACACGTTGCTGGTATCTGAAAACCTCAACGCCGTGGCGTGGATGACACTTGTTAACTCTCCGCTCAAGAACCTGGAACTGGAAGAAGGCTTGCACGGAATGGTTTGGACGCGGCAGACCGAGCAATGGCTGCCCGACACGGACAACCCTCAGGCAGAGCGGCAATACGCAATCAACAGCCGTCGAGCTCGCGCCGTGCTGGATACCGAGATCATCACCGCGAATTCGAATCTGCTGGAGAGTTTTGCGCGGCCTTCGAGTAATCACTCCGGCGGAGTGAATGCGGTCTTCTGCGACTCACACGCCATCTTCCTCAGCGAAGAGATCGATCCGTGGGTCTACAATCAGCTGCTGTCGGTCAGCAATCAGCAGGCACGTCACCCGCGAATGGGTTCCAAGTGGCAGACGCTGACGGTACCGACGCAGGTCAACTATCAGCTTTCTGACACGTCGTATTAGAACACATATCAAAAACCATCATTCAGGAGGGCGAGGCTCCTGACTTGGTAACGGCCTCTAGTTTGCACGGGTGTCCGTGACGTTTGATCCTTATCATCAGTGGCTAGGAATCCGCGATCCTGCGCGGCCACCGAACCACTATCGGCTGCTCGGGATTGAGCTGTTCGAGGCGGATCCGGACGTGATCATCACGGCGGCGGACCGCCAGATGGCTCATCTGCGGACGTTTCAACACGGGCAGGATTCCGACGTCTCCCAGCAGCTGCTGAACGAGGTGGCTGCGGCCAAGGTCTGTCTGCTCCATGCGGAAAAGAAGGCCGCGTATGACGAGCGCTTGCGGACGGCCTACAGCCCGCAGGCTCCCCCGGCCCCCGCCAAGAAAGAACGGACCCCCGCACCGGAACTGCCGCAGGTCACGCCCTCCAGCAGTCTCGAGCTTCGACCACCGGGCCGCAGTGCGCGGCAGAGGCGGCGGCGACGCCTGATCGCGGCCGTCGTGCTGATCCCGCTGATTGCAGCCGCGGCTGGGTACGGATTAATCCAGTGGCAGCACCGATGGACGGATCCAGCCGAACAGACGGTCGATGCCGAAGCGGCGGGGGAGCCCCCGAGGAGCGACACCGAACCCAGCGACTTGCAGCCTCCCGACCAGAAGCTCCCCAACGCCCCCTCAGGCGACGCTATCGGTAACCCGGCGGCAGTCCCCAATCTGGGCTCGACACCTCCCAGCGAGCCCCCTGTGACGTCCGTTGAGCCGCCGGCTGCCGCAGTCTGGGACACTCCGGACCGGACTAGTAGAAAACCTCCGCAGTTCGCCGAGTCGGATCCGTTACGATCGTTCCTGCTGTTAGTCTCGCGACGCGATCTTCCGGCTGCCGAGGCGGTGCTCGAGGAGTTTCAAAAGGCAGAAGCTCGACCGAACCAGCCGCTGCGGATACTGGAAATCGATCGGATGACGGTGGCCCAGGCCGAAAACGTACTCTTCCTCATCCAACGGTTCTGGCAGGCCGTCGACGAGGCCCATTCCAGGCTGGTCGCGGGTGTAACGCTCAATTATCGAGAGCAGCCGGTCACGGTATCGGCTGTGATGCCGACCAGTGTGGTGTTGCAGGCCGCCAGCGGTGAGGAACGACCGTTCGATCTGCGGCGATCCGAGATTCCGATCGACGTTGCGATTGCATTGGTCGAATGGCGGTTTGCCGATGCACTTCCCACGGCCTGGCGGATGATCGGATGCGTGTTGACCCTGGATCAGGAGGGCGATGAGACGCGTGCGCAGGAGTATTTTCAGCAGGCCGAACTACACGGATTCTCGACCCAGCAGTTGGTGGGATTCTTTGAACGGCGAGACGTAATGACGTCGGAGGCAACCGAACTCGATGCGCCTGTGCGCGAGCCAACTCCATCGGACATATTGTCCATACCCGACACTGCCTCCAGGTCCACCATCCGCTCGGCAGACAGCACCGCCGCTCTGGATGAGTCGGTGGAGCGATCGGATGCCACTTCTCCCGCAGATTCTGCCCGACCGGTTGATCCTACCTCGACGGCCGCCACCAAGCCAAGCGACGATATCGCCTCCACCGACGACTCCTCTCCCGCCGCTGCCCCCGGATCGCCGTCGGAGCGGCCTCGGTGGTCGATTCCCGATCCCGCTGCCCAGACAGGCGTTCTGAGGGATGTCCAGCTCGAGTTGCGTAGCGAGCTGAACCAATCACTGACGAAGCAGGAATATGCGCGTCGGTTTCTGGAGAAGTCGGTCTCCGCCCAACACGATCCGATTCGTTATTACGTGTTACTACGTGCAGCGATAAATCACGGGATGGAATCTGGAGACGTTGCCACCGCGCTAGGAGCACTCGATCCTCTACTAAACTCCTACGAGATCAACGATGGCCAAGCATTGCGGCGATTGGTTGTCCAAGGTTTAGAGCGAGCGTTGGAGAAGGCGAATGGCAATCAGACGTTGGATGCCAAATCCGCCATGGATCTCGCGCGCGCCTGGCAAGAACTGGAGGTCCCATTATCACTGGCGAAGGAGACGGAGCGATATGCCCTCGAGCGGGCGAAGAAGTGGTATCAGAGTGCCTTAGCATCTGCCGATCGAACCCAGGCGTTGGAGATTAGACGTCAAATCCAGCAGATTGCCGCTCAACTCGATACCATCGAGCACGGCGCTCGCACTCCTCGAAAGACCCCATGAAAATCCTGCTGATTCATCAGTATTTCCTCGGTGCGAATGAAGGCGGAGGATCGCGATTCAACGAGATGACGCGTTTATGGAGTGAGCAAGGCCATCGCGTCACAGTGATTGCCGGAATGGTCCACTACACGACAGGAAAGAAGTCGCCGAAATATCGCAAGAAATTCATCGTGAGAGAGTCGCTGTCGCACGGACGGACGGTTTACCGATGCCATGTCTCCCAAGCGTACAACTCGAATTTCCTGGGAAGACTCTGGGCGTATTTTTCGTTTGTCTTCTCAAGTGCATTGTGCGGCGTGTTCGCGGTGAGAGGAAAATACGATGTTGTGGTTGTCACATCCCCACCGCTATTTGTTGGCATTACGGGATACATCCTCGCGACAGTCAAGCGAGCGAAACTGGTCTTCGAGATCCGCGATTTGTGGCCCGAATCAGCCATAGATACTGGTGTACTAACGCATCCCGTCTTGATCCGGCTGGCTCAATGGCTTGAAAAATGGATTTACCGAAGAGCAGATCTGATCAATACACTAACGCCAGCATTTCGCCGAATCCTGATTGACATCAAGGAAGTCCCGGCCCAAAAAGTAATGATGATACCGAATGCCGCAGATTTCTCTTTCGTCGAGAACATATCAAGTGACTACGATCGCACAACATTCCGTCGACAACATGGACTCGAAGGCAAATTCGTAATCATCTACGTAGGTGCTCACGGCGTGGCAAACGACTTGATGCAACTTGTCGACGCTGCCCAGCTACTACAAGACACGCGTGCCTTCTTCCTCTGCATCGGTGAGGGCATGGAGAAACCGAAGTTAGAGTCAGAGGTGGCCCGGCGCGACTTGCACAACATCAGCTTCCTCGCTGCCGTCTCAAAGTCAGATGTTTTCCAATACATCTTGGCTGCCGACGCGGGAACAGCTGTGCTCAAGAAGTGTGACACCTTTCGAACTGTCTATTCCAACAAGACTTTCGATTACATGAGTTGTCGCAAGCCCATTCTGATGGCAATTGACGGAGCTTCACGTGAACTCATCGAAAATGCACGGTGTGGTCTATTCATCGAACCGGGCGACGCGGAGGCTTTCCGGACCCAGGTTCTGAAGTACCTCCAAGATCCTCGTCTCGTCGCCGAACATGGTGAAAATGGCTATCGCTATGCACGTGAACATTTCGACCGAAGGGCGTTAGCTGCACGATATCTGGACACGTTACAGAGGCTGCACAACCCGTGATTACAGAACTCCAGAACAACCACGGGCGCGCTGTCGCTCAACTGCACCGGGATGGCATTCAAACTGGATTTCTCTCTTCACTCGGATTGCCTTTTCTTTCCTCGTTGTATCAAGCGATCCATAGCGCCCCCAATTCCATCGTGCTTTGCGACGTTGCGACAAGCGGAGTGTTGGGCTTTGTCGCAGGAACGACTTCGACCAAGATGATGTATCGGTGGGTCCTGCCCCGCTATGGCCTGCAATTGTTCGCGAGAGCGGTGCCGTCCTTATCGCGGCCTACGGACCTGGCGAGAATCTGGGAAACCATTCGGTACACGGGGAAAAGCCGCGCCCTTCCGGACAACGCAACCGTCGATTGTGTCGAGGCCGAATTACTGGCAATTGCAGTCGATTCATCCCACCAAGGACAGGGCGTTGGCAGAATGCTCGTGACTGCGTTGGAACAGTGGTTCGTTTCCCGCGGAGTCAGCCGTTACAAGGTGGTGACTTCCGCGTCCGACCGATTGTCGAACCAGTTCTATTTACGATGCGGGTTTTCCCAGACACGATCGTTCATCCATCATGGGAACGAGATGAATGAGTATGCAAAAATCGTGTCGAGCGTGGCGACACGACAATCGAATCTTGACGTCCAGTGCCCGGCAAATTCGGATATCAGTCCGAAAATGTAGGGGAAAAAAAAGGCACAAGTTCTGTGGGCGGCGTGGGCAATGAAGGAAAGCATCGCCAAACGATGCTCGACCGGGGAACGACAATCACCCAGATTGTGATGAGAATGAGGAGGAGATACGTTCCCAAATTCTGATGATCGACGTACCACGCTTCTAGTTGCCCCTTGTATTGCATGATGACGCGGTCGTAGAACTCGTTTGGGTCCGCCTGACCGTGCATCATCTCTTCTTCATCGCGAAAGACGATTGAGCCCAATCCGGAGAGCCCGGGACGGACCTTCGTAATTTTCGCTTGAGCCTCGGCAGAAAAGGCGTCGAAACAACGCTGCGTCTGCGGCCGAGGGCCGATGACGCTCATATCACCCTTCAACACATTGAGCAGTTGCGGAAGTTCGTTGAGTTTGGCCTTTCGCAAGATTCGCCCGACAGGCAGGACACGAGGGTCATTGGGGAGCGTTACAGTCCCTGAACCAATATGGGGGCTATCCTTGAGCATCGTCACGAATTTGAAAACGCGAAATGTTTTGCCATTTTTCCCAATTCGCGGCTGCAAGAAGAGAACCTCACCCTCTCCCGTAAAACGGAGAACGAACACCACCAGAATCAATAAAGGGGACAGAACAAGAAGAGCCAGGCCCGAGAAGAGAATGTCACACAGTCTTTGCATCGTCTACATCCTGGCATCGAGGTATTTACCTGTCTCTCGGTGGCCGAAACCTGGCAGCATCCAATGAAATAAGTCGATAATCGGCTCTTTTGACCACGTAGCTTGGGAGCGGATTGCTGCCACCGTTCGCGTGAAGTGGTCCAACTTGACCGTATCGTAAGTCAATTCATTCTTAATGACGCCGATATTCTCGTAGCGATCCATATCAAGGTTGTCACGATTCGTATAAAACTCTTCGTATTCTTTTTCCCCCGTCGTATCACTCGAAAAAAAATAGCATGGCCATTGTTTGCGCTGAATTAGATCTGCAACGCCTTGTCGTGCCTCGTCTTCGCTGGAGCACACGCAAGGCTCAAACCCCAGCGCTTGAACATAGCGTACGGCAATCTCTGAAAAGGTGGTCAACTGTAGCTGATCACTCGCTTTGGGGAAAAGAATATCACGATTCTCACCCAACAAGCAGGACATCAGACACAACTCAGCAGATTCCTGAGGGGTCATGAAATACCGCTGCACGTCATTCGGAGCCGATATGGGCTGCCGCTTGGCAAAACGCTGATTGAATCCGTGCAATAGCGAGCCGTCAGAGAAAGCCACATTGGCGAAGCGAGCAGCGGAAACCGGAAGGCTTTCGCTGCAGCGCATCAAGAACATCTCCATGATACGCTTGCTCGCCCCCATCATATTCACCGGATTGGCTGCCTTATCGGTAGATACACAGAAATACTTACGTGCCCCCTTCGCATGAGCCATTTCGAAGGTTTTGACCGTATTGAACACATTCACCTGAATCATGCGCATCAGGGTAAAAGGATCCTTTTCACTCCTTACGTGCTTCAGCGCCGACAAATTCAATACGTAGTCATAGGCATCTTCGGCATGCATTAACGCTTCAAACTCGCGCGCGCCGCAGTCGATGGCAAACGTCCGGAAATCGCCCTTGATGTACCCGAGTGTGCTGCGAATATCCCGCACGAGTTCGACGAGGTTATTTTCGCTGATGTCCACCACATGCAAGGCTCGCGGATGACGTTTGAAAATCTCGCGCGTCACCGCTTGGCCAATGGAACCGGCGCCGCCAATCACAAGAAAACGACCGGCCGAGACAAGTCCACCCAACTCCTCCGCGTGAGCGGCTACATCCACCTCGAACAATGGCGTGGTTCGCCCGACCAGTTCCAGTACATTCATCGATTCCATCCATTCTGGGAACGCCAATTTGCCGGAATCCGATCGGGCACACTGGAGGGAAGGTTCACAACCCGTTCCTCGAGCCAGCGAGATTCGGCGAGGCCGTCATGCTGGCATTGGCGAAACATTTCCAGGTGGGTCATCAATCGCCAAATCGGTCGCGTCATAACTCCTTGCCCGTTCGTAAACTCCAGCAGTGCTTCTCGCTGATCCGACGATGTCAAAATAATCGCATTGAGCCAGTGGTTGGAAACTGCACCCTCACGTGCACGGGCAAAAGGTATCCCAAGTCCGTCGAAGAAATCTGAATACTCCCGTGCAACAGCCGCTTTGATCTTGAGAAACTCCCCAAGCCGCTCCATTTGTGCGCAACCGAGCGCAGCGTTCAAGTTAGGTAATCGATAATTGTATCCGACCTGATCATGCACAAACTCATACGGATGTGGAACCTTGGCGGTCGTCGTTATGTGTTTGGCGCGCCTGGCCAACTCAGCGTCACCGGTCAGGATCGCCCCACCCCCGCCGGTCGTAATCACTTTATTTCCGTTGAAACTCAAGGTCGCCATCGCGCCAAAAGTTCCGGTGTGGCACCCACACACAGAACTGCCAAGTGACTCTGCCGAATCCTCCACAACCGGAATTCGGTAATCTTGGCAGATCTTCACGATTTCCTCAATGCGGCATGGCAAACCGAACGTATGCATCGGCAGGCACGCTGCAATGCGCCGCCCGGTGGTCCTATTGTAGGCTCCCTCTCCTTGGATTTCGACGAAGTCCCCTAGGAACTGCCGCAGCGCTGTCGGGCTCATGCCCATCGTATCGCGATCTACGTCGACGAATACGGGCTGGGCCCCCGTGTACTTCACGGCGTTGCAGGTCGCAACGAACGTAAGGGCTTGAGTAACCACTTCCTGGCCGGGTTCCACTCCGGCAAGTTGGAGCGCAACGTGCAGGGCTGCTGTCCCGTTTACCGTGGCAATGGCGTAGGGTGCGCCTGTAAAGGTGGCAAGCTGCTGCTCAAAGTCGGTCACCCGCTCACCAACCGAAGACACAAAGTTCGACTCAATACAGTCAGTCAGATACTGTTTCTCATTCCCTTGGAACACCGGCCGGTGCAGCGGAATGACACCTTCCCCATAGATGCTGCGGATAAGGTCTGTGATTAACTGACATTGTGAAACGAAGGAACTCATACTTACAATCAGGCTCAGCGTTTGACGGAGGAAATGGCGTCGCCCGGTCTAGCTTGGCCATCGAATTTCAGGGAAGCGTTGTCGTCTCTCTGCGCAACGGACTACGTTGAAGCTGAACAAATGACACCTGTGGACCCAAACGCAGTCTTTCTTCGGAGTCAGTCAGACCATCTGTATTCGGACACAATACGACAGGGCTTACGGGTTTCGATTTCGAGCACGGGAAGCAGACTCCGGTCAAGGTAATGCCGAGACTCCCATCCTTCAACAAGTGAGGCACGACTGATTGGAACATCGGCTTCAATTGCCAGATGCCAGGGACCATGGACGACCTGGACCTTTCGCTCGTCCGTCGCAATGCTCCAAGACTTCGGGCAGAGCCGCCACCGCACGACACAGTTGTCCCGAAACCCATCAACCTGGTCCACAACTCGGAGAAGTGAGTTCTGGAGCACGATCTTTCGACGGTGGTGCGCCTGTTCGCAATCGCGATACCCAGCGGCAAAACAGGTCGACTCCGGACCGTCCTGCAGCGTTTCAAAATGCGTTGTGCGAAGCCAGCTTCCGAGAAGAAACCGCCCCAAACGCGGCATTTGATTCCGGCCGTCAAACTGTACGGTGTTGTGACTGGCCGTGCCACCAAAATAGTCCATCCATTTTGAT
Source organism: uncultured Pirellulaceae bacterium (assembly GCA_964522605.1). GTDB lineage: Bacteria > Planctomycetota > Planctomycetia > Pirellulales > Pirellulaceae > CAVZLD01. Next base: position 15,780 of record CAZFWV010000026.1, read on the forward strand.
TCCGCGTTGTAACTGTACGAGCCACCATCTCTCAGTAGATTCTCCCCTCCGACCCATAGATCAACATGGAGAGCATCCGCCTGGCTGGGGCGAAAACGAAAGCGAGGGTATCGCAGCATTACCATGGCCCGCCCCCGCCTTAGAACGGCGAATCCGCCGTCATCCGCGACATAATGGCCCGGTCCTGGCGCCATGTCGCGCGGAACGGGTACGCCGAGCCAATCCAGCGAATGATTCCACAAACCGTTTGGTGAATAAGCACACTGTTTGGCGAAAACCGCCATCGACAGCTGGACCGTGGGCCGGAAATCGCGAAAGGCCGTACTCGTCAACGGAAATAGTCGCGCCCCGTCGTTTGCGCCCACATTCGGTCCATCGCCATTGACCGGGTTGACCATATGCCTTAGCCATTCGGCCGCCGCAATCGCTCGGGAACGCCACCGATCCGAGAAGTCTGGCAGATTTAGCTGTCGCCGCCATACCTCGACGAAAGAAAACGTGTCGAGCATCACTCGTTGGTAATTCAGCGAGTATTGACTGAACGTTCCCTGGTGGCCAATCAACCGGGCGGCCCGATTTTCCAGCCAGCGACGTCCGATCTTCTGCCAACGCTTTCCATCTGCCCCCCCCTGCGTCGCCAGCCAACTTCCGCCAACAAAAAGCGCTGCCGCCTCGGAGGTACCATGATTGTTGTCTTGCGCCATGGCGTAATGCACCGTCGGGACAATCCTTCGCAGATGAACTCGCACCAACTCCTGCAGCCCCGATTTCGGTCTCCACACCTGTCCCAACATGAGCGCCGCACACGCCAAATGCAGCACGCGAATCGAAGCCTCCTGGCCGCACTTCCAATTCGGCCCCCGATAGGGGCTATTCCGAGCACACCAATCGGTCAACCAAGTATTCATCCTCTCGAGTGCCCCATGATCTCCATTCCGCACGTGCTGGGCAAACGCCAGCACCCAGTCCATCCGTGAAAACTCCCAGATCAGCTTGATATCGCCCACGGATGGATCAAAATCGGGAATTCGATACCAAGGGCGGTCGGGTGAGTCGATCCGCTGGCCTGTCAGAGGATTGGTGAACCAATCCGGCGGACCGTCGTTAATCGCAATCCGCCATCGGCCGAAGAGCCATGCTGATGTTTGCCAATTGTCGATCGGCGTCACCGGCAGCGGCGACAATTTCGAGTCGCCGAAGAAGGGTCCGATCGGGGCAGGAGCACGTAATCGACAGACAGGGCTAGTGCCGGACTTCACACCCAAGCGGTAACCCAAGACCCTAGCAACATTTGGCAATCCGAGTGCGTATGCGACACGTGCGCTTTCGATGAGAGAACCCGTCACCTGTGCAACTCTTGTCTTACGTCAATCACGGATTGTGCTCGGTCGAGATCCGCCTGAATCAATGCAGAGTTCCTTGATGCAATAGCTAAGAGATCATCAGGGTCCGTCCAGATGACACATCAATCCTGCGTAATTCATAGCAATAAACGTGCTGTCAGCCCTGCAAAAACGAGTCAACTCATGCGGAAGCTGTCCTGAAAAGACCCCTCACATCGTGGGAAGCGCCGTTGACCATGGGACGTCTGCTCACGGATTTTTTTTGCTCTCTAGTAGGACGGACGAGCCACGTGGCCCGGTACCCCAGAAACGTCAGGCGACAAGTATCGCATATACCATTGCTGAACTGCCTTCAAGTTTTCCCGCCGATGTTCTGCCAACTTCAATGCCGCAGCCCGCGAAAGGATGAGCCCCCAACCCAGCGTAAACGTATGGGTTAGAAACGACCCTTCCTTAAACGTCAGAATGAACTGGAATAAGAAGATCGCCACTACCGTCGCTGCAACACCGCGGTCCACAATTGATGACCGACAGACTCTCAACAAACGAAGACCGTCTCTCGCAACAAATATCAGATATGCCAAAAACACACAAAAGGACACGAATCCCAACTCGCAAAGTATCTCGACAATTACGATGTGGCAATACACTCCCATGATTTCAAAAGATGTGGAACTGCCAACACCGAAGAGCCAATAGAGCGGGCCCTTCGAAAACCAGTAGGACAGGAGCTGTGTGGAATACTGGAGCCTTGTCGCTTGGAATTCCTGCTCCATCGTTTCCATGCTCCAGCGTTTTCCGCCGGACTCGAAGGCGTTGTACGCCAGTACGGCAAGCGCAATGACCAAAACGATGGTTGCGAATGCCATCACCGGGCCGGTGATCTTCTTACTCCCACGGCTATACGGGACCAGAGCGATGACGGCCATCGTCGCGGCAATCAACTGACCTCGTGACTGAGATCGGAAGATTAGTGCCAAGGCGACAAATCCGATCCCCCACCGCAACACCTGCCAAAGCCGACCAATGCCAACAAAATTCATCAATACTGCGATCAACAAAATCTGTCCCGCCATGCTGGCCACCATGAGAGGCGTCATGCGAGTGTTATGTCCCCCAACTCGATCTACAACACCCGCCCCTTCTTCAACGACAATCGTACGTCCCCACTCGTGGACGCGTGTGCCAAAGAAAAGCAGTAGCAGAACAAATGTGCCGGCAAAAAGCGTGAGCTTGAGTGCATATCGGACGTCACGGAAATCTTGAACGATGAGCGGTAGGATACCCACCATCGTCACCATGTAGGGAAGATGGTATTTAAAGAGAAAAACCGATAGTTCTCGATTCGCCGCCCAAACACAACTTACAGCCGCATAGACGTACAGCGCAAGCCAGCACCATGTGGCCCCGGTGACTGGGTTAAGAGGATTCCTACCGCGAAGAATTACAACAGCCAAGGCCAAAAGAGCCAAGACCCCGGTCCCATAATTCATTGCCGCCGAGTGCTGCTGAAAAAAAACTGAGTTAGCCTGGGCCCATTGTTCGAATGGATACACGCAGAAAGCCAGTGCGAGAACACTCGCCGGACGCCACAGAATAGCCACACCAAAGGCGATGAATACGGAAATGACGACAAACAGAACCATACTGATCGTCCCGGCAATACGAAGGAAGGGGCGAATCATGCAAAAGATCGGAAGGCCACAAAAATTCTAGTTTATCATAATGGCACAGCCGCGCATGCCCTATTCTGGTCGAATGAGTTGGATGGGTTTTGGGGCCTCTAAGTCGAAGTGCGGGGGGCGCCGGATGGCGTACATTTGACCCGCTCTCTTTGGCCGCCGGACAATGTCTCGCACATCCCCAGACGCGATTCGCCCCCGTGAACGTCACAGTGTACGCTTGCCCGACGCCGCATTTGTGAACCATATCTTTGATCGAGACGTATCGATAACCTTTAGAGTTGCCTTCCCGCACCATCGTGCGCCCGACCGAGGCAGGGGGAACGACCGAGGAAGTGCGATTCAACCTGAGTATCTGCTTATTCCTGAAAGCAAACCGCGACCCTCATCGTCCGCGGGGATGGTACATGACCGGCCGCGGACGTCAACTCACAGGAAGCAAGCTTTTGAACTCTTGGCAGCAGCAGGACCATCCGTTTGTTCACGGCCGTCGGACGGATGTTTGCATGCGATCTTTTCGTCGGCTGGTCGCGTTCTTTTCAATTGCCCTCGTCCTGTCCGCACCAATCGCATCCGCCGGTGGAGGTCCCGAGAACGTATTCGTTGTCGTTAATCCCAAAAGCCTCGACTCGCTTACGATCGCCAACCACTTTTGCAGACTTCGGCAGATTCATCCAAGTAATGTATACCACCTACCCTGGTCCGGTTCCCGCGACACCGTCGATGTGGAGACATTTCGCAACTCCATTCTGGGGCCAATCCTGAACGAAGTTGCCAGAAGACATCTCCACAACCAGATCGACTACATCGTTTACTCAAGCGGGTATCCTTACGCCGTGGATTTCTCCGCGGATGGTCGGGTTCCGCTGGCGGATAAATCCGGGGCGGCTGTCGGATCCTTGACAGGACTGACTTTCCACCATGAGCGTGTCAATGCGCGGCAGATCTCGTACGCATTTTCTTTTGAACAACCGTCTAGTAATCTCTTTTTTGGCCCGCGCACGCAGGGCTTTCGCAACCAGTACGGCTGGCGGCAGCAAGGACAACGCACAAGGGTGGGGGGAGAGCATTATTACCTGTCCGTCATGTTAGGATACACGGATGGCCGCGGAAACACGCTGGACGAGGTGATCCGCTACCTTCAGCGAAGCACGCTGGCGGACAGTACGCAACCGGAGGGCACGTTCTATATGATGCGTGTCGATGGCGAGGTCCGCTCCGAGACACGCCACGACGGCTTTCCCCAGGTCAAGACCGCACTGAATCAACTGGGTGCCCGCAGCGCAATTGAATCCGGTGTTCTTCCTCGTCGAAAATCCGACGTCCTAGGGATCATCACGGGAAGGTCGGAGGTGCGGTGGGAACAATCAGCAAGTCATCTTCAGCCAGGAGCGGTCTTCGACAACCTCACCAGTTTTGGCGGAGTTCTAAAGAGCGGAGCCACGCAGACGCCACTGACCGATTTTCTCAAACAGGGCGCCGCGGGTGCAACCGGAACGGTTGTGGAACCCTTTGCCCTGCAGCCGAAATTCCCTGTACCCTGGTGGATGGTCCATTATCGTCAGGGCACCACAATGGCTGAGGCCCTCTATCAGGCGGTGGCTTGCCCATATCAACTGTTGATCGTTGGTGATCCCCTGTGTAGCCCTTGGGCACGTCCACCCCAGGTTTTGGTCGATGGTTTGCACCCAGGACAATCCATTCAGGGCTTGGTCGAACTGCATCCGGAGACAGAAGGGCCTGCTCCCGTGGGGGAGTACCAATTCTTCGTGGATGGCCGGTACTATGCCTCGTTTCGCCCCCACGAAGCAATTCGGCTGGATAGTGCCCGGCTGCCAGACGGCCACCACGAACTTCGAATCGTCGCCATCGAGGATTCGCCAATCGAATCGCAGGGACGGCTGATTCTCCCCGTGCAGATCGACAATCACGGTGGGAGCGTCGAATGGACCCTTCACCCGGAGGCCGTCACTATCCACCAGTCGGCAACACTACATGTTAGATCACCTGGAGCAAAGTCAATTCATCTCTACCACGGCCGACGGCGTCTCGGACGAATTAATCGGGATGAGGGTGACTTTCAGGTCGATCCTCGAACGATCGGTGAGGGTCCAATCGAGTTATTGGCCGTCGCAGTTCGCCGCGAGGACAACCGCAAGGTTTACTCGACACCGATTCAATTCATGGTACGAAGTGGGGCATCACAGTAGTTGGGGACTGTTCGCAGTGCGGCAGGGCCGCAACCCAACGGGGTGCTTCCGCACCCGGGTAAGGGTCGCTTCCGTTGGTCGCTGGATTTCTTGCCAAGAAAACAACATTTTGACTGGTAGCAGTGCAGAAGGACGTGACGATGGATGAGGGTTTCATGCGAATGGCTTTGGCGGAGGCCGAGCAAGCTCTGTCGGAAAACGAGGTTCCCGTAGGAGCCATCATCGTCCACGAAGATCGTGTGATCGCCGCAGCACACAACCAAAAAGAGACGCTGCAGGACCCGACGGCGCACGCCGAGATGATCGCCATCACCCAAGCGGCAGCGGCAATCCAGAGCTGGCGCCTTGAAGAATGCCGCATTTATGTCACCCTGGAACCATGCCCCATGTGTGCCGGCGCCATCCTCCAGGCTCGAATTCGCTGGCTAGTTTATGGTGCCGCAGATCCCAAAGCGGGGGCCGTCCATTCGCTCTACCAGCTGCTGCATGACCCACGACTTAACCACCAGACTCAGGTGACAAGCGGCGTGTTAGCCGAGGACTCCGGCCATTTGCTTCGTTCATTCTTTCAGCAACAACGTCGAATGGGCAAAAAATAGCCGAATCCTTGCCGAATATCTTCTTAGCAACACGTCTACCAGACCCTAGTTGCCCCGCGATGGCGGACCCGACGATCGACTTTTTCACCGATTTTTCAGTGCGGGCCATGATCGATGTGAAGCACGGTGACACCGCCGTGTGTATTCTGATAATCCAGCTGCCGACCAATCAGATATGATGCATAGAGAAGAGTTCCCCAACCGGTGGCGAAGGGGAGATTGGTATTCCGGGATTTAACGGTTGTTGCAGAAGTGATCGTACGGGACCGTTTTCGAGGAACTCCGGCATTGCGTCGGGCGTATCGCCGCACAAAGATGTGGTGGATTCGGTGGGTGTTACGGTTGCAGCATGTGGATAAGTCCTTCTACATGATCTGGCCGTGTCACATTTCACGCGATGTGCGTATCGGCGCACACTGCTTCATGAATCGGGGCTGTCACGTTGCCCCCGGCGTCACGATTGGCCGTTACGTGATGTTTGCTCCCCATGTCGTCATTCTTGGAATGGATCACCGTTTCGATGTGGCGGGTAAACCAATGATCTTCAGTGGCCGTCCGCCGTTGAAGAAAACGGTCATTGAAGACGATGTGTGGATTGGCTATCGCGCAATCATCCAAGCCGGTGTACGAATCGGACGCGGCGCAATCGTTGCAGCAGGCGCAGTGGTTACGAAGGACGTTGAACCTTACGCAATCGTCGGCGGCGTGCCGGCTCGGCTGATCGGCCAGCGATTCGAGCAGCCCGACCGTGAAATTCACGACCGCATGCTTCGGGCTCCCACGGTGGATGGGCCGTTGTGTGAACCCAAACTAAGTGCCGTATCGTCACCCATAATCCCCGGTTCGGAACCCGACGCCCCATCCCGGAAGAAAACGTCCTAATGAAGGTCGTCCTCACTTACCGCGTACTTCAGCACTGGAGGACCCCGGTTTTTCGCCGCCTAGCCGCCTGGCCTGGTATCGACTTCGTGGCGTTACATGGCGCCGACTTCCCCGGAACGAAGGTAATCAACGGAACTCAGCTACATGGTTTTCGACATCACCAATTGGCAACCATCCGTTTGGTTTTTCGCCGCGGTGGCGAACCCTTGCCTCTCCCGCTTTGTCCCTTTCTACCCTTTCGTCTCGCAGCCGAGCGTCCTGATGTCATCTTGTCCGAAGGAGGCAGCAACTTACTGAACAACCTCCTCGTTCATTTGTACTCGACACTAACGCACACGCCGGTGGTTTGGTGGACACTAGGTGAGTTGCGAGGTCAGCGTACCACCTCACGTCTGCAAAAGGCATTCCGTGGTCTGAACAGATGGCTGGAACGTCGAGCAACGGCATGGCTCGGATACAGTTCGTTGGCACTCGAGTATTTTCAGCGTCAGGGATATCCGAGCGAGGCACAATTTCGAGCGGTGAATTGCGTTGATACCGACCGCCTCCTTGAGAAGATCTCCGCTCTAACAAATGAACCAGAACAGATACGTGACAGGTACCAATTGCACGGGAAGCGAGTCCTGCTATTCGTCGGGGCTCTTACGGGGAGCAAACGGCTGGAAGATCTCATCGCCGCGTACGCGGCATTGCGCCGCAAGCACTCCGATCTTCGGCTGATGATTGTTGGTGACGGTTATCATCGAAAAGCACTCGAAGAGTTTGCACAGCGTGAAGGAGTCGTTGACGCGATTTTTGTCGGTCATGTAATCGAAGGCGTGGCAGCCTATTTTCAAGTTGGCGACATTTTCGTCCTACCTGGTTTAGGAGGACTCGCGATCTCCGAGGCGATGACGCACGGTCTTCCCGTTCTGGCTACCGAAGCGGACGGGTGTGAGATTGACCTCGTCGAACCAGGCAAGAACGGCTATCTGTTGCCCGTTGGTGATCGGAACACATTGATTCAACATCTGGACGAGATACTCATTACGCCTGGATTACTGAATTCAATGAAGTCCCATTCGCAATGGATCATCCGTCACCGCCACAATATTCATACGTACATGGAGCAGGTGATCGGAGCTCTGCAATACGCGACTCAAGGGAAGAAGAGAAAATCGCCTGTCCGTTAGGCGATGCTGCTTGGGTGTGAACCACCGATCAATCCAACCCCAACGAATCAATGTGCACTCGACATAGCGCCACACCACACCTTCTGTTATCTCGCCAAATCATGTTCTTGAGTCAGCCACCATGGCAGTTCAACAAAAACTGACCGGATCTCTCGTAGATCGCACGTCGCGTGCAGCCGCATGGATGACTGCTCAGGCGCTACTGACCAAGTTCATTTTGCTCGCGTCCCAATTGGTGCTCGCCCGCCTGTTGTTACGCGAGGACTTCGGACTTTATGGATTGGCTCTGACAGTTTATTCGTTCGCGGCTCTTCTACATCAGGCAGGCCTTCAGGAGGTTCTCGTTAAACGCCAGCGTTCATTTCGCGTTTGGGCAAACGCAGCCTTCTGGATGTCGTTGGGAACCGGGCTCGCAGCCTGCCTCATAACGATTCTCATTGCCCCACTCGCCTCGACGTTCTATCGCTGCGACGATCCGTCGGAGCTGACCGCGTTGATTGCGATCATGGCGATCATTTTCCCGATCGGGGCGGCGGGTGCGGTCTCACGTGCTCGACTTCAGATCGACATGCGATTTCGGGCGCTCGCTTTCATCGGCACCATCCAGATATTCCTTGATGCCGTGCTCAAGATTCTTTTCGCCTGGCTTGGCTACGGTGCATTCAGTTTTGCCTATGCAATGCTCATCGTCTCCGTCGTCCACCTTTGCCTATGCTGGGCATTGGCACCAATCCCCATTCATTTTTCACTGCAACTACGAAGATGGAGGTACCTGCTGGGTGACGGTGTGATGGTCGTGGCGGCCGCCTTTCTCTATTGGCTCATCGAAGAAGGTGATTACATCGTATTGGGACGGTTCGAGGATGTCAGTGTCGTCGGACTCTACTTCTTCGCATTTAAGATCTCACGTCACACGATGACGCTGCTGACTTTTCAGTTTTCCAAGGTCCTCTTGCCGGCGCTGAGCAGCCTGTCGCGAGACGAAGAGAAACAGATTAAGGCATTCGTGCGAGCGGCCCGCGTTGTCGCGATTTTCGCGATGCCCTGCTGTGTGGCATTAGCCGGAACCGCCGATCCGGTCGTCCGGCTGGTTTTCGAAAGCCGCTGGTACCCCGCCATTGGCCTGATTCAGATCATGTGCTTGGGCATGGCTCTCCGTACGATCAGCTGGCCAGCTGCAAGCCTGCTGCAAGCCCAAGGAAGATTTCGAACGCGAATGTGGCTGGGCGTGTTCTCGGTAACCGTATTCTTCCCAGCAACAATACTTGGAACTTGGCTCGGTGGAGCTACGGGGCTGGCAATCGCCGTGGCAATCTTCTACTCCTTGATTGCCATCGTGGATGTGGGAGTGGCCGTGCGACCAGCCGAGAATACGGTCTCGCATCTCAGATCGATTTTCGGCGCACCGTTGATCGCGATGTCGCTGGCCTCAGCTCCAGCAGTCGTGGTTGCCTATTGGATCGTCCCGCAGTGGCATTTGCGGCCCTTCGCTGAACAATTGACCCAGATCACCCTATTCCTAGCCGTAGCTGCCATACTCTACGGGCTGCTGATTCGATGGTTATCTCCGGTTGTTTGGCGCGATGGAAAAGAACGGCTCGCCTACCTCTTTTTTGCTCGCGGACGGGATTCCTCCGCCAACTACCAAAGCCCGCCGGTTGACAGCTATTAGAGCTGGATTCCGGGGCTCATTCTGGTGTCGCGAAACCCCGGAAAGCGGATGTCACCGGGCCTTCAACTCGTTTTTCTTAAGCCGGTCGCACCGAGCTCTGAAAACACGATTGGACCCACGCGTTCATGTCTCTTGAAACCGGCCTTCGGCGCGCAGTCTCGCTCGGATCAACATCTCGCGCCTTCGGTAAGCGCATGTCCGGTCGTGTCGCGACAACCCGAATTCGCTCTTGAAGCTGTCGGTGCCAATTCATCGGCTTCGGCAACAGCACAGCGGCGCGGATACTGCGCCTCGTGGTCGGCAGCCTCTGTCTCGGGTGGGGGCGGTTGCCATGACGAACGGCTGTCGGAGCAGGCAATCTCGTCGCGTGGGGAAAATCCCTACCCGCTGCGGTGTGTGTCGACGAGCCTAGTTTTGTTGACGGCGAACATTCCAATGTTCCACAATAAGAGCAGCTTCAACACGATTGGAGCAGCTGATGATGACACCACCATCGTCCATTTGTGCGTCTCGTCAAAGATCGCGAAATATGGGTGATGATGGTGTTTTTTCGTGACTATCGAAGGAGTCGATCGACGCAGGTTGCGAGCCATATCGACCAACTCGGTATGGAAGCGCGATTGATGTCAGCGCATGGCAGAACTTCTCTCCTCTGTGGGAAGAGTTTGCGTGAGGGGCGACATCGACGGGGGAGACGGAAGTCTTGAGATGCGCTCTCGTTTCAGGCCCGTTTCTCTCATGGAAAAGCTGCCCTCGCGGCTAGCGGTCGTGCTGCAGGATACAGAAAGGTTGGTTCGATGAGATTCTGGAATTCGCACCCATCTCGGAAGGTCCCATGGTCGACTTGGAACCGAATGGCCGTGCTGCATCACTCACTCGCTGTCATTTTTCTTGTTGGCTTGACCCAATCTTTAAGTCGTGACGGTTGGGCCGACGTTTTTGGACACGGGCAGCAGCAATTCGAGATCGAATTTGTAACGATCGGCCACCCGGGGAATTCTCCCGACCTGGATAACCAGCCGAATTCTTGGTACGGCCCGCCACCGAATCCGATTCCGGTCGGAGATGTACCCTATGTGTTTCGCATGGGGAAGTATGAGATCACTCGCGATGTGGTGGAAAAGGCCAACGCACTAGGTGACCTGGGTATTACTCTTTTTGACATGACCGACGCCGGCGGCAACGGCCCCGAGCAACCTGCCACAGGGATCAATTGGTACGAAGCCGCGGTGTTTGCCAATTGGCTCAACATAAGTACGGGTCACCCGGAAGCCTACAAATTCGAGAGTGATTCATTCGCGCTATGGGATTCCGGCGACGTCGGCTTCAATCCCAACAACCCTTTCCGCAATCATCTTGCGCATTATTTTATCCCGAGTGTTGATGAGTGGTATAAGGCCGCATTCTATGACGGAGAAGCCACCACCTACCACGAGTTTGCCACGGGAAGCGACATACCTCCGACACCGGTGGCGAGTGGTACGACTCCGGGAACGGCCGTCTACCACCAACGTTTCCCCGCCCCCAGCCAGGCGGCCGGTGGCCTTAGTCCGTACGGTACCATGGGACAAAGCGGGAACGTGTGGGAGTGGGAAGAAACCGAATTCGATCATTCAAACGATAGGGCATCAGCCGAACGGGGCTTGCGCAGTGGAAACTGGGATGACAATGCTGAGCATATTTCCGCATCGTACCGAAACCCGTTTTTCCCTTGGATCGAGAATCAATTCAACAGTTTTGGATTTCGAGTCGCAGCCGCCATGGTGACCGGCGTTGCCGGCGACTTTAACGCGAATGGCGCACTGGATGCTGGAGATATTGATATGTTGCTACCTGGCGCATCAGACCCTTCGTTGGACTTGAACAATGACGGGAAGGTCGACGATGCCGACCGAAGCGTCTGGGTGAGTGACCTCGCAAAAACGTGGTACGGCGATGTCGATCTCAACGGTGAATTCAACACGGCAGACTTAGCGCAAGTCTTCACGGTTGGCAGATATGAGACGGGGGAATACGCCACTTGGACCGAAGGCGACTGGGATGGCAACACGCTGTTCGATACGGGCGACTTCATCATTTCTTTGGCCGACGGCGGCTATGAGACGGGGCCACGGACGGATGCCGAGTTGGTGCCGGAGCCCGCGGGTGCGATGCCCATTTCGTTGGCAATGTGCCTCTTTTGCCTGCTCGCTCGCCAGTCAAAGTTCAGGGCTTGTCCCCTGTGGCCGATCCAAGGCGACTAGCTGATGACTCAAGAACAACTTCGGCATTTGGGTGCCTGGGGTCGAGACGCGAGGAACGAGCGCCGAGCCCCCAACCGCGTGACCTGGGGGCGCGCTGCGATCGACCCCAGCCACCCTCGTTGGAAGACAACGAAGTTATTCTTGAGTCTCGCTCAGGACGGAATTTGATGGACGGATCGCTTGCCCGCGCGTATTGGGTTACGAATTGCTTGAATTATTCGGTGGCACTAATCGAAACCGCTGGCAGATGTGGAGCCCCAGAACTAAGCGATCTTTGGAATGCCCGCATTCTCTGGGAGGGGCGTAATCTGAAGAACGCGTGGGAAACTCATTCGCTGGAGCGTATTTCAACCTGATCATCTCTGCAGCTACGCCCGCCTGAGCGTGGGATGTTCGGAGTTTTTCCACCATCGGGCCACGGAGGCTACAGCGTAAAAATGCGCTCTTGCGAAGTCAGGTAGCGGCACATCGCTCGGGTAGGTCGTCGATGACAATCGATATGGACCAAGTGTCTCCATCGCCTGTTAGTCGAGATAGTTACCATGGTGTCACCGTCATTGCGTCGTGATCGCCTGATTCTCTTTCCAATGTTGCTCTCTGCGATCTTTGCGAGCCACCTGCCCGCCGGGCAATACCCGTTGTGGGAATTAGACGAGACACTCTCCGGTCAAACTCACGGAGCTATGGGAGTGTGGAACGGTCTGTTGTGGGGTCTGAATCACGAGGGCTATCAGATCTGGACGTACGACGGATCTGTTTTTGGTCTTGGTGGACGTCTTCCCCAGGGCTATAAGCCCTTTCGTCCTTTGTTCACCGACCAGGGCATGTTTGTGGTTGCCCGCGAGGGACATCCTGACGGTGGGAAAAGTGTCCATGTCATGAGATCGCCGGATGGCTTTGAGGACTTTGAAACACTTCTGTCATTCGACTACCTGATCGGCTCCACACCCTTGGAGAATTCGATTGTCGACCTCGGCCAGCGGCGGCTTTTATATATCGACTATGGCAACGATTCCTCGGTCTATTATTCGGCGGACAACGGGGACAGCTGGAATCGCGTTTTTCAACCCGTCGCTGGCTCCGTGAAACACTTCCACGGTGCCTTCTTTGATTCAGAGTACGAGAAGCTCTACTTGATGAGTGGTGATAGCAACAGCGAATCCTCGATCATGGTATGTGACAATGTTTTTGGCCAGGATGGACTGCTAAATAATCCCGCGATGTGGGTGACTCGATGGGGCATGGCTGATCCCAGTCGATCGACACTCGATGAGGACTATCTTTTGGATCCAGACGGGATCGTGGCAAGTCAACGGACTCGAACAGTGGACATGATCATTGATGGAGACTACATCTACTGGGGAGAGGATACCGGCCATGGCAGTGGGCAGAGCGTCTTTCGAGTACACCGCCAGTCCATGGATGTGGAACAAATCGGTGAGCGAGGTATCATTGGAGCGCCGTGGAGTTTCCTACGGACATCGGCGGGAGATCTGTTGTTCGTCTCGGCCAGTATCCACTACGGAGGCCGGATCATTCCGGGACATGACGAATACGTCAGAATCTATGCTTTCAATGAGCAACGGACAGACTGGGCTGAAATCACCCGCTTCGAACGAAAGACACCGTTTTACGACACGGCATTTTCGCTAGGTTTTTTCGAGGCCCGTGACCGTGTGTGGGTTTATGGTTATGAGTTTCCGCAGGAAGTGCGTGATATTGTTGGTCGGCTTTTTCGGTACGCACTCCCCGGCGATTTCGACTCCAATGGCGTCCTCGATGTCACGGACATTGATCTCTTGAGTCGGGCGATCTCGGACAAATCCACTGACCTCCAGTTCGACGTGAACGCGGACGGCGCGATCACGTGGACAGACCAGCACGCATGGATCCACGACTTGAAAAAGACCTTCATCGGTGACGCCAACGTCGACGGCGAATTCAATACAGCCGATTTCGTGCAGGTGCTCGAGAGGGGTAAATATGAAACACCAGAGTGTGCCGCGTGGTCCGAAGGCGACTGGAATGGCGACGGTGTGTTCGATACGGGTGACTTTGTGGTTGCGTTTGAAGATGGTGGCTACGAACGCGGGCCTCGGATGGTCGCGGTGGTGGTGCCGGAGCCGGATGGATGGGTCTTGTGCCTGTTGGGGATGACGCTCTTGTGGCGACGATCGCGATGACCGAACGGCTGGAAGGAAGAAGGAAACGGGGACATTCAGCGCGCCGGGATAAATCGGCTTGGAGTTGGGAAGAAAAAAGTCCTCAGAGGAAGATTGACCAGCGTGCGGGGATCAGCCAATGAACAATCGCCCGCTCGACGCAGTCATGCACAGATGGCAGAAGTCGCTGGATCCGTACAGAGGATGCAGAGCGAAAGCGTCATGAGAACGCGGCAATCGCTTCAGGCAGTGGTTTCTGCAATTCGAGCTTGCACTTCATCAAGCGACGAATGATGGATAGCTAGAACGTTTTCTTGCTCATCCACCGACGAAAAACAGATCTCCCCGGAAGCCGCGTCGTATCGCCCAAGCCTGTATCCGGCATCACACAGCACATTCGTCAGGGATTCCGCCGAGCTTCCAAATCGCTGCAGCAATCGGTCCTTAAGCTCGACAATCCAAACTGACGGATTGGCTCGTCTCAGACTCTCTTGACCACCGCGGAACACAACCTCCTCCGCACCCTCAACATCGATCTTCCCCATGGCATACCGTGTTTCCTCGAGTACCAGATCGAGCGTCACGAGGGGCACTTCTGCTAATGCATCTCCGCCACCTTCCTGCTCGTGAGACAGAGCGATGCGGTTGGTTAGATCTTTCTTCTGTAAGAAACTCACCTTTCCCAACTGATCCCCCAACGCGGCGAATCGTGCTTCAACTTGCCTCAGGTCATTGATACGGACATTTTCTTCGAGCCGTTGAAATGCCTTTCGCCCCGGCTCAAACGCGAGAACTCGCCCGCCTTCGCCAACCAAAGAGGAGGCAAGCAGAGTGTAGATGCCAATGTTTGCCCCAACATCGACAAAAGCATCTCCCGGTCGAAGGTAACGTCGCATGAAGTGCATTTCATCGAAATCGGGCCATCCATTCAGGTAGAGCATTACGCCCGCACCGCGGCTGTCCGGATAACATCGCATACGAAGTCCGCCAAAGACCTCGATCTCACGATACCACTTAGAACTCCTTTTGAGCCGTTTGTAGATCTGCCATTGAATCGCCGAGCCTAAGGCGCGAAACCGACGCTTGCGGTTTGCCGGATGTGTCCAGATGTTCTTGAGGACGTCCATGGACGACATACGGTTATCGGGATGAACAGTCGGGACAATTTGATCTGCCACTGGGAACCTACTGAATCCATGGGATCTTTTGCCAAGCCAACGCCGCGACTGGGCACCTCGGCAGCGGTGTGCGATTACCCAGTTACGCTCTTGCCGTGACACGACGTGACACGAAGCTGTACACCGATGTCAGCTAACCCGCCGTTGATGCCTCTTGTTCGAAGAGCACGCGATTCAGTACGGGAAAGAACTGTCGCACGAATTCGAGAGTCGGGTTGCGTTCAATCTCGTCGTTAACCTGGTCCAAATCCGTGATCAGGTAGACTTTATAGAGTGCCGATCGACCGGCGAACGTCGGTTTCGGCATCGCGGGCCCCCGCCATTTTCCGTCGTCAGAGAAGCTCCAGAAGATACGAATACGATGCGTCCGCAAGGGGTCTTCCTTTTGAAAGACAGTCGTTCGAAATTCAGGTTGCGGATCAAGGTCCGGCACTTTGTCAATGGTGTAGGCCTTTGCATCGTCCATCATCTCATAGCCAGCACCAACGTAACACCAGTCTGGAGTATGAATGGTAACGTGCCGGGCACTTCCACTGACCAGATACACATTGATGCGTTGACCTTCGCGGTTCTGGTATGTCCTTGAGATACATCCGTCACAGTTGGAAGCCTTAAATTCTTCCTCGTTAATCGTTTCGTCAGTGCCCTCCCATTCACCAATCTTCACCGGAACGAGCTCCAACCGCTCCGTGAACTGATTTAGCTTTTCCGAGTCGGCTCGACCCCACCGGTCTGAATACTTGCCCTCAATCAGCGTCCCAACGGCCAGGACGACTAACACAACAGCGAACGGAACATACTTCATCGGTGAAAACCCTCGCCAGTTCGTCGTGAAGTAACTCTTCTGCAGATCCAAAACGAAACAGATCTCACACCTTCTCCAATTGCGGATCTCGACTGACAGGCTCCTCGTCCGTCAACTGCAGGTCACTCTTTCGAACGTCCACGTCTGCTCCATTCACAACAGCCCCAGCGATCGGAATCCCAACGGACTGCAGCCGACTGCAGGCCTCCGTCACCTTCGGCAACCGACTCACGTCGCGACGAACAGAAATAATCGCACCATCGACATGCTGTCCCAAAAGCATCGCGTCGGGGCTGGTCAAAACCGGGCCCGTGTCGACGATGACCGTGTCGAAGCGTTGTCGCAATTCGCCGAAGAGCTTTCCGACAATCGACGACGCCAACGCCTGATCCGTACTGGCGTCGCGACGGCCAGCACTCAACCACCACAGTCCTTCCGCCGGCGTGGGCTGAACGACGTCGTCGAGCGTCACGTCTCCGCGGAGCAACTCACTTAGGCCTTGCTGGAAAGGCATGCCCAGCACAACGTGCTGCTGCGGATTGCGAAGGTCCCCGTCAATCAAAAGCGTCCGGCGTCCGGAGCGGGCAAAACTGACCGCGAGCTGGCTGGCTACCGTCGTTTTGCCTTCCTGTCCCAAAGCACTAGTGACCATCACAACTTCATAGGGTCGCTTCGTTGTTGCGAAGAGCAAACCAGTGCGAATGCTGTCGATCGAACGTGTCAGGCCAACCTCGACCATCCGCCGACCAGTCTCCGAGAGCGACATCAGTCCGGCGGCCCGGCGCCCATGAAGGAGCGGCAATGTACCGATCACCCGTACGTCGCCGCGGTCCATAATTTCCTGGGTGTTGTTGACTTTCTTCGCTTGCATATCCCAAAACGTCAAACCAAGCACCGTCGCACTCAAGGCCAGCAACCAGGTGGCGATCACTTGCAGGTACCGCATGATCCAGTTGCTTGCGTCGGGTATCTCCGCGGTCTGACCGAGGACGTCCACTTGGGCTCGTGATTGGATGTCCAATTGAAGTGTCTCGATCTCCTGGTTGACCGCAGTCGCCATTTCCTCAAGTTGCTTGAGCTCAAGTTCCACAGCCTCTAGATCGACACTGAATGTGCCCATCTGCTTTAGTTCGTCGGCAAGCTTCCCATATTCCTCATCGAGTGCAACAAGCCGTTGTGCCGCCAATTGGTATCTCGCCTTCAGCATCTGGAATTCCTGCTGCAGTTGTCGGTCATCGCGATCTGTCAGCAGTCGCAACCGCTCCAGCGCCTCATTCTTCTTTTCGTACTTGAACTGCTCCATCTGACTTCTGAGAGCAGATACCTGTGATTGCATTCCAGCACCGCCACCGACACGGCCAGGTAATTGACCGGCCCGTAGCTTCATCGCCTGCTCAAGTTCCACCAACTGCGTCTTCATCGCGGCGTATTCCGGATACTGCATCAACATGTCTTCGATTTCGAAGTCACGCGGCTGAAACATTGTATTGGCCTGCATCAGCATCTGTTGTTGCGAAATCAAGTCCGTGATTTCGTTCAATGCCTTTTTGGCTGCTGCCCGCTCATTCTCCAACGACATCAACCGTTTGATACCCATGTCAACCTGCAGTTTGACATTTTCCGATTCAGTCGAGCCGTAAGTCGAGGCGAATTCACCCATTTTTTTCAACGCGGCTCTGTAATCATCCTTCAATTGATCCCGCTTTACCTCGAGTTTCTTCAGCCTGGCGGCCGCTTGAATCTGCTCCTTCTTCACGACTTCATCTTCATAAGCGTCGGTGATTGCATTCAGAAGTTTGATCAGCTCTTCGTCATCGCGCTCGCGCATGCTGACTTCAAGGATTTCCGACCCCTCCTCATAACGAACCCTCAATTCGTTCCGAAGCCAAGCAATTTTGTTTTCGCGTTCACCCAGCCATGGCCATCGCTCGTTGCGGACGATCGAAAGCTGTTCGATGCCCGGCGTCTGAAGAGCCCTGTTGAGTACCAATGGTTGCCGAAGCAAAACAGCTTGTGTTTGTTTGTCGATCTCGTATTCCTGAGGATGAACACTGCGCGTGTACTTATCACGCAACATCGCTTCTGGATTGCGATATACACGGATATACCTGAACGCCTGGTACGTTTCCGGTAGCATGAACCACAGCAGGCCAGCCAACGTGGTCGCTATCAGAAAACCAATTCCCAGACCAGATAGCCATGTTCGCCGGAGCGAGTGCAGGAAGCTAGTGAAGTTGAAGCCGCTACTGCCCTCTCCGCCATCGATCCACGGAGAAGCCGGCAGAGGCATGCCGAGCGTACCGGGAGCAGGCTGCGGGATTGCGGGCAACTGAACAGAATCGGCCGATGTGGGTTGGTTCATGGGGCGGGGATCGGTTTCAGACATTCACTTGGACTCCTGTGGGGCCGAATGACGAGTTCACCAAGAAACAGGCGAAAGGAACCGCTCGTCAGATCGGCTTGCCAAATGTCGGGGTCAGGGGCCGGGGAGGTTCTTCCTCAATTACCAAACGGGACAGGATCTGCATTTCCAGAAACAGAAAACCAAGGGCCAGCGGCATCATGATCAGGCCCGCAAAGTCGTGAAAGATCTGGTTCACGATCTTCTCATCCAGTTGCAAGTTGTACAGCATGCCGGTCAGCGTGATCCGAATGCAGTTGACCAGCAACGCAATCGGAACCGAACTGGCCAAGATCAGAATCCGTTCCCACCAAGGACGGTGCGTGCTAATCATCACGATCGCCACGGCCAGCGCGATGAAAATCGTCAACATCCGCAGGCCACTGCATTGGTCAACCACGTTCATGGGCGTCTGTTCCAGCATGATTCGATTCCCTTCCCGGTAGGCATCCACGCCCAACGTTTGCAGTGCGAAAACGCTCGATTTGGTGGCCAACGTCTGCAGGGGACGCATGATGTTGTCGACCAGGAATCCGGGCAGCGGAAACATGAACACCAGGAAGGCGATCGCCGGCCCCGCCCAACGCAGGGTCCGTAGACCACCGACCAGGACAAACACGCCCAGCAAGCAAACCACCAGCGAAAGCCGGTCGATGGTGAACTGGACCGTGTAGGAACCAAGAATTCGCATGACGGTGGCCAAGACGATCAAGGCTACCCCCCACCAGCGTTCGCGCTGGCTGACTTCCCCGAATGGTTCCCGCCGAAAGTACAGCAGGTACAACGCGAACAGGGGAATCAGGTAGCCGTGGCTGTACATGGGAGAATCCCATGCATCTGCCGTGCCGATGATGGTGTTCCAGTAGCAAGCCGCCACGATGACCGTCAGTCCACCAATCAGGATCCAAGACGTTTGTTGTCGGTCTTGAAGGAGCGAAGTCGAGGGAGCGTCAGTCACGAGAGTGCCTTTTTGAGATCAAGAATTTTCGAGATGCGAGACAAGCTGCTGGATGCGAAAGCCCTACATTTGTCGACCAGAAGTCGGTTTTCGGCAACATCGGCGGATCGATCAGCCCGCCATTCCGCGGTCGGTCCAGCCCCCAGATGGCCGATCAAACCCCGGGCTCCATCCCACCAACACCGTTCCATTTCTTAGACATCAAGCTTCACGATAATCGTGTGTGCTAAGAGCGTCAAACGAAAGCATTGTCAAGTAACCGATTCCTCAGCGACCGCGGCTAGACGACCCTCATCAGCCCCCTATTCCTCCCACCCTTCACCGGCAGCAAGTACGTGAAAGGCCGCGTTAGAGTTCAAGTCTGAACCCTGAGTCGACTCAAGACGTGACTCGCCTGATGGTTCAACGGATATCCCCCGCTCCGAGGCGCAGCCAACGAAGCCAATGTGGCGAAAAACCGGACCATATGCGAACTCGTCAGGACCGGTAACCAAAAGACGTACAAGGTGGCGACAGTGCCTTCGTTTCCTTGACCACACCAATCCACCTTGGTCTAATGTTGTTCCAGAAGGGAAGTTTTCTATCCCTGACTGACGACAGCCGTTGGGACCTGCTTCTCCAATTCCCGCTCGCTGGCGACGGCCCTCCAAAGAGGGGCCCGTCGTATGCTTACGGTGTTTTTTCCGGTTGTCGTCGGCCATAAGGCGGTAAGTGTTGGGACCGGAGAGAACACGGGTGCGTTCACCCTCAAGTCCCGATCCTCCAACTTTGTTCTACTTCGTGCAGCCCTGGCTAAGGATCTGGATCCAATGGCAATTGCTGTTGCCGCGCTGATTCTCAGCTTCCTGTTGAGCTATCTGCTCACGCCATTGATCCGTCGTGCTGCCGTTCATTGGGGATTTGTCGATCGTCCGGATGCCCACCGGAAGATACAAACCTCTGCCGTGTCGTTAGGAGGGGGCATCGGTCTCTTCATCGCAACTTTCGTCGTCGTCCACCTCGCCGCAGTCCTGTGGGGCTGGGACCTCTGGCTGATGACGGACAAGCCCATTTCTGTGATCGGGCTTGGTGCGGCCGCAGTCCTCCTGGTCACCGTCGGCCTCGTTGATGATGCCGTAGGGATTCGCGGCAGTTACAAACTCTTCTGGCAAGTGGTCGCTGCGTCTCTCGTCATGGGAGGTGACTTGAACGTGCCCGCTTTGCAGATCTTCGGAACGACCATCGAACTCGGCTTCTTCGGCGGCCTAGTGGCCATTATTTGGCTATTAGCTGCCATCAATTCGCTTAATCTTATTGATGGCGTCGATGGATTGGCAGGCAGCGTCGGCGTGGTGTTCAGTCTGACACTCGGCGTGATTGCCTTCTGGACAAAAGATTATCTTGACGCCCTGATTGCGTTCTCGCTGGCGGGAAGCCTGCTCGGGTTCTTACGATACAATTTTCCTCCGGCAACCATCTATCTGGGTGATGCCGGAAGCATGCTGATCGGGCTCGTCTTAGGAGGAATAGCACTCCGTTGCACATCTAAACAAGCAGCAACGACTGCCTTCGCCGCGTTACTGGCGATCTGGTCGATCCCGATGTTCGATGCCGCGGCTGCAATCATCCGCCGAAAGCTGACTGGTCGAAGTATTTACGCCACGGATCGAGGCCACATTCACCACGTGCTGCTGACTCGTGGAATGAGCGCTGCACAGGCTGTGGCATTGATCACAGGCCTCTGCATCGTCACAAGCTTCGGTGCTGTCGTCAGCCTGGTGTATGAAGTCGAATGGTTCGGCATTGCCGTGGTCGTCGCAGTAATCGGATTGCTCGTGGCGACACGAATTTTCGGCCACGTCGAGTTTCTGCTTGTCAATACGCGACTCTACGGCGTCGGCAGAATGCTCTCGCCCTTCGCAGAACGGTCAAATCCCGGCGGAAATAATTCCAGCTTGAACATCCAGGGAACTGGACGATGGGAGAACCTCTGGGGTGCGATCCTTGAATCAGTCGATCGTTTCCAGATCAGCAAAATGCGGCTGAATCTCTCGCTGCCTCGTCAGCACGAGGAGTTCTATGCCACCTGGAGTCGAGGCGGGAATCATCGACAGCAATCGGTCTGGAGTGTGGAGATTCCGCTGTTCGTCGATGATGTCTGCGTCGGACGATTATCGGCGAGTGGATGTCAGCGGCAGAATTCTGTTGCGTCCGACATGAGTGCATTTCTGGACTTTGTGGAATCGGTTGAGTCACAGCTAGCGGTTTTAGCTCGGCAAGCACGCCCCTCTTTGGATTCAGCCACGTCGGGAGAGAGGTCGGACATAGCGACAGCAGACTTCGAGGACAACGCCCCAATCGTGCGACAAGGGTTGCCAGAACCCACACGGGGTTGACTCCCGCTCCGATTGAGATTCTCCAGGCACAACATGGATGGAAAGAAGACTTTCGCGACAGATTTTTCCTCGACAAACTAGGGCAAGTTTGCCGATCATTCCGGCGGACGAACTTTGAATAAAGTCGCGAGCTTTGCCTAGACCATCGCTCTTTCGTATACTTTGAAGGGACCTCAAACACGCGCATTCGAAGGACGAAATTAATGTCTCGCCGCAATCTTCTAATGCTCCTAATCCCCGTGCTTTGGGGGACGATTGGACTGACATCCCAAGCGTTCGCACAATATTCCGGGGGCCAGACGCGGAGCATGTACAACGCAACTCGCAATTTTCTGTACAACCGCCCAACGGTGAGCCCCTACGTCAACCTCGCCACCCGCGATAACTACAACGGCATGCCGAACTATTTCACGATCGTGCGCCCTCAAATCGAACAACGGGAGCGAGAAATGGCGCAACGCCAGGAGGCGTCCCGCATGCAGACGCAGCTGAATCAGGTGCAGCGACAGCAAGCGCAGTCACAGAGCCAGATGGCAGAGATGATGCTGACGGGCCGGATGGGATGGTCGAGTCGGGGAATGCCGAGGTTCGGAAGCTATATGAACTATTTCCCGGGATTCCAGCAGGTCCCGAGGCGATAGCACGTAGACGTTCAAACGAAATTTCGCCTCCGCGAGCAATGCGGGGGGAGGAAGCGGGCCTGGATCCCATGTGGGTCGAGGCCCGTTTTTTTGGATCAGGAATGCACCGAGGGATGATCCCCGGTTCACACCTCTCGAAGTACCGACCCAGTGTGGTGCCCGCGCCGGCGTCATCCCGGCCGGTTGCCACCTTCCCTCACCGACGCCTGCGTGTACGCTGTACTGCTTGGACGCCCCCAACCGGCCGCTCCGGAAAGGACGAGTCTCCAAGTCGATCACGCGTTGCGGAACCACAGATGAATCAGCCCCGAATCTACCTCTCTCCTCCCCACATGTCCGATAGCGAGCAGGATCGGATCGCAGACGTGTTCGCTCAGAACTGGGTCGCTCCAGTCGGCCCCCATTTGACCGAGTTTGAGCGAAAGTTCGCCGCGCGAGTGGGGGTCGAGCACGCCGCGGCCGTGGTCAGCGGTACAGCGGCTTTGCATCTGGCGCTGCGGCGATTGCAGCTCGATGCGCAAAGCGAGGTGATCTGTTCGACGTTCACCTTCTGCGCCTCGGCCAATCCGATCGTTTACGAGGGCGCCCAGCCGGTCTTCCTCGATGCCGATCCGGCAACGTGGAATCTGGATCCGAACCTGCTAGAGGAGGAACTGGCCGAGTGCGCCCGGCGGGGGCGATTGCCAAAGGCCGTCATCGCGGTCGACATCCTGGGCCAATGTGTCGATTACGACGCGATTTTGGCGATTACGCGGCGTTACGAAATCCCGCTGATCGATGATGCGGCGGAGGCACTCGGTGCGACTTACAAAGGCCAGCCGGCCGGCTCGTTCGGCTGGGCCAGCGCCTTTTCCTTTAACGGTAATAAGATCATCACAACAAGTGGTGGAGGCATGCTCTGCTCGAACGATGCCGAGCTGATCGAAAAGGCCCGATTCTGGG
>CAZFWV010000027.1:0-30028 GCA_964522605.1 uncultured Pirellulaceae bacterium
CAATTTATGCCCCTCCGGGGCTTAACCTGAAAGCCACCGCCTCTGGCGGTGGTTTGTTTACAATACTCGCGATTATCTCTGCCTCCCTTTTAGAATATTTGGGTAATCATTCGTCTACCCAGTTTGCCAAAAGGGAGGCAGAGTTGAATAGGCGGATGTTCTTGCGGCTTGGCCATCGCCGCTATGGCGTGGATTATTGGGTGGCTGTTCTCCCTGAGGTAGCTGTCGTCGGACCACGCCTCCGTCATAGGGCGACATTCTGTCGTATCGGGTGGCCAAAGTTGCGTGCTAGGGACACGTTTTTGGAGCCGCCGTTGTTGCATCGGGCGAACGGTTGTGGGGAGAGCCACATCCGCGCGGCGGTGATGATGCGTCGGGCAAAAGCTTTGAATTTAAGCATTTTTACATGACATCTTTCGGATTAACAACAAATCGGGCGTCGCCTTAAGCGTCCTACAGGATGAAGAAAACGTGACTATGCGGAGCTTTCTGTGTCGTCCGGCCTGCTATTTGCCAAAGATGTCGTCAAGGGCCGGCACCTGCCGCGATGGAAATGGAGACCTGCCTGATGACCGAGTTGGAAGAAGAGATTGTCCACTCGTTACGTCGCATTGTGCGCGCGATCGACGTGCACTCCCGCGCATTGTCGCGGCGGTACGAATTGACGTGGCCGCAACTGGCGGCGCTCTGCGAATTGGAACGACTCGGAACATGTCCGGTTGGACGGTTGGCCGCCGAAATGCACGTCGGTGCGCCGACCGTGACTGGGATCACGGATCGACTCGAGCGAGACGGCCTTGTGAAGCGACTTCGTGAGCAGGGCGATCGTCGCAGGGTGCTTGTGCAGTTGACGCCTCAGGGCGAACGGCTGCTGGAGCTGAAACCACCTTTGCTGAATGAGCACATGCGTGCGGCGCTCCTGCAGCTACCCGAACGACAGCAGAATCAAATGCGGAGCACGCTCGTTCGACTGGCAGAGATGATGGAAATGTCCGGGAGCGTGACAAGCGGTAATCAGAGTGTCCGATAGCGATAAACTCAGGAAGGGACGGCGAGACAGCCATGCAGGGGATCGCAACAACGACATCGGTTTCTCATGCAACGCCGCGCACGATGTCCGGGCCGGACCGCGTCGTGATTGAGTCGGTTCGCCCGGAGATTGACGGTGGCCGGTTTCCGATCAAGCGGACGATCGGTGAGCGGGTGGTGGTCCGCGCGAACATCTTCAGTGACGGACACGATATCTTGTCGGCTGTGCTGCGTTACCGTGCAGCCCGTGACGAGCCCTGGCAGGAAGCACCGATGCAGCCCCTGCTGAACGATCGATGGGAAGGCGAATTCTTGATCGAGCTGTTGGGCGTTTATGAATACACCGTTCAGGGGTGGGTCGACCGTTTCGCCACGTGGCGGCGCGATTTTCAAAAACGCGTTGCCGCAGGCCTGGAAACGCAGGTTGATCTGCTGGTCGGGGCCGAATTGGTGGATCGCTCGGCGGAGGACGCGGACGAACCAGAGCGCGAGCAGCTAAGACGGTGGGGGCGCCGATTGCGGGATCCGGCAGCCTTAGGACATGCCCAACAGATTGCGCAGGATCGCAATTTGCCTGCCTTGATGCAACGCCATTCGCCTCGCGATTTTGCCGTCACGTATGATCGGTACCTCCGGGTCACAGCTGATCGTAAACGGGCAGGTTTCAGTGCGTGGTACGAGATGTTTCCTCGATCTGCCTCATTCGAACCCGATCGGCACGGAACGCTGCAGGACGTCATCGCGCGGTTGCCTTACGTCGCGGGAATGGGATTCGACGTACTTTACCTGCCACCGATTCATCCGATCGGTGAGAGTTTTCGCAAAGGCCGGAATAACGTGGAGCGGTCCCAACCGGGAGATGTCGGAAGTCCCTGGGCCATTGGGTCGGCGAATGGGGGGCATAAAGCGATCCACTCCCAGTTGGGTACGCTGGAAGATTTCCGCCAACTGGTCGACGCAGCTCAGCAGCTGGACATCGAGATTGCCTTGGACATCGCTTTTCAATGTTCGCCCGATCACCCTGATGTGACAGAACATCCGGAGTGGTTTCGGCAGCGACCAGACGGTACGATCCAGTATGCAGAGAATCCTCCCAAGAAATACCAGGACATCTACCCCTTCGATTTCGAATCGCCAGACTGGCAAAATCTGTGGAGAGAGTTGAAAGAGGTTCTTGAATTCTGGATTCAGCAGGGTGTCAAAATCTTTCGCGTAGACAACCCTCATACGAAGCCGTTTGGATTTTGGGAATGGTGTATCGGTGAAATCAAGCAGGAACATCCGGATGTATTGTTCTTGGCCGAGGCATTTACGCGGCCGAACGTGATGTATCGGTTGGCCAAACTGGGATTCTCCCAGTCCTACACTTACTTTGCTTGGCGAAACACGAAGCGTGAATTGACAGACTACGTAACTGCTTTGAACCAATCGGAAGTGGGCGAATTCTTCCGGCCCAACTTCTGGCCAAATACGCCGGATATCCTGACGGAATACTTGCAGTTGGGCGGACGCCCGGCGTTTATGTCTCGATTGGTTCTAGCGGCCCTGTTGAGCCCGAATTACGGAATTTACGGACCTCCGTTTGAGCACTGCTGGAATGTCCCGCGAGAGGCGGGCAGCGAAGAGTACCTGGATTCCGAGAAATACCAGATTCACCATCACGACCTGGACCGCGACGACAGTCTTAAGGATTTTATTGCACGTGTGAATCGATTGAGGAATGAATATGTTGCGCTGCAAACGAACGAGCACCTTCGCTTTCACGAGGTGGACAATGAAGAGATTCTCTGTTTCAGCAAATCCTCGGTCGATCGCTCACAGATCATTCTGGTCGTCGTCAGCCTGGATCCGCGGCACCGGCAGTCGGGCTGGGTTCAGCTGCCGCTCGAGGAGTTTGGCTTGGATCCCGACCGCCCTTGTCAGGTGCATGACCTGTTGAGTGATGCGCGCTTCCTATGGCACGGGCGGCGAAATTACGTGGAACTCAACCCCGAGATCGTGCCCGCTCACGTGTTTCAGGTCCGCCGACGCGTACGTTCCGAGCGAGATTTTGAATATTACCTTTAGTCTTCGCGATCGAACGGTTGGGTGTGTGCCGCCGAGATTCGTACGCTGAGGTCCGACCCGCGCGGACAGATATTCGGAAACTGAAAGGAAGCGGAAAGGTCGAACTCGTGGCAACAGGTATGGGAAACAAACGTGCAACCAAGGTCCAACCCATCGCCGATCGCGACCCTTTGTGGTTTAAAGATGCGATTATCTACCAGCTGCATGTGCGAGCTTTCTGTGACAGAAATGGTGACGGGATCGGTGATTTTCGCGGGCTGGCTGAAAAGCTGGACTACATCCGTGATCTAGGTGTGACTGCTATCTGGCTCCTACCTTTCTTTCCCTCGCCGCTGCGCGATGACGGTTATGACACCTCGGATTACGTGAACGTAAATCGCATCTACGGCTCATTGCGGGATTTCAAGACCGTCTTGCGCGAAGCCCATCGGCGCGACCTGCGAGTGATCACCGAGATGGTAATGAACCACACCTCGGATCAGCATGAATGGTTCCAAAAGTCCCGGCGAGCCAAACCGGGGGAGAAATGGCGGGAATATTACGTGTGGAGTGATACGCCGGACCGCTACCGTGACGCACGAATCATTTTCCAGGATTTCGAACAATCGAACTGGACCTGGGATCCTGTCGCGCGAGCGTACTACTGGCACCGCTTCTATCACCATCAGCCGGACTTGAATTACGACAATCCAGAAGTCCGTCAGGTGATGCTCCAAAATGTCGATTTCTGGTTGCGGATGGGGGTCGACGCCTTTCGACTGGATGCTGTACCGTACCTGTTTCAACGCGAGGGAACGAATTGTGAGAATCTGCCCGAGACCCATGCGTTTCTGAAACAACTACGGCGGCACATCGACAGTCGCTTCGCTGACAAGATGTTGCTGGCTGAGGCTAACCAATGGCCGGAGGACGCCGCGACATACTTTGGCGAAGGGGACGAATGCCATATGAACTTCCATTTCCCCATCATGCCTCGGTTGTTCATGGCAATTCAACGAGAGGACCGCTTCCCGATTACGGATATCCTCGAACAGACTCCCACAATCCCGGAAACCTGTCAGTGGGGAGTGTTTCTGCGCAACCACGACGAACTAACGCTGGAGATGGTCACCGACGAGGAGCGGGACTACATGTATCGTGCCTACGCGGAGGACCCGCAAGCGCGGCTGAATCTCGGGATCCGTCGGCGGCTTGCCCCCCTGCTGAAAAACGACCGGCGGAAGATTGAGCTGATGAATGCTCTGCTGCTGTCATTGCCGGGAACGCCGATCATTTACTATGGCGACGAGCTCGGAATGGGTGACAATGTTTATCTCGGCGATCGGGACGGCGTCCGGACACCAATGCAATGGAATGCGGATCGAAACGCCGGTTTTTCGCGGGCAAACCCTCAACGCCTCTATTTGCCACCAATTATCGACGCCGAGTATCACTATTCCGCTTTGAACGTCGAGGTGCAGCAGAATAGTCCGCATTCGCTGCTTTGGTGGATGCGCCGGATCATAAGCTTGCGGAAACGTTTCCTCGCGTTTGGTCGTGGCACAATGGAGATTCTCTATCCGGAGAATCCGAAAGTGTTGGCATTTTTGCGACGCTACAACGACGAAACCCTACTGGTCGTCGCCAACCTGTCGCGCTTTGGCCAGTATGCCGAATTGGATTTGTCGCCGTTCCGAGGGCAGACGCCTCTGGAGTTGTTTGGTCAAACGAGATTCCCACCGGTTGGCGAATTGCCCTACTTCCTGACGCTGGGGCCTCATGCTTTCTATTGGTTTCGTCTGGCATGGCCGATCGAAGAGGCGAAGTCCTTGGGAATCGAATTACCGACTTGCACGATTTCGGGCCGCTGGGACAACCTGTTTCGAGGACGAGCTCGAAGAGAGTTGGAGCAATCACTGCCATCCTTCCTGCGAAGACAACGGTGGTTCGGTGGAAAAGCGCGGGCGATCCAGGGCGTCCACCTGGATGACGTGATCACCATCCCGGGCCCTCCGGGTGTGTCGGCCATGCGCGTGTTGCTGGTGCGGATCGACTTCGTCGAGGGAGAATCCGATGCCTACGTATTGCCCGTCGTCTTCGCCCGCGGCCGCCAGGCTGACGACATTGTGGGAGATCACCCGCGAGGTGGGATCCTCAAGATCGAACGCTCCGACAGCGTCGAATCCGCGATCCTCTGCGAAGCCATGTGGGAAGAAGAACTATGGCATCCACTGTACGATGCCATCGCGCGCAAAAAGTCACTTCACGGGGAACAGGGAGAGATTATCCCGGAGCAGACAAAGATCTTTCGCGATCTGGCCGCGACGATTCGCCGACGAGGGGAAGCCGAGTTCGAAGCGCAACGGGCGGAGAAGAGCGGCGAAAGTGGCGCACCTCCAAGTGTGGCTGTCCACGGGGGAGAACAAAGTAACACTTCCGTGATCCTGGGCGACCGCTTTATTCTGAAGGTATTCCGTCGCCTGGGCATCGGAGAAAACCCCGATCTGGAGATCGGTCGCTTCTTGACAGAAAAGACCGACCTGACCTGCGTGGCCCAATTGGCCGGTGCAGTCACCTACCGGCGGATGAACGAAGGATCTGTTTCCGAAGGAACCACAGAAGCCGTCCAAATGTGCACGCTAGGTATCATGCATGAACTAGTGGCGAACGAAGGTGATGCGTGGGTCTATACAATCGACGAGCTCGGACGATACGTCGAACGCGTCGAGTCGGAAATGCGCGATGTGGATCCGGGACCGAGTCTGCCGGGCCGGAAGACACTTTTGGAACTGGCCCAGACGCCGCCTCCGGAAGCTGCTATCGAAATGATCGGCAGTTACCTGCAGTCTGCTCAGTTGTTGGGACGTCGCACTGCAGAACTCCACGCTGCTCTTGCCAGTGGACAAGAAGATGCTTTTCGGCCGCAGCGGTTTTCGCGACTGTATCAACGGAGCCTATATCAGTCGATGCGAGGTCAGGCGCGGCGCGGCTTTGAGCTGCTGCGGAAGCACCTTTCCGGTTTGCCGGAATCGGTGCAGCCCGCTGCTCAACGCGCCGTGAAGCTGGAGCAGAAAGCGCTGGATTGTTTCCGCCAGTTGATGGAGCGCAACATTAGCGCCACGCGGACCCGCTGCCATGGTGATTATCATCTCGGTCAAGTCCTCTTCACCGGCAATGATTTTGTGATCATCGACTTCGAAGGAGAACCTCAGCGGCCCGTGAGTGAGCGACGCATCAAGACTTCACCGCTGCGCGATGTTGCCGGCATGATTCGTTCCTTCCACTATGCTTCGCACGCCGCACGGCAGGCTCCGAGTGCAATCCCGCAGCAGGAAATGGCGAATGACGTACAGGACTGGTTGCGTGTCTGGTACGCGTGGAGCGCGGCGGCATTTCTGCAGTCCTATATCGCACGAGCCCGAGAGGCGACTTTCCTGCCCCAAGACCAGGAAGAATTGGGGATCCTGCTGGATGCCTACCTGCTGGAAAAAGCGATTTATGAATTGGCGTATGAAATCAACAATCGACCCGATTGGGTTCGCATTCCAGTCGAAGGTATGTTGGATCTGTTGGAGGCGAACTGATGCAAACCTGGAGGCGGTTTCAGAAACGGGAGGGCGAGGCTCCTGCTGAGCCGAATATGCGATGAATCCAGCCTCGGCAGGCCCCTCACCGTCCCGACTGACGGTTTTGAAAATGTGTTCTAATTTGGACTGTGACGTAGTACGGGCTGCGTTGCGTAAGATGGCCCAAATATGACAATCAGTTTCTCGTGGAGACAGTAACTCTCGATTGTTCTGCGGAAGAGGAGACCATTTCTATGACGAGCAACGTCGACTCCGGGTCGCGAGGCGGACTCGTCCGCTCGAATGTGAGTCTTCTGACGGACGATGATATTCATTTCTTCAATGAAGGCACGCACTACGATTTGCATACGAAACTCGGCGCACATCTGATCAGTACAGAGGATGGGACGCCTGGAACCTATTTCGCCGTCTGGGCACCGAATGCTGCATCCGTTTCTGTCGTCGGGAGTTTCAACGAGTGGAATCATCGGCGGCATGCATTGGTCCCACGTGGGTCCTCCGGCATCTGGGAAGGTTTTTTGCCGGGCGTTGGTCAGGGCGCACTCTATAAGTACCACATTGTCGCCCGAGCCAAAAATTACCAGGTGGACAAGGCGGATCCTTTTGGCGTGTTCCACGAAGTGGCACCGAAGACGGCCTCGATCGTCTGGAGCCTTGACTACGAATGGGGCGATGAAGAATGGATGGCGCAGCGAGCAGCGCGAAACCGACTCGAAGCGCCGATCTCCATCTACGAGATCCATCTCGGTTCTTGGCGACGAGTGTTGTCGGAGGGCAATCGCTCTTTCAGTTACCGAGAATTGGCGGGCCCGTTGGCGGAACATGTCCAGCAGTGCGGCTTCACGCACGTCGAGTTTCTTCCGGTGATGGAGCATCCGTTCTTCGGATCATGGGGATATCAAACGACCGGCTACTTTGCTCCCAGCAGTCGGTATGGCACTCCGCAGGATTTCAAGTACCTGATCGATTTTTTGCATCAACAGGGAATCGGCGTGATTCTGGATTGGGTGCCGTCTCACTTTCCAAACGATGAACATGGGTTGGCCTACTTCGATGGAACCCATCTGTTTGAGCATGCGGATCCAAGACAGGGTTACCATCCGGATTGGAACAGTTACATTTTCAACTACGGACGCAACGAAATTCGGAGTTTCCTGCTCAGCAGTGCCTTGTATTGGCTGGATGAATATCATGCCGATGGCTTGCGCGTCGATGCCGTCGCCTCGATGCTGTATCTCGATTATTCACGCGAGGAAGGGGAATGGATTCCTAACCGGTTCGGCGGCCGCGAGAATCTGGATGCGATTGAGTTCTTACGGAGATTCAATACCGAAGTCTACAAGCGATACGGCGACGTCCAGACCATCGCGGAAGAGTCCACAGCCTGGCCGATGGTCTCGAAGCCAACTTACGTTGGTGGTCTAGGCTTCGGAATGAAGTGGGATATGGGATGGATGCACGACACATTGACCTACATGTCGCATGAGCCGATCCATCGCAAATACCACCATAATCAACTCACGTTCCGCATGATCTACGCATTTAACGAGAACTTCTGCCTGCCGCTTTCGCACGATGAAGTTGTGCATGGCAAAGGGTCTCTGCTCGGTAAGATGCCGGGTGACGAGTGGCGTAAGTTAGCCAACTTACGTCTGTTGTACGCCTATATGTTCGGCTCACCCGGCAAGAAACTGCTGTTCATGGGCGGTGAGTTCGGCCAACAACACGAATGGCAACATGACACGAGTCTCGAATGGGATCTGCTGGAACATCCCACACACGCGGCGCTTCAACGTTGGGTACGCACCTTGAACAGCTTCTATGCAGGTGAACCTGCGCTCCATGAGAGGGATTGTGATCCAGCGGGGTTTGAATGGATCGATGCGAACGATTCCGACGAAAGTGTATTGAGCTTTCTGCGCAAGGCGAAACACAACGACGACTTAATTGCGGTCGTCTGCAATTTTACTCCAGTACCGCGTCAGAACTATCGCGTGGGCGTTCCGCGCGGAGGCTTCTGGCGAGAGATCCTCAATAGCGACGCAGTCGAACATGGGGGTACCGGTTACGGGAACCTGGGTGGTGTGGAAGCCTCGCCGATTGGATTTCATGCGCGACCCTACTCGTTGAATCTGACGCTTCCGCCGTTGGCGGCCGTGTTCTTGAAGTCTGAAAAATAGGCCTTGGCACCCGACACCAGATGTGCCCTCCCCCAAGATGTTGAATCCGCGAAAACGAGGACCCAGGAGTACGCGAGAAGGTTGAGGAGAACGACATGATCGAATCGAAGCAGTCCCAGCCGATCATTGGGCTCGGCAAGCGGGTCCGGGGAGTACGGCCCCAGGAGCAGCGGACTGGAGTCCCTCTCAGCCAGCGGCGAGTCTGGCCGGGAAAACCGTATCCGCTGGGAGCGACGTGGGACGGTCGCGGAGTGAACTTCGCGATCTATTCGGAGCACGCGACGAAGGTCGAGTTGTGCCTGTTTGATTCGCCCGACGACCGACAGGAATCCGAGCGGATTCCGTTGCCGGACCGCACGGATATGGTCTGGCATGTTTACTTGCCAGAAGTTGCGCCCGGCCAATTCTATGGATACCGGATCGATGGTCCTTATGATCCCGCACGAGGCCACCGCTTCAATCCGCATAAACTTCTGCTGGATCCCTACGCGAAGCTGGTGGCACGCAGTGCTCGCTGGGACGATTCGCTGTTTGGTTACATCGTCGGATCGGCAGAAGAAGATCAGTCGTTCGACGAAAGGGATAGCGGCGCGTTTGCTCCGTTGGGAGCAGTGATCGATCCCGCCTTCACGTGGGGCGACGACCATCATCCTTACACGCCGATGCACAAAACGGTCATTTACGAAGTTCACGTGCGAGGCTTTACGAAGTTGCACGCTAGCGTGCCAGAAGAATTGCGCGGCACCTACACCGGTCTGGCCAGCGCACCGGCAATCCGCTACTTGAAGCGATTAGGCGTGACGGCTGTCGAGTTAATGCCGGTCCATCATTTTCTTCAGGACCGTCATCTGGTTGAACGCGGGCTTACCAACTACTGGGGTTACAACACCCTGGCGTACTTCGCTCCCGAACTTCGGTATTCCGCGCACGGACATCTGCTGGATGCAGTCCGCGAATTTAAGTCAATGGTCCGAAATCTGCACAAGGCAGGAATCGAAGTCATCCTGGATGTGGTCTACAACCACACGGCCGAAGGCAATCATATGGGCCCGACGCTGTCCTTCCGGGGTATCGATAACGCCGCTTATTACCGCCTGGTTGCCGACGATCCGCGTTACTACATGGACTATACCGGCTGTGGGAACACGTTGAACGTGATGAACCCTCGCGTGCTGCAGTTGATTATGGACAGCCTACGTTACTGGATTACGGAGATGCATGTCGACGGATTCCGGTTTGATCTGGCCAGTGCTCTGGCACGCGAACTCCATGCAGTAGACAAACTTGGCGCATTCTTCGACATCATTCATCAGGATCCGATCATCTCGCAGACCAAGTTGATTGCCGAGCCGTGGGACTTGGGCGAGGGTGGCTATATGGTCGGGAATTTCCCCGCTCAATGGTCGGAGTGGAACGGCAAGTACCGTGATTGCGTGCGCGCGTTCTGGAAAGGAGACGGTGGAGTTGTTTCGGAGTTTGCGACCCGTTTCTGCGGCAGCAGCGACCTGTACGCCTGGAGTGGACGTCGCCCCAAGGCCAGCATCAACTTCGTAACCTGCCACGACGGATTCACGCTGGAGGACCTGGTTTCTTACAACCAGAAGCACAATCAGGCGAACGGCGAAGAGAACCGGGACGGAGCGGATCACAATATCAGTTGGAATTGCGGAGCCGAGGGTCCTACGAAGGATCGCAAGATTCTCGCACTGCGGGACCGCAAAAAACGCTCGATCCTGGCGACGCTGATTTTCTCCCAGGGCGTACCGATGTTGCTGGCGGGCGACGAAATCGGACATACCCAAGTGGGCAACAACAATGCTTATTGCCAGGACAATGAAACGACCTGGCTGGATTGGCGCACCACTCGTCGCAAACGGAATCGCGAATTGCTGGATTTTGTGCGTAAAGTCATCGCGATTTTCCGCGATCAGCCAGTCTTTCATCGGCGCAAGTTCTTCTCCGGGCGGGCGATTGGAGGTGCGGAGGCTCCCAATATCGCCTGGCTGAACCCCGATGGTACCGAAATGAGCAACGAACAATGGAATGCACCGCATGTGCGTTGTTTCGGCGTAGTGCTGTTCGGCGACAGTATTGATGTGGATGAGGAAGGCGAGGAAATCAATGGCGACACAATCTTGATCTTATTCAATGCGGATCATGACCTGACGATCCCGTTCACCTTGCCGAACATCGAGGAACAACTTCCCTGGCAGCGGTTGCTGGACACCTTTGAGGCGAACGCGACGATGGAGGAGTTTTCGGAGGGCAGCGTTTACGACCTGCGTCCTTGCTCGATGGCTATGTTCCGCATGGGAGTCGAGAACGGTGTCCATTAGCTGAGGAGAGACCCAAAAGTGCCCAGCGTGATCGCTGCGCGTACGGAAAGCACAAACGTTCCATGTTCGACGTTTACTATCGGCCGATCGCGACGTATCGGCTGCAATTCAACCCCGATTTTGGTTTTCGAGATGCGCAAGCACTAGTGCCGTACTTCAGCCGTCTTGGGGTCACGCATCTCTACGCTTCCCCCATTCTGCGCGCACGGCAAACAAGCACTCATGGCTACGATGTCGTAGATCCAAAAACGATTAACTCCAAGCTGGGCGACGAGACGGAATTGATCGATCTCGTGACTGATCTGCGCCATTTCGGACTGGGTCTGATTCTCGATATCGTACCCAACCATACCGCAGCCAGCATCGAGAACCCATACTGGCGCGATGTTCTGACCTATGGAAGTAGCTCGCCTTTCGCCAGCTGGTTCGACATTGATTGGCGACAGCCAGATCCCGAAATGTGGGGCCGCGTGTTGCTGCCCGTCTTGGGCGAGCCACGGTTGCGGGTCCTGGCACAGAACCAGTTTCGGCTCGTCTGGTCAGACGGACGCTTTCTCGTGGAGTATTTCGATCACGTTTTTCCCGTCGATCCCGCGACCGTGCCGATGATCTGCAAGTTCGGTCTGGAGGAACTTGACACACTCTTGCGGAAGGAGGATCCCACGCGGGAGAAGATTGTCGAGATCCTCGGACAGCTGAGAAAATTGCCTCGACTGGCAACCCGCCTGCGACGACACGTCGACATTGATCGCGATGAGACCGAAGAATGGCTTGCCCAGTTGGCGCGCCTCGTCGTCCAATCGCCTCGAATACAGCAGTGGGCCGAGAGCACCGCGGAACGCTTTGGTCAGGGTGAAGCGGGCCATCGTCGAATGAAACAACTGCTTGACAATCAGCCGTATCGATTAGTTCACTGGAGACTTGCTGCCCGTACGATCAATTATCGTCGATTCTTTGACATCAACGAATTGATTTCCGTGCGACAGGAAGACCCGCGAGTTTTCGAAGAAACCCACGCCACCGTTCTGCGCTGGGTCCACGAGGGTTTGGTGGACGGCCTGCGCATCGATCATATCGACGGTCTGCGGGATCCTCTCGGATATTTGGACCGACTGGCTGAAGCGGTCGCCGATCCCGACCGCTCTCGACCAATTCCCATCTTCGTCGAGAAAATCCTGGCTTCGGGCGAAAAACTGCCGTGCGCGTGGCCGGTTGCTGGCACGACCGGTTATGAGTTCCTGAATCAAGTCGAGGCCACTCTTGTTTCTGCACAAGGTTTCGCGACCGTTGAGGAGCAATATCGTCGCATGGTACGGCGACCCGTTGAGTTTCGCGATATCGCTGCGTGGGGAAAACGTCGCGTGTTGCGCAACGACCTTTCGCCTCAGGTCGGCCGGTTGGCCGATGTTTTGTTGCGCCTGTCGGACAACAGTCGAATCGGGTCCAGAGGAACATCCGGGGTCGAAGCGGCGCTGGCTGTTGCCAACGGCGGGCAGAAGCAACCGAATGGTGCGACGAATCCGGTGACCGCGGGCGATCCGGACGACGCGAGTGGCGGATTGTATCGGAGCGCAGGGACGTTAGTCGGTCAATCTCAGCCGACGAAATCTGACTTTGTCGAAGCGATCGTGGAGGTCGTCACCGCATTACCGATCTATCGGACCTATGTCGATGGTCAACGGGGTGACTTCAGTGATATGGATCGGCGTTACCTTCAGCGCGCCATCCAACGTGCTCGACAGCAAGGACGGGGCACACCGGAGGCGATCGACTTTCTGGGGGAAATACTGCTACTGCAAAACAAATCACATCTCTCCGACCAGGAGATCCACGAGCGTGTAAATTTCGTGCAGCGATTCCAGCAGTTGACGGGACCTGCTGCCGCCAAGGGTATCGAAGACACGGCACTGTATGCCTATGTCCCTCTCGTTTCCCTCAATGAAGTCGGCGGTGAACCGGAGATTCCCGAGGCACCCCTGGCCAAGTTGCATCAGGCGAACGACGAGCGCGCGGCGGCCTGGCCGCAAAACATGCTCTGTGTGACCACGCACGATACCAAACGCACCGCGGACGTTCGGGCACGTCTGGACGTGCTGACCGAGGTCCCCAAGCTCTGGTTCGGTCTCGTCCGACGCTGGCAGCGGCTTAATCGGCCCCATCGCTCGCGTGTGCGTGGCAAAGATGCGCCCGAGGCGGCGACCGAGTACTTGTTTTATCAGACGGTCGTGGGGATCTGGCCGGCGCCCGATCCCGATGCACCCGGACAGCTGCCGCCGGCAGAAACACTGAACGAATTGCGCGAACGGATAGAAAGCTACATGATGAAGGCGGTACGGGAAGCAAAGACTCATACGTCCTGGACCGACACGAATCAGGAATATGAGGATGCAGTCCTGTCGTTTGTCCGCAGTCTGCTGCTCTTGGATGGCAGCAGCGGAACACCGTTTCTCTCGGACGTCCAAAAGCTTGTTAACCGCATCGCCCGGCCCGGATTCTGGAACAGCCTGTCGCGAACTCTGATCCAATTCACAGCACCGGGAAGCCCGGATTTGTATCAGGGTGATGAACTGTGGAATTATGCGCTGGTCGATCCGGACAATCGTCGACCGGTCGACTACGAGCTACGCAGAAACATGTTGGATGAAATCATCACCGGCATGGAAGGGACGGAGGGTGCTCGCTGCGATTTTCTGCAGAACATCGTTTCATCACCGGAAGATGGTCGTATTAAGCTGCACGTGATTCGCGGCGCATTGGCGGCCCGAGGAAATCATCCGCAACTATTCGGGAATGGTCAGTATCTGCCACTCGCGACCTCAGGTTCCACCGCCCATCACCTGATCGCCTTCGCTCGCCTGCCCTCGAATAACGACACCTCCGACAGGAAGGCGGCCGTAATTGTCGTTCCGCGGCTGACCGCAACACTCGTATCGGCCACGGATATTCCGCTCGGCCCGAAAGTTTGGGACGATGCATGCATTCCGCTTCCCGAAACGCTGCAGGACCGTACCTGGTGCTCGGTCTTCACCCGGCAGCAGATCCGCAGTGGCGAGTCTCTTGCCGTCGCGAACGTACTGGAATCCTATCCGGTTGCCCTGCTGATCAGCGAGGGAGTCGGCAGAAGCTGACACCCCGCTGCGCACCGCTTGCGAATCCGCCCTTCCGATGAGTGGTCGGAAGCACCATAATAGGGACAGAAGCATATCTGCAGCCACTCTGCCCTTTGCTTGTTTCGTGCGCGATTCGTCGTCCGCGTATCTTCCAGCCGGTAGCGTTCCCCCGGTGTGACATGCGTGGTACGGGACGAGAATCCGCGCTCGTCGATTCGATACAGAGAGTGAAGATGACAGCTACTTGGTCTGGACAGGCAGCCGCTGGCGCTGCCTTACGCCGATTGGGGATCGATCGGCTGGTACTGTCGATTCATCAGGCGAGTTTTCCCCCGGCAGACGATGATATTGGATCTGGTACGCCGTACTCCGCGCGGAGTCACACGATGATGCGGTGGATTGCCCAGCTCGGCTTTACAGGTGTGGTGCTGGGCCCCGCGGGAATCACCAGTCAAAGCAACCCTTCGCCCTATGACGCGACAGCGCTTTCTCGAAATCCACTGCATATCGCACTGGGGCCGCTCGTTGAACAGGGGCTGCTCAAAGAAGACTTACTGAAAGCGGCCGTGGAACACCGACCTGCGAACGACCGTGTCGTGTACGACTATGCATGGAAGACACAACGGCAGTTGTTGGCGAGTGTCGCGGACTGCAGTCCTCACGGCCCAGCGTCGAAAGAACGGACAATGGGCGATCGAGAATTCGCACGGTGGCTACGGTCGGAAGCCGACTTCGAAGGGATCACGGCAGCCGTCGGCCATGAGAACTTCCAAGACTGGCCGGCAACACCGCCCGTACAAACAGAAGCGGCTGACCTGTTTTTGTTATCGCAACAAATCGTCCATCAGCAGCACGCGGACTTTCGTCAACACTGCCGCCGATTGGGGCTGCGAGTCTGGGCCGATCTACCCGTCGGGACAAGTCATCGCGATCGGTACTTGCTGCGCGGACTCTTCCTGCCCGGGTACGCCATGGGAGCACCTCCCAGCCGAACCAATCCTGAAGGGCAACCCTGGGGATACCCCATTCTAGATCCCGAGCAGTTGCAGCCGCGGGGAGGTGCGTGGCACTATGTGATGATGCGACTGGATGCCTTACTGCGTGATCACGACGGGTTGCGGATTGATCATCCTCACGGTTGGGTCTGTCCGTGGGTCTATCGAACGGATGATCCCGACCCGTTGCACGCGGTGCAGCATGGTGCGAGGCTGTACGAGTCACCGGACTTGCCGAACCACCCGGCGCTTGCTGCCTACGCTCGTATTCGATCGGACCAGATTGATCCAGCTCAACCGCGGTACGCTGATCACTGGGTGCGGGACATCGAACCGGTTCAAGTCGACCAGTATGCGCGACTGTTCGATCTGATTGTCGAACGCATCCAGGCGTACGGACGTGACCCCAATGACTCGATGGTCGAAGTTCTTTCGACCTGTCCACGACCGCTGGCAGAAGTGTTGGCGCGCCATCACATGGGCCGTTACCGGGTAACCCAGAAAGCGAACCTGGAGAATCGCCACGATGTGTATCGCACTGACTGCGCTCGCGCAGAAGACTGGGTCATGGTGGGCAACCACGACACGCCGCCGCTACGAGCGGTCATCGATCAGTGGGATCGACGCGGAAAAATATCGCTCCGCGCAAACTATCTGGCCAGCCGTTTGTCGGTCGACGCCCAGGAGTATGCCATCCTGCAACACCAATTCGTCGAGGATCCCTGTGCACTGGCCACGGCCATGTTTGCCGATTTGTTCTGTGGTCCGGCACGCAACGTACTGATTTTCTGGGTGGATTTATTCGGCTCGAGCGAAGTCTACAATCGACCGGGCATTGTTGACGGAGCGAATTGGAGCCTTCGAGTTCCGGTAGACTTTGAGCGAGCCTGCAGTGCAGCACGAAAACGCCGGGAAGCACCGGACTTGGCCCAGGCTCTGGCTTGGGCACTTCACGCGAAAGGCCTGGATCAAGATGCGGAGGGGAAGTCACTCGCGGCAGCACTCCTGCGCGGGAGTGAATCGGTCTAACGCACAATGTCGAAGGCAATCTGCTCTCCAAGACCCAAAGGATGAACGCCCAACCGACGAGAACTCACACGATTTCGCGCTGGAGATGACACAAAGTGGGCGTCTCCGGTCCACGGGCCGCCAATCCCGTCCTGAGTCGCGCGGATTCACCCCGGCGATCGTTCCAAACCGCGAATCCCTTCATCAGCCGTTTGTGCGTGGCGCAGAACAGTCGAGTGCACAGAGGCAGCCCCCCTTCGACCATGCTATCTTCCGCGCGAACGCCGGTGCGTCGACGTAATTGATCCGACAACTCCTGCCATCGCCAGTATTCCGAGCACATTCGACGCCGGCTCGGGAACACTGATCGTCGAGATCCCACCTCCTCCCGGAACGGGATAACCGGGTATGCCGACTTCGAGTTTGAGGAGACTCGGCCCGGGCCAATCGGGCGGCCCCGGAGCAAGAAACCCTGTGTAGCCGCCGTTGGTCACGAAGATGTTCTCGCGCTCGCCTTTTCCCGTCCCAAAGGCCAGGTTGAACGGCGCATCGAGGGGCTCGTCCGGGTACACTGCGAAAGTCTCCTGAGATCGATCGTCCCCATTGATGCGGACGATTGCGGCGCGGCTGGGTACGGTGACATAGCCATTGCCGAGAACGTCAAAGGCGATACCGTCCAGTTGCAGGGGAAATGGCGACTGGTAAAGGACGGATTCGGGCACGTCGTCGACCTGCTTCCAGACCTCCGGTTGGCCCGCGCTGCCGTCGGGCAGGATCGGAACGCGCACGACCAGCGCCTTGTCCGAATTGATCGTGTAAAGGTCGCCCTGGTAAAACGCGACACCGTTCGCACCGACCGGGAAAGAGAATAAGGAGGGAGGCAGTCCCGTCAACAGATCGTCGCGGAGCCACAACTCCGCCTCTCTACCCCGCGGGATTCGCCAGATGCCACCCTCAGCAAACCCGCCGCTCACCGGATCGATGGAAAACGTCTCGGTTATATACAGTGTCCCCTGATGATCGAAGGCAATCGCGTTCGGGCAGACAATCTGGTCGGTGCCGGGCAAACGGTCAAAATGGCCGTCCTGATCAACTTGGTAGACACCGTTGTTCGGCTCAGCCGCCCGGGCCACGTACACGTTGCCCGTGGCATCCGTCGTCAGACCGAGTGCACTGGGCGAGCCGAAATCTACGAGCGTCGACATCTCACCGGATGGCGCGAACTGGTAGATCACACCCAGCGGACCGCCGATCCCTCCGATGCTGGCGAAAACGTTTCCGACCTTATCG
This sequence comes from uncultured Pirellulaceae bacterium, assembly GCA_964522605.1. GTDB lineage: Bacteria > Planctomycetota > Planctomycetia > Pirellulales > Pirellulaceae > CAVZLD01. Next base: position 17,582 of record CAZFWV010000027.1, read on the forward strand.
ACGGCCACGCCCTCAGGAAATTCCGCCTGGTATGGGTTGAACGGAATCACGCTTGGAAAGCGACCGGCTTGTGGAGCGGCCCGGGCAACCGTCGCCAGCAGCAGGATCGCACAAGCGGAAACGCCCACGATTCGGTGTACGGTTCGGGACATAGGACCTCTCCTGATGAATGAACTCCCCCTCGATGCGCGTGATACTCGCATCCACGTTTGCAGCAACCACTTCCTCCCCCAATCTCTCTATACGAGAAATGCTCTCCAAGGTGTCTGAGGCCTCACGAGATTCCCGTTTGTCATCCTGACGGATTGGCTGTGGACAAGGACCAAGAGTTGGTAGAATAGGGTGTCTCTCCGCGTTAGCCCGTTGGGTACCGGTGTCAATCCGATCGCCATGAGTGACCACGATTCGTTTCCGTGTCGCTCGACCTCGTCCACCTTCCCAAGTACACATTGGAGTGTTGTCCTTGCGGCTGGGGCTACATCGCGCGATGCGGACGAGGCCTTGGAACAGATTTGCCGGAAGTATTGGCGTCCTCTCTATGCCTATGTGCGTCACCGCGGTTACCGGCCAGAAGATGCCGAGGATTTGACGCAAGAATTCCTGACTCGCTTTATCGAGAAGCGATATCTCGGTTTGGCCGACCCTCTACGCGGCCGCTTTCGATCGTTCTTCTTGACCGCATTGAAGCACTTCTTGCATGAAAAGTGGTTGCACGAGCACGCGGCAAAGCGTGGCGGCGGAAGAAAGATGTTTTCCTTCGAAACGTCATCAGGGCTTCACGCAACGGAACCGGCACACAACCTGACACCTGACAAGCTGTTTGATCAACATTGGTGTGAGGCCCTGTTGGAAGCAGTATTAAGGCGATTAACGGACGAGCACGAGACGAATGGAAGACGAGATCAGTTCGAGGTGCTGAAACGATTTCTGTGGGGCAGCGACGGGTCGGTGACTTACGCAGAGATTGCTGTGCAGCTTGCGATTTCGCCGAGCGCCGTGAAGAGTGCCGTGCGTCGCTTGCGTCTACGGTGTGCTGCACTTTTGCGTGATGAGGTTGCCCAGACCGTTTCTTCCGCTGAAGAATTGGAGGACGAGTTACGTTGGCTGCGGAAAACATTTGCCTGATTTTGTTCGAGAAGTTGCTTCGCTGACGGTTTTGCGTCGACGTCGCGATCGTCAATTGTTGCGCTTACTCGTTGAGTTCGGCTATGAAGGATTCACGGATCTGCGCGCGTTGCGGAACAATGCTGTCCGATGCGTCGTCGGGCGGCTTTTGTGTCCGCTGCATTGTGCGAGATGCCTTTGAGACGTCTGGGAGCGCTCATTACGAAAGCGATCGTGCAACCGCCGATCAGCAAGAAGGATCGGGCGTCGATCTTGCGATGGCATCTCGACAGTTCGGTGACTACGAACTGATCGAAACGATCGCCCACGGGGGAATGGGCGTTGTCTACAAGGCACGTCAGAGAAGCCTTAATCGAATTGTGGCTCTCAAAATCCTGCAGACCAGTGGCGATGATGGTCCGGCCGCAATCCAGCGATTTGAAAATGAGGCACGAGCAGCGGCGCGGCTGAAACACGCTCATATCGTGGCAGTGCATGACTTCGGCGTCTGGCACGGACGGCAGTTCCTGTCGATGGATCACATTGAGGGCTCCGATCTGCACGGTCTGTGCAGCCGCCAGCCGTTCGAAGCAGCCCGCGCCGCGCGACTCGTGAAGACGATCGCCGAGGCGATGCATTTTGCCCATCAGCAAGGAGTCCTGCACCGTGATCTGAAGCCGTCGAATGTGCTGATCGACAATTCGGACCAGCCTCACGTCACCGATTTTGGCTTGGCCCAGTCCATTGCGACAGATTTGTCGTTAACGCTCTCGGGCCAGACGTTAGGCACGCCCCAGTATCTGCCGCCAGAGCAGGCTTCGGTCCACCGTGGCGAGACAGGTCCTTGGAGCGATGTCTATTCGATTGGTTCCATTCTCTATCACCTGCTAACAGGGCGCCCCCCCTTTGTCGCCGGCCGCGCAGCCGACGTATTACAGCAGGTCTTGTTCGACGCACCCATCGCACCCCGCGCGCTGAACCCCGGCGTACCGCGAGATCTCGAGACGATTTGCCTGAAGTGTCTCGAGAAGGATCCGCGCCGCCGTTATCCAACCGCTGACGCATTGGCTGATGAGCTGGGACGATACTTGAGTCGTAGGCCGATTTCAGCGCGACCCGTCGGTCGCGTGGAAAGGATGTGGCGCTGGTGCCGCCGGCAGCCCGTTGTGGCCCTTCTTTGCCTCACGCTCGGACTGACGCTTCTCTTGGGTTTCGCAGGCGTACTCTGGCAATGGCAGCGCGCCAAGGCTGGAGAACTCGCCGCACGCCAGAACGCCTACGACAGTGATATGATTCTCGTGCAACTGGCCCTAGCCGAGGGCGACTTGGGCCACGCACGCACTCTGCTAAACCGTCAGCGCCCGCTTAAGCACCAAGTTGATCTACGGCATTGGGAGTGGCGCTATCGCTGGCAACAGGGAGAGAAGGACCCGGCATGGCGACGATCTTTGTTTCAGCACAAGTACGCGATTCGGAACGTCGTTTTGTCGGCGGATGGGAAATGGCTGATTGTCGCTGCTGTAGATGGGATGGTTGCTCTCGTGGACTTGGCGACGGGTCGCGCGGTGGTTCTGCAATCGGCCAGTCGTGCACCTCCCGCGGTTGCCGTCGATCCAGACAGCCGCCTGGTGGCCTTCACACAGCGAGTGGGCAACTACGAGTATTCCGCAGTGACAACAGTCCAGGAGGAAGGACAAATCCGACTTAGGGATATGGCTGCTGGTCGTGAAATTCTGACGATTGATTACGAAGGTAGGATTTGGAAGCTTGGTTTTTCTTCCGACCGCAAGTCTTTGATCGCATTGGCCTCGGATAAGACGTGGACCGGTCGAAGGTTGCTCGTGTGGGACATTGAGAGTCGATCACTTCACGCGAAAGCGATCATCACCGCGACCGGCACGAGCAACACCATCATCTCCGCCACAAGTGCAAAGACGGAAGGGGATTCGCTCGCGATCTCGCCGACAGAAGGACTCGTGGCGGTCCGAGACTCGGACGGCCAGGTTCAGATTTTTTCACAGCCCACGTGGGACCGTTCTCTGGCCTTTTCAGCACACGAGGACACCGTCACGGCGTTGGCCTTCTCACCAGACGGACAGGTACTGGCAACTGGGGGAGGAGGTTTGGATACGTCAGTTCGACTCTGGAATCCTCATGACGGTCAACCAGTGGCGCCTCCACTATCAGGACACAATCGGAGTATCAACGCAATCGCGTTTTCACCCGACGGGAAGGTCGTGGCTTCGGCGAGCGCGGATCAATCCATTCGATTGTGGGAGGTGGCGTCGGGCCATGAGGTCCGCCTGCTCCGTGGACATGCCCAAGAAGTCATGGCAGTTGCTTACCTACCCGACGGTCACGGGCTCGTGAGCGGCTGTAAGGATGGATCAGTTTGGCTTTGGGACCCCCGGACAACCGACGTGGCAAGAGGCACGCCCTTGACGGCAAATGGAATCCTGCAGTTCACGTTCCTGCCGGATAGCACGTCGGGTGCCGTTGTGACGACGGAAGGTGTGGTCCAGATTTGGGAGCTGGATGATCTTCGGGTCCAAGAAACCATCGAAGCTCTCGGGAGTGACAACCGCATGGTCGCGTCATCGCCCGACGGAAGGCTGCTCGCGAGCACGAATGCTTCGGGGAAGGTTGGGATCTGGGACATCAAGCAACGTCGCCGACTTCCCGATCTGACGGCTGCCTCGGAGAAAACCTTTGTCTTTCTCAAATTCACTTCCGACGGTTCCCAATTAGTGACCGCCGCACTCGAACCCACCTGCCCGATCACTCGATGGGATGTGGCGACTTGGGCGCAGACAGGTAAGTGGGAGTTGGGCGTGACGCCGATCACGGGTGACGTTTCGACGTCTGGTCGGTTCGCGGTAGCGGGGCTAAACGACGGAAGCTTGGCTGTACTGGACTGCGCAACGGGCCGCAGTCGCCGGTTGCGCGTCGCGGCGGGTGCAATTACGAGCGCCGCGTTCTCGCGGGACGAGACAATTCTCGCGACGGGAAACGACCAGGGAGCCCTCAGCTTATGGAATACCAAGACCTGGCAGTTGCTTTGTTTACCCTTGAGTGGACACCGCCTTCCGATCTACCGGATTGCCTTCTCGGACGACGGACGTCGGATCGCCACTGCGGGTGGCAGCGGCCAGGAAGCCGTCATCCTGTGGGACGTACCAACGCGACGTCCGATTGCCACGCTCCAGGGCGACGGCGAAAACTTCAACTGGATTAGCTTCTCGCCTGATGGTAATACGATTGCATCCGTCGCACTCGACGTGGGCAAGCTGAATCTGTGGCGCGCTCCTTCGTTGAATGAAATCGACGACCCCAAGCGATCGTTTTGAAATTGTACTGTTTCGGCCGCAGCATTCCATAAATACCGAGAAACACAGCACCAAAACCCGAAGCGCCAGCGAAGGGGTCCGATCGACAGCGGAGACAGCGTGCCCACTGTCCAGACCCCGACGCGGGTCGAGTCTTGGGTCCGATCCACGCAAATCGTTGGTCTGCCCGGACCCCTTCGCTGGCGTTTTTTGAAGTTGCACACTTCCCGAATTTCCCTCGTCCGATGTGCAGAGAGCCCGAGAAATCTTAACCCGAAGCGTCAGCGAGGGAGACACACCACAACGGTTCTAAAATGTTCCCTCGCTGACGCTTCGGGTTAGGATGTACGCCAAGTGTGCAACTTCAAAACTGGCGATTCGGGTTTCTGTGCGCACACTGAACACGAAACTGTACAACTTCTATGTACGACCTGACCATCACCGTTGGACGTGCAAATGTCATCTCGGACTATAAAAGCGGTAACGGCGGCGGCATCTATAGTTCCTGGAATCAGTCGATCAGTGCAAGTTCGATCATTTACAACTCTGCCGCGACGGGCGGCGAAACGAACAGGATCACGGCAACGAACAACAGGGCTTTGGCGTCACGTGACATTTTCACAGTGTTCATGTTCCGCTGGACCTTTGCGCTGAATGGAGTATCGATCACGGGTGGCTCTTACTCGAAATCAAGAACCGCTTTTTCAATCGTGCCGGTAAAGGCGAAGGGCAGCTTTTTCTCGTAGGATTTGCTGACCGGTGAGAGCGTATCCATTCCCACGTCTAACGACTCCGCTCCGAATCGGAATGGCACCTGATGAGGGATCGTTCCCGCACCGACTTTCTCGCCGTCCACATAGAGCGTCACGGTCGCCTCCGCACCCACGCCCTCCGAATCGAATTCAAACGCCAGATCGACTTTGCCGGTCGGCAGAGGCTTGGCTGACACGATCTTCGGCCGCTCGGTATCGAACCAGTTGTAGTGATACGTCAGCTTGCCATCTTCGACCGTGAAGGCCCAACCGGAGGTATCGCCGCCTACACACATCAGCACTCCTTCCGCACCGCCGGGTGGGATGTCTGCGCTGACGGTCACCCGGTGGTTGACGCTGACGGTCTTGGGTCCACTTCCCTCTGGCAACCGGACAATGCCTGGGTAGAAGACAACTTGCTCGCGTGCCGTGAAACTGCTCGGCCGAAGCGATACGTCGAACCGTTCGGAGAACCGATCATCCAGTGGAAACACGTTATACCGCGTGGCCTCTGCGACAAAGAGGATCTGCATCTCCTTGAGCTTATCCGGCATCGTGTCTGCCAAGTCGTCGGCCTGCGAAAAATCGTCGGCGATGTTGTAAAGTTCCCACTTGTCCTGATCGAGGGGCAAAGAACTGACATTGATCCATGGCAGCCGGCCATGGCGTGCGCACGCATACCAGCCGTCGCTGTAGATGCCGCGGTTGCAGAACATCTCAAAATACTGAGTCTTCCGTGCGCTAGACGCCGCCGCGTTGGCCGGATCAAACGTATACGCCATACTCACTCCTTCGATCGGCTTTTGCGGAACACCATTCAAGGTTGCCGGTTCGGCAATTCCCACGACTTCTAGAATTGTGGGAACGATGTCGATCACGTGATGAAACTGGCTGCGCAGCCCACCTTGATCCTTGATGACTTTGGGCCAACTGATGACGACGGGATTGCGGGTGCCGCCGAAGTGGCTGGCGACCTGCTTGGCCCATTGAAACGGCGTATCCCCCGCCCAGGCCCAGCCCACGGCGAAGTGAGGCGATGTTCCCGGCTTCCCAATCTCATCGATGCGCGCCAGCATGTTCTCGATCTTTGGCTGGAAGCCGTTGAGGACCATCATCTCATTGATCAGTCCGGTGAGCGTTCCCTCGGCGCTACAGCCGTTGTCGCCCATGATGTAGATCACGAGCGTGTTGTCGAGTTCACCCAGGTCGTCGACAGCATCGATCAGGCGGCCAATTTCATAGTCCGTGTGTTGCAGGAAGTCGGCGAAGTTCTCCATTTGGCGAGCGTAGAGTCGCTTTGCATCGTCGGGTTGGTCAGCCCATGCCGGGATTTCCTTGGGCCTTGGCGTGAGTTTTGCGCCGGGTGGAATGACGCCCAGTTCGAGTTGCTTCTGGTAGATCACTTCGCGGCAAGCATCCCAGCCAGCGTCAAACTTCCCCCTGTGCTTGCCCCGCCAGGAAAGCGGTGGTTGGTGCGGAGCGTGTGTCGCGCCGGTGGCAAAGTAAGCGAAGAACGGTTTTGTCGGCGCGATCACCTTTTGTTGCCGCATCCAGGCGATGCAGTCGTCCGCCAAATCGGTCGTGAGGTGATAGCCCTCCTCGGGCGTCTTCGGCGGCTGGACCGGCGTCGTACCTCGTACCAAAGCCGGATAGAACTGATCCGTTTCGCCCGCGATGAACCCGTAGAAATAATCGAAGCCCTGGCTTGTCGGCCAGAGATCAAAGGGACCCGCCTGATTGGTTTGGTTGTCTGGCACGTTATGGTTCTTGCCCCACCAGCCCGTTGCGTAACCGTTCGCCTGCAGGATGGTCGCAATCGTGCCACAGCTTTTTGGCAGCATCCCGGAGTAACCCGGAAACCCGGTCGCCATTTCCTGAACGACGCCTGTCGCACACGTGTGATGATTCCGTCCTGTGATCAGGGCAGCCCTGGTCGGACTGCATAGCGCTGTGGTGTGAAATGCGTTGTACTTCAATCCGTTGGTGGCAAGGCGATCGAAGGTCGGTGTTTCGATCATGCCACCAAATGTGCTGGCGCAGCCGAAACCAACGTCGTCGATCAGGACGAGTAAGATGTTCGGTGCCCCCTCCGGCGCTGATCTGGTGGGCGGGAAGTCCGGCGTTGAGGTCTGCGCCGTCAGGCCGATCCGCGCATGCGGATACCGGTATTCCGGCGGCGGGTAATTGTCACGGTCCACGCGAAGCGGAAAGAGATTATCCGCTGGCTTCCCTTGGCCGAAACCAGCATCCGATGCGCCAAGCACAAGGCCTCCCACTGCGAGAATGCCTGTGATCGTGAAGCGATAACCCATGACATGAGTCTCCCCAAAAGACGGTGCAATAACCCAGGGAAGTAGACGGTTACCGAATTCTAGGATGTCGACGCGTTCTTGGCGGCTCCACTTCCAGCCGATATCAAAGAACGCATCCGAGGAGACGTCGATTGGGTGCAAGCGTGACACACCCAGGTAGCTCTTGCCTGATTAGCCCTCAAAACGAGTATTGGAATCGCCGCATCGAAGTATTTTCGATCCGGCATGAAAGTCAGTCAATAATGGTTAGAATGAGCGTCAAGACATCGGTTGAACGCGAGTCTCACAGAATTCGGAGGAACGTCCTATGACGCGGGGCCCTTGGATCAGAATCGTCTTTGTCGTTACGGCGTTTGCGGCGGATGTCGGGCCGGCTTTACCGGCGATCAGTGCCGAGCAATCGGCGGCCGATCAAGTCAGCGGCGAACAGGCAAGTCCCCAGCAGCCCATCGCCGGGCGGAGTCGGTTCGATCCACGCACGGGGCCACTTCCACTCGCGGATGTTCGTTTGAGGGATGTTTGCATCCTGGCTGATGAGAAATCAAAGACTTACTATATGATTGGCTCCCGTGGCCCTTGCGTGTGGCAGTATGTCAGTCGCAACCTGGCCACATGGGATGGTCCCCAGATGATCTACGAAGCGGCGGACGACGTGTGGGGAGATATCGCCATCCGCAGCATCTGGGCCCCCGAACTCCACACCTTCCGCGACAACTATTACCTGTTCCTCACATTCGACACGCGGAATCAATTTCCTGAGCAGTGGCGGAACTGGAGGCCGCGCGTTACGCGGGGATCCACGATCCTCAAGTCCGACGCGCCAACGGGCCCGTTCACGTCGTTCCAACCGCGGTCGATCCCGCCCACAGATATGATGACACTCGACGGCACGCTCTACATCGAGGACGGCAAACCGTACATGGTTTTTTGCCACGAATGGGTGCAGATCACGGTAGGAACCATCGAATACATTCCCTTGGCCGATGACTTGTCACACGCCACGGGAGAGCCCGTGCGGCTATTCTCGGCTGATCAGGCCCCTTGGCCCCGGAGAGGCGCCGACGGCGGTTACGTCACCGACGGACCTTCGCTGTACAAGAGCAAGTCGGGTAAGCTGTTCATGATCTGGTCCAGCTTCGCCGCCGGGGGATACACGACGGGCCTCGCAATCTCCGATTCCGGCAAACTCAACGGCCCGTGGCGACACCAGGTTGAACCGCTTTACACCAACGATGGAGGACACGGTTTCTTGTTCACGACATTCGATGCGAAAGTGATGATGGTGCTGCACTCCCCCAACCATCCTCCCACGATCACTCGGCCTCGTATCTTCCAACTCGAAGACACCGGCGATACGCTTCGCGTCGTGCAAGAGTTTGCAGGAGATCCATCATGATCGTCAAGCCACTACTCATCGCGTCCATCGCTGCTTTATCGTTGTTCTCACTTCCCGCGGCGCCGTCGCTGGCGGCCGCGTCTCCTTCAGCAACAAACACCCCCGATTTGACCAAGGGGGACAAAATCCCCGAGGGTGCCGATCACGACTGGAACCTTGGGGCCACAGGCGCCCGGGGCTGGATGTTCTGTGACAAACTGGTTACTACCGATGCGAGACAGATCGCGATCACCAAAGTGGAAAGGAATTCACCGGCTGACGGAGTCCTGGCAGTCGGCGATGTGATCCTGGGCGCCGGCGGCCAACCGTTTTCCTATGACCCACGCACCGAGTTAGGCAAGGCGCTTACCAAGGCTGAATCGGAGGCGGGTGGCGGAAATCTGTCGCTGATCCGCTGGCGCGCCGGCAAGACGCAGGATGTTCTCGTCAAGCTCCCCATCCTGGGCACGTACAGCGCCACTGCGCCCTACGACTGTCCCAAGTCGCAACGCATTTTTGAACAAGGCTGCGGAGCTCTCGCCGAACGAATCGCCGATCCATCCTACCAACAGAACGCAATCACCCGCAGCCTGAACGCCCTCGCCCTGTTGGCCAGCGGCAAAGAGGAATACTTGCCCCTGGTGCGCAAGGAGGCTCATTGGGCTGCGGAGTTCTCTGTCGACCGTTTTCAGACGTGGTACTACGGCTACGTCACCATGTTGCTCTCGGAGTACGTGTTGGCAACGGGCGATGAATCGGTGATGCCCGGCCTCAGGCGGTTGGCGCTCGAGGCGGCGAATGGCCAAAGCATCGTCGGTTCGTGGGGCCACGGATTCGCCCGCCCCGACGGACGCCTGGGCGGCTACGGCATGATGAACTCGCCGGGCTTGCCACTGACGATTTCGCTGATCCTAGCGCGCGACGCCGGCGTCGACGACCCGAAGCTCGACACGGCGATTCAGCGGAGCACGCGGCTCATCCGCTTCTATATCGGCAAGGGCGCCGTGCCCTATGGCGATCATCACCCCTGGATCGAGACCCACGAGGATAACGGCAAATGCGGAATGGCAGCGGTTATGTTCAGCCTGCTGGGCGAATCAGAAGGAACGGAGTTTTTTTCGCGGATGTGCATCGCCTCGCATGGGGCCGAACGCGATACGGGTCATACGGGAAACTTCTTCAACATCCTTTGGTCGATGCCTGGTGTCGCTCTATCCGGCCCGCACGCCACCGGAGCCTGGATGCGCGAATTCGGCGATTGGTACTTCGACCTTGCACGGCGCTGGGACGGAACCTTCCTCCACCAGGGACCACCGGAAAACCAAGATGACAGTTATGGCAATTGGGACTGTACCGGTGCCTATCTGTTGGCCTACGCAATGCCTCTGAAGAAAATCCATCTGACGGGCAAGCGTCCCTCGGCGCTGCCCCAACTGGATGCGGCCGCTTCCGAGGCTCTGATTGCCGATGGTCGAGGCTGGAGCAACAAGGACCGCAACAGCGCGTACGACAAGTTGGACGAAGAGGGACTATTGAGCCGCTTGGGAAGTTGGTCGCCCGTTGTCCGCGAGCGAGCTGCGATGGCACTCGCCCGCCGCAAACCGGCGCCGGTTTCAGAGCTGGTCACAATGCTCGACTCCCCGCAGCTCGAATCCCGCTACGGTGCTTGCCAAGCTCTCGCGCTGCTGAAAGGCGCCGCCGCCCCGGCGGTCCCGGCCCTGAAAAACACCCTCCAGCATGGTGACCTCTGGCTGCGCGTCAAGGCGGCCGATGCGCTGGCCAGCATCGGACGGCCCGCGATGTCTGCCGTTCCCGAGCTTCTCAAAATGCTCGCGAAGGCTCCCTCCGAGAACGATCCACGGGCCATGGAACAACGCTACCTGTGCTTCGCGCTGTTCAACCAGCGAGACGGCATGTTGGGTCGTTCGCTCGAGGGTGTCGATCGCGAATCACTCTACGCGGCAGTTCGCGCCGGATTATGTAACGACGATGGGCGCGCCCGAGGCAGTATCGGATCGGTCTACCGAAACCTCTCGTACAAGGAAATCGAACCGCTACTACCCGCGATCTATCGGGCGGTGATCGAGTCGGCCCCAAGCGGAATCATGTTTGCCGACGAGATCCGCGTCGAGGGCCTGCGGCTCTTGGCCCAGCATCACGTCCAGGAAGGAATCGGGGCCTGCGTCGCATACACTCGTGCGCAAAATCCCTGGGCCAGCGAGCGGCGGACTCCCGAACTGATGAAGATCCTGCTCGAGTACGGGGCCCATGCCAAATCGATCGTTCCCGACCTTGAGCAAATTGCCAACTACTTTGAAAACGACGAGGAAGATTTTCCGAAGAACCTGAGTCTCCAAAAAGCCACGGTCATCCGCGAGACGATTCGCACAATTCAAGCGTCGGACGAGTATCCCGAGTTGATCAGCGTCGAATCACTCCGTCAATGATCGGACTATTCTTTGGCGAAATCTAACTCTGCGGTACTTTGCGTCTTTGCGTTCTCTGCGTTTCAATCGGAACTGTCGCCGATTCATCGATACGCGGAGCTCGCAAAGACGCAGTGCGGCAGGGCCGCCACCCAACTGGGTGCTACCGCACTCGGCTCAATTGGTGTGCTACTGACTTTGCCAGTGCCCCCTTGAGTCGAGAAAAAGCAGTGGCAAACCCCCAGGCCACCCAGTCGCACAGTTTCACTGCAGCGCCATCTCGAGAGCGCGAATTTCTTCGTAGGCGTGAGCCCAGTTGGCTGGCGCACTATCCAGCAACAGCGGGGCGGTGGGAATAGATTGCAGGTAGGTAGTCAGTTTCCGAACGGAATCGGGGTCGGTGGCGAGTGGGGCATTAAGGGAATACAAAGCGCCAGCGTGGTCGTAAGCAGGCAGCGAGACACACCAAAGGCCGACCATTGACCCAAGGCTGGGTGGCAGAGTTGCCGGTTCAACCTGCTGGTGCAGCAAGAGTGCCAAGCTTGGAGCGAGTCTGAGGTTTGGCAAACCGACCTCTTCCACCAATGCAACCATGGCCGAGGGCTCTGGCATCGCCTTCAGACTGATGCGTAGGTGCACGGTGATCTTCAATGAGGCAGCTTGCTGACAAAGGAGGCGCAGCGTGGATACAAATGACGCGCGGGTCTGCTCCCAGGAAAAGTTATTCTCGGGTGTCCGGTGTAAAGAAAGGATTAGGTCCCGAGCGCCGATCGACGCCATCTTGTTCATCAGTTGAGTCAGTGTGGACGTACTGCGCGCGAATTCTGCCTCATCGTTGTTCACCAGCCGCAGGTCGGGATACAGATTCACACCTGAACTTGCATCGACGAACACCCTCGCGCCTTGTCTTGCCAGCCAGGCCCCTTCGAATTCCAGACTGCTCTGTTGGCGACAGTCAAGATAGCGCCAATCCACGGCTACGCCATCGAAGTGTTCAAAGAACGTCGGTCGACGCAACAGCTCCTCTTGAATCGACCGGCCTCCACTGAGAGGTAAGATTCGTCCCCGAGGTCCAGCGGGTGGCGGGGTGTGAGGAATCTCCTCGACATCCCGTTCGGACACGCGCACTTCGAAAACCCGAATGTCCCCACC
>CAZFWV010000027.1:30128-33968 GCA_964522605.1 uncultured Pirellulaceae bacterium
TCGAACAACATCTGCGCCTGAAATGCCCGGTCGAGCCACGCACGAACGTGCTCCAGAATCGGGTAAGGCTTAGGGAGCGCCGCTTCGACACGGTTGGGAATCCCCTCGGGCGTCGACGTTACAGCGGGCACTCCAAACGGCGTAGCCGATACGTGAATCGTGCCAGCGCCGCAGGGAACTTCGATCGCTACCGGCAGACCGTTGCAGGATGCGGTAACGGTCGCTGTGTCGGGAAAGGCCAACGGATAGAGATCGAACGGTATCGACTCGGTGTGATCTTTACCGCCCATGTGGACGACGGTACCCGACGCCAGGCGTCGCGGCGATCCCGTAACACGAATTCCCTCCATCCCTTCCGAAAACCGCGCGAGATTTCCGGCGGTCAGCATCAAGCGTCCGCCTCGCTTCGCATAGCCGACCAGTTTGTCGCGGATCTCGGGGCCTCCGTTCAGCTCCCCCGCGATAACCAGCAGGGCATAGCGGTCGAGGACCCACGAAGGCGCGTCACTGAGCAGGCAATCCGCACAGTCGCCATAGGGTGTCGGCGTCAGGAAGCCTCGCTCGTCCCGAAAGTAAGAAGCGTCCTGGTAGCCGGGATAGAGCATGTCGAGTGCCCCGTCCATCAAATGATCCCCAGGGCCGTACGGCAGATTGCCCCAGACGCGGTAGGTCTGATCCGTGTAGAGATGCCGGGGAAACGACCAGCCGGAGAAAAAATCCGTCATGAGCGCAACCGGCGTGATCATCACGCCCGTCGAACCAACGTCCTGCGTCCATCGCCGGGCCGCCTGCTGGATCCGCCCAACCGGACTCAGCTTGTCGCCATCGAACCAGCTCGATTCAAATCCGACAAAGACGGCGTTGTAGAGGATGTGATGATAGATCAATCGCTTCAACAGATTCAGGCTCGTCCCGTGAGTCGGCCCGTGATCCGTTCCCTCATTCCCATACGTCTTGTAACCCCAGCGATTCCAGACCGATGCGTTTCCGAACCACGGCACACCGTATTGCTTGCCGGCGCCGCGAATAAACGCATAGTACACCTGACCATTTGGCAACGCTTGTGCCGTCTCGGCGCCGATCGTTGTATAGACTCCTTCCTTCAACAAGTGGTGACCAAAGTTGAGTGACACCAGCGTGGACATCCGATTGCCCAACTCGTCGGTCATACGCTGGAAATGTCGCTGGAAATTCAAGTACTGTTCGACTCGATCACGGGACATCGGATACATCTGTCCGGCGTACCCGCCGATGTAGCGGCCGTCCTGCTCGCCAACATCCATTCCCAGCCAGTGCGACCCCAGTTTCGAGTGAATCATCTCGAACACGCCGGCTGGAGGCTTGAACTGTTGCCAATACCCGCCTGGTCCGGATCCGGGCACATATCCCCAGATATCGAACAGAAACAATTCACGGCGCGCGATCTCGTCGACGAACTCGTCCAGATTTTCCGCAAACAAGATCGGATAGGATGGCCAGATCACGTCGCCCAGTTCGTGGGTCTTTGTATAGCGATCCAGTTCCTCGACGTAGCCTACGATTCGATTGTCCGCGACCGCGAAGCCACGCAACGTCGTAAAACGAGTCCGATTTCCAAACGTATCCCACGAAGGCGGTTGGACATGTCGCCGACCGTAATCCGGATGCTCGCGCGGATCCAGCAAGTGCGCATAGACCCGCCGCGTCGATGCCGTTGCGGCATGTGAATTGTGTTCGGTTTCCACCGGAGCCATCAGTACCGGCAACATCAGGAACAATGTTGCATTCATCATGGCGAATCCTCCGCCTGCAGCCAGCGTGGTCTTCAGATATCCCCCGTCACTGCATCAGCCTATCGCAGTGGAACGGCGATCGCAATCTTCCGACACGGCAGGCTACGGCGTGAAACACGCGAATGCTGCTCGTTTATTCACTTCGATGATGTGGTCCGTGTTCGTTCCGTGGAAATCAATCACGGCAAGTCCACCAGCGCTGTATTCATCGAGACGGGCAATTGTCGCAGGAATTTTGAAACGCAGCGCAGCCTTTCTCGGCAACTGGACTGGGTGCCACTGGCTCTGCCAGTGTTCTTCCTCAACCCAAGAGGACACTGGCAAAGCCAGTGCCACACCCATAGCGCCGATCGCGGCAGCACCCCGTATGGTTGCGGCCGAAGGCTGCGCTGCGTCTTTGCGGCCCTCTCCCTCTAGATGATTCGCGATAGGCCCGATTGAAACGCAGAGTCCGCAAAGGCGCAGAGAGCCGCTGAGCAGTTCTTCACTGGGTGCCACTGGCTCTGCCAGTGCTCTTCCTCAACCCAAGAGGACACTGGCAAAGCCCCGTGGCACACCAACTGCGTGGCTCATGCGGCCGCGCGACCCCGATTTCGCTCCGAAGCCACTCGCGCTACAAGGTCCGCACATCGTATCATCTGATCGCTTCAGCGTTGCCGGCATATCGAGTACGAACCATGAACCGACAACGACCGACGGGCTCGCTCCCTTTCCAATGTCTTCCTGAGAATGCCTACAGAATTCCTTGGCAGGCAGAATCTCGTTGTGGTGTGCGTGCGAAGCGAATATGATGGCGCCGCGGGCAATGCTTCGATGATAATCTCCGAGAGCTGCGGCTAGGGGATGACTCAGAAACAACTTCGGCATCTCGGACCTTTCGTTTAACCGCGTGCCCAGCGGGCCGCGGACGATTCTTCCCTACTCGCGGGGCGATGCCCGCGCGGTTAAACGAGGAAGTTATTTCTGAGTCATTCCTAAGTATCTTCGCGGTCCTGTTTCTGAAGAGGGGAGGACGTCGGCACCTTGTAGCGGAATCTGATAGAATGTGCGGATGCACACAACGGTGTCATGCTTTCCCGGTGAGGGATAACCCGTTGTCGATGCCTTGTCGGTGACATGCATCGGCGACAGTGGCTCGCGACGCTCGGTTTTGACTTCGTGATTCTAGGTGCGACCTGCTCTCACTTGACGGTGTGAGCGAATCATAGGTTTCAGAGAAAGGTCCAAGCGATGACCACAATGAATTGGCGAATGTTCCGCGCGATGATCCTCGTGTCATGGGTCTTGTTGGCGAGTGTGTCGGTATCTGGCGAAACGTTGTTTCAGGATGAATTCGAGTTTTTCGAATTGGGGGAAACCTGGGAGGAGCATGAAGCGGGTGCCCCGGACATGAGCTTGTCGGTGATTGTCGTTGACGGTGCAGAAATACTCCAGATGCACAGCAGCAATTTAGAAGATGAGTTTCGCGGTATCGAGACGATCGAGCCCATTTCACTGGCCGGTTTTTCGAGCATCATTGTCGACACACGTCTGCGCCCCATCAACATGGGCGAGTTGGGCGCCGTGTCATCGGCGGAAGTTGCCATCATTGGCAGCTCAGGAGACTATATCCGCGCCTTTGCCAGTAACAACGCCCCCTACGACCCTGAGTTTGACAATGACTATCAAAATGACTGGGCTGACCATTACGAAGACAGTCTGGACAACATCGGACACAGCGGCCCCTGGGTCCACTGCCCTGCTCCTGCATGTGACGCCATGCGGAACTTCGTCATCACCATTGGCCCCTTGGGGACCACGTTCCAATCCTTTGACGATGTCGAAGACCTGGACGACGAGGACAACGTCATTCCCTCGTACGAAACTACCTTCGATACGTTCACGCTGGCTGACCTGGGCGACTCGATTACGCTCGCTTTGCGACACCAAACGACCATGGGATATGACGAGGTCATCGGCTGGTTCGATTCGATTACCGTGACGGGTCAGGTGGGAGTCATTTCCGGCGACTATGACGAGAATGGAACTCTGGATGCCGCAGACTTGGATCTTCAGGCGCAGGTGGCGA
>CAZFWV010000027.1:34068-35379 GCA_964522605.1 uncultured Pirellulaceae bacterium
TAACTAACCGAGCGGAATTTTTTCGGCAGTACGATTCACGTGCAGCCCATCCTGAGCGAAACTCTTGAAGTTGCACATATCGTCAGTTCGTAGCCGAATTCGTGAGAATTCGGAGGCTTTGTTGGTGTGTCCCCTTGCTCGAGACCCCCGAATTCTCACGAATTCGGCTACTTGCAACTTCGAAAAGTGAAACCGAGGGCGGTGAAAAGGGCGTGGATCATTAATCACCATGAAGAGTTGTAAGAAACGCCATCGTCGTCCGGGCCGATGGCGGCGGTGTGAACGGCTGGAAGACCGGTTGTTACTGGCGGGACTCGTAATCACGGAGTTCATGGCTAGTAACGGAGAGACCTTGCTGGACGGCGACGGAGATTCATCCGACTGGATCGAGATCTACAACCCGCGTGATGATCCAGTCCAACTCCAAGGGTGGTCTCTCACGGACGATCGCGACGATTTGAGGCAATGGACTTTTCCGGACGTGGAACTCGGTCCTGCCGAATACCTTGTCGTGTTTGCCTCGGGCAAGGACAAAACCGACTCGAAAGGAAGTCTGCACACGAATTTCGCATTGTCCCAGGATGGGGAATACCTGGGACTCGTGCGGCCCGACGGCGTAACGATTGCCTGGGAGTACGCTCCAGAATTTCCTGCCCAGTTGGCGGATGTCTCCTACGGACTGCTGCCGACGGCCCTTGATGGGGTGCCCGGCTTTTTCGATACTCCGACGCCGGGAGTCGCGAATCCGACTTCCTTTTCGCTGGGGCCACGCGTCCGTGCGGTCGAGCACCATCCTGCCGTACCGCACAAGAGTGACCGCCTGATGGTTACCGCAACGATTGATGCAACGCTGCATCCTGTTGCGGACGTTTCGCTTGTCTATCGCGTGATGTATCAGCCCGAAGTGACAGTTGTCATGTCCGATGACGGCCAAGCGGGCGATTTATTGGCGGGTGACGGCGTATATACCGGCTGGGTACCGGCTGACGTCGCATCGCCTGGACAAATGCTGCGCTATTACGTGCTCGCGAGTGATAATACGGACAAGACGACGCGCTCGCCGCGTATCACGGATACGAGTGGTAATGATCGTTCTCCTGAGTATTACGGCACGGTGATCGACGATCCAACTCTGGCAACGGCCTTGCCGGTCTTCCACTGGTTCACGAATGATGTTCCAGGTTCCCGCAGCCGAATCGGAGCTCGTGCGTCGGTGTTCTATCAGTCCGAATTCTATGACAATGTGTTCGTGCGCCAGCGTGGCGCATTCACGAACGGGGAATCCCAAAAATTCGAGTTCGACCAGGACCA
>CAZFWV010000027.1:35479-38836 GCA_964522605.1 uncultured Pirellulaceae bacterium
ATCTTCCCGTGGGATAAGGATCGGACATTCGGCATCCCCGAACAGCCGATCACGGGTCAGCAGTTCGTGACGCATCCCTTTTTGGGTGCGGGTGGAAATCGACTGTATGGAGCAATTTTCAGCGACCCGATCACGAAGCAGATGTACTTGCGCCGTTTGCGTACCGTGATGGACCAACTGCTGCAGAGTCCCGACACGGATCCGGATGCGCTGTTCTTGGAGCAGCGCGTGGATGAACTGTTTGCGCCGGTGGCAACCCTACTGGGTGAAGATCAGGTCGATGCGGTCGCTCGCATCAAGGAGTTTCTGCCAAATCAACGGGAAAACCTCTACGTCACGCAGAGTATCGATCGCACCACGGATTGGGATCAGATCAAGACGATCATCCCCGAGTTTGCCGACGGCGCTCGATACTTCGTGCCCATCGACGACAGTTGGGGAACAACTTGGACGGGTTTGTCCGATCCGGTGAATGTCGAACTGTGGCGGACGGGACCAACGGGAATTGGTTTCGAGACGGAGCCCGAGGCGTTTCGCGATCTGATCAAGACCTCGGTCAGACCTTCCGACGCCTGTGCGACGTGCACTTCGATCTTCGTGCGGATTCCTTTCGTCGTCGACGATCCTGCTGCAATCAGTGACCTTACCCTGCGTATGAAGTATGACGACGGTTTCATTGCTTATCTGAATGGCAGCGAAGTAGCGCGGCGACACGTGACAGGCGAAGCCTCGTACAACACTCGCGCCCAAGGCCACTTGGATACCGAAGCGGTCGTGTTTGAAAACATTCTCATCTCCGAATCTATCGACTTGCTGAGACCGGGCGAGAACGTACTGGCGATTCATGCCATCAATATCAGTCCCACCAATTCCGACATGCTGATCCTGCCCGAACTCGTGTCAGGTAAGTTTGGGGATGATAGCGCCGCCGGGATTCCCCATCCGCAAGAAGTGCATCCGACGATTCGTTTCGGCGCGTTCGAACAGGATCCGTCCAGCGGCAATCAGGATCAGGAGTACTTCGAGCTGCGGAATCTAACCGAGGACGCCGTCGATGTGTCCGGCTGGCAGGTTCGGGGCGGAGTTCGGCACACATTCGTGGACGGTACGGTCATCCCCGCCAAGGGCAGCCTGTATCTGTCGCCGGATGCGAAGGCATTTCGGAGTCGTGAAACGGCCCCCACGGGAGGCATGGGACTTCTGGTCCAAGACGCCTATCAGGGCCACCTTTCCAATTCCGGCGAGATCGTTCAGTTGATTGCTGCGGATGGAACCTTGGTGGATACACTTCAGACGCCTGAGACGATGACTGTCGAGCAGCGTTATTTGAGGCTGTCTGAGCTTCACTACAACCCAGCCGGGAATGACGATCTGACCGAATTCCTCGAATTTACGAACATCAGCCGCGGTCAAGAGGCGCAGATACTGGATCTGGGCGGAATTCGAATTGTGGATGGTCCGAGTGACCCGTTCACATTTGACGATGGAATCCAACTTGCCCCAGGTGCTCACCTGCTGGTCGTGAAGAATCGCCAGCAATTCCTGGCAGCCTATCCGAACATCGATCGATCTCAGATCGCCGGTGAGTTTTCGGGGAGCTTGAATAACGCCGGCGAACGGATCAAGGTCAACGACGCCCGGGGAAACACGATTCTCGATTTCGTCTACGGAGACGCCGATCCGTGGCCGGTCCGTGCCGACGGTGCCGGTGCCTCCTTAGAGCCAATCGATCCATCGTCGACACCTGTCACGGAGATGGACAATTACTCTTGGTGGAGCGGAAGCGTTCTCTTTGGCGGAACACCGGGAGCGCCTCGCGTTGAATCACCAGGTGTAGTGATCAACGAAGTACTGACGAACGGCGATCCCCCGACAAACGTCCTGGATGCAATCGAGCTGTTCAATCCCACGTCGGAGGCCATCGACATTAGCGGATGGTACCTGAGCGATTCGGCGGATAACCTGCGAAAGTATCAGATTCCGGCTGGGATTGTGCTGAATCCAGGTTCGTACCGAGTGTTTGATGAGCAAGATTTCAACTCCAGCGTCCCGGATCCGGGCAATGAGCGATTCGCACTCAGTGGTAGTCGTGGCGATGATGTATGGCTGAGTTCTTCGGATGGGATGGGAGGGCTCCGTTTCTTCGTGGACGACGTTCATTTCGGGGCAGCGCGCACCGGAGAGTCTTTTGGACGGACTCAGAACGGAAGCGGCCGACTCGCCCCTCTCGATCAAGTAACATTGGGGAGACAGAACGCCGATCCTCGAGTCGGGCCGATCGTCATTAGCGAAATCCATTATCATCCGGCCGCTCCGTCGCCTGCAGCCCTGCAACTCGATCCGTCGATCACCGAACAGGATTTGGAGTTTATCGAGATTCATAATCCAACCGCGACCGCGACGGCATTGGACCAGTGGCAGCTTCGCGGTGGGATCGAGTACAATTTCTCCGCCGAGGTAACGCTCGCAGCAGGCGAGACAATTGTTGTCGTTTCGTTCGACGCGGACGCTCCTGGCAACGCCTCGCGAGCGGCAGCATTCCGCGCTGAGTACGGGATTGCGTCTACGATCCGCCTGCTTGGCAGCTATGTCGGACGACTCGATAATCAGGGCGAGGTCCTGCAATTACGGCGTCCGGATAGTGTTCCTCAGGACGATCCTACATGGATTCCTCGGCTGCTCGAGGACGAGGTACTCTACAACAACATCGCCCCTTGGCCTGCGAATGCCAACGGCAACGGCAAGTCACTGACGCGAGTCTCGGTGCACGCCTACGGTAACGCTCCACAAAACTGGATTGGTGCCACACCGACACCCGGCACAGCCGGCTATCAAATCGGAGACCTGACGGGTGACGGGGTCATCGATATTCAGGACATTGACCGGCTTAGCATTGCGATTCAAGCGAGTGAAACCGAGTTCGACTTGACTGGAGATTCGGTCACCAACCTGGACGATCTTCTTTTCCTTGTGCAAGACATTCTGGGATCGAGTATCGGTGACACCAATCTGGATCGATTCTTCGACACCGCTGACCTCGTCCAGGTCTTACAAGCAGGTGAATACGAAGACAATATCGAAGACAACTCGACGTGGGCAGAAGGCGATTGGAACGGTGACGGAGACTTCACAACCTCGGATCTTGTGCTCGCCCTGCAGACCGGACTGTACGAAATCAACTCCCGACTGAACGCGAGCCAGGTTGCCGCTGCGGTCGAGTGGCTGTTTGCCCAATCCGCTCCAAAGGGCGCACGTCGAGCCTTTGTCGCATAGATGTGATTGGACGCGGTAGTAGAGCGCATTTCAAAACCTGTTTTTCTCGAGGGGTGGCTGGTGGCAGAGCGCAGCGATGCCCCA
>CAZFWV010000028.1:0-17184 GCA_964522605.1 uncultured Pirellulaceae bacterium
TCAGCGATTCGGCGAGCGCTGGAGAGCCGAGCCAACCTTTGCGGCGAAAGTACCACAGCATGACACCGGCGATCAGCAGCATGGTCATCCAGGCGATCGGATAGGCGTACGGCATTTCGAGCTCGGGCATGTGTGAGAAATTCATGCCATAGATGCCTGCGACAAAAGTGAGCGGGATAAAGATGCTGCCAACAATTGTCAGCGTTTTCATCACTTCGTTCGTGTGTTGGCCCACCGAAGAAAGGTAAGTGTTGACCAAGCCGGTCACCGTTTCTCGACACATGTCCACTGCTTCCGAAATCTGGATGCAGTGATCATGCGTGTCGCGAAGGAACTTCAGTACCTTGGAGCCGATCAGTGGTGTCTCATCACGCAACAGCGTGGCGACCATTTCCCGTTGTGCCCAAACGACGTGGCGCAAACGTACCAGTTGTCGTTTGATCTCGCTCAATTCTCGAAGGTGCGCGGGCTTTGGGCAGCGAAGCACGGCCTCCTCGAGGACTTGCAGCTGTTCGGTGAGTTGCTCAAGCCGAGGATAGAACGCATCCACGATCGTATCAAGGATCGCATATGCCAGATAATCTGCTCCATTCCGCCGCAGTCTGGCTCCCGGTCGCTCGATCCGACGAACGACCGGATCCAGCAGTTCGTCTCGTTGCGATTGAAAGCTGATCAGAAAACCTTTGCCGATAATCAGGCTGACCTGACGGTCTGCAGTCAGACTTTGGGGGGCGGCGTCTGGCGCTCGAACAATAAGCAGCTGGTGGTCATCGTACGGCTCACTCTTCGGACGCTGAGGTCCGTTCACGACGTCCTCCAGCACGAGCGGATGAATGCCAAACTGTCGCGCGACGTCGACGAGCGTTTCCGCATCGCGCAGTCCGACAACCTGAATCCAAGTGACCGAATTCGCTTGCACATGTCGGGTAAGAGACCGAATCTGGGTTTCGGTAGAATCGTCCAGCTGTTCGGGGTTGTAGCGGATCACTCGCAGTCCCGTTGGCTGGGCATCCGCGGGGATCACCAGCGTTCCGGGACGGGATCCGGCCTGAGGATGGAGCTTGCGCAACATGTTGGAGTCCTCCCCAAATACGATTCCGAACTCAAATTCGCAGTGATTGAAAACCTAATGACGGCACGGCTCGAAACTCATTGCACATCCTCGGCGGCCCTCCGCGCCTTTGCGCACTCTGCACCGCGAATGGTGAGTTTCTTGTCGGGGCAAGCGAATTCGATGATGCGACACGGCTGAGTTGTGTTTCTACTTGGTGAGTTGTGTTTCTACTTGGTGAGTTGTGTTTCTACTTGGTTTGACTGTTGGTATCTTGAAACGCAGCGCAGCCTTCGGCGACAACTGTATGGCGTGCCACTGGCTTTGCCAGTGTCTTCTTGAGTCGAAGAAAAGCACTGGCAAAGCCAGTGGCACACCAATTGCGCCGAGTCTGGCAGCGCCCTCTTTGGTTGCGGCGAAAGGCCGCACTTTGTTTGCAAATTTGTGGAACGGCATGATAAACGCAGAGTGCGCAAAGGCGCGGAGGGCCGCAGAGAAGGAAGTTGGTGACTTGATCGGTCTGCCATGTCATGTTGCATTACGTCATCGAGGTCGGCCGTCACCAAGTCACTGATTCATCGACCGTCTCGAATCAGTTACCCGGCGCGGCGCTGTGTCAGTGGAGTCTTCCAGGCATCTTGGTTTTCGGCGAACTTCAGCTCGATCGGTTGGGATACGTCCAAATGCACATCCCGTTGAGGAAATGCGATCGTGATCTCGGCCTCGCGGAACAGTCGATCAATTCGCAAGCGCACAGCGCTTTCTGCGCGGCGGCCGTCCATTTCGGTTCGCAGATGAATCCAGAAGTGGGCCTCGAAATTCAGCGAGTTGTCACCAAATTCCGTGAACAGGATGATCGGCTCACGATGGGCCAGCACCTGGGGGACGTCGTGAACGGCTTGCCGCAGCAGGGCGAGCACGCGTTCGGTCGGTGAGCCGTATGCCACGCCGACGGCTACGGAAACGCGGATTTCTGTGCTCGAAAGCGTCCAATTCGTGACGCTGCTGTCGAGGAACTTACTGTTGGGGATGATGAATTCCACATTGGATCCGGTGCGCAGTTTTGTGCTTCGAGCACCAATCCGCTGAATCGTGCCCGTAAGGCCGTCGATTTCTACGAGGTCGCCGATGCGGACCGGCTGCTCACTCAACAAAATCAGACTGCTCATGAAGTTATTCAAAATGTTCTGACTTCCAAAACCTACCGCGATGGCCGCAGCACCTCCGAGGAACGTGAACACGGTGATCGGAATGTTGATCAACTCCAACGTGAACAAACTGAACGCGATGACCAGTCCGTAGAAGCCAATGGTCTGGAGGGCCAGGCAGGCACCTTCCGCGATGCCCATTCGGGGCAGCACTCGCCGACCCAGAACGCGACTCAAGTGTCGCGCGAACACGATTCCAACGATCAGGATGATGATTCCCGTGATGATCTTCCCCACGGTGATCGGCCGATCCTCCACCGCGAACAGCTCATACTGCCAACAAGTCTCAGCCGCCCTCCAGATTCGATTGAGTCGTGCCTCGGTGGTGTGAGGGCGGACTGTCTCACTCAGTTCGCCGACAAACCGGTCGAGGGTCCGCGAGCCCAAGTGGAGGACCTGGATTCGCTGTGTCGACGCGGCGACCAGTTGAGATGTGACGTCATGATCCATCTCCAGCCAACGACGTCGTGGATCGTCAGGTTCTTGAATCTCATTCAATTGTTTGAGCGTTGTGGCGAGCCGAAGTCGTGCTTCCTGCTGCCGAATCTCGACGCCTTCTTGTGCCTTGCGCAACCGCTGAGCGTAATCAGTGACCTGATCGAGCCATTCGATCATTTCTCCGGGGTTGGCCTGTCCGGTTTTCATCCGAAAACGCAGGTTCCAGCAATGCCTCATGATGACCAGATCAGCGAGGCTTTGCTGGAGGTGATTGATCTTTTCGTGCAATGCTTCGCGAGCGACTTGGATCACTTCCGCCTGCAAAGCAGCATGTTCGGCTTCGACAGCAGATCCCTCAACGATCGATTGGTGCAGGTTCTCCAGTTGCTTGAGTTCTTCCTGCGATTCGTCAAGTTCGTTTTGCAGCTCTTTCTCAAAGGCGTCGATCGATTGCAGCTTCTTGTCCAGGTCGGTCCGTGTAAAACGTGCTTGTTCCTCGACCTGGATCAGTCTCTGTTCAAGCAGCGACTGCCGCTGTCGACGATTCTCGAGATCCAGTTTCTTGATGGCTAATTCTGTCTTGCGCAGATTCACCAGTTCACGACCGATTCGACAGCCCAGCTCGGCACGCAGCAGTTCCGTTCGCAATCGTTCGGCGGGTTCCAGATCGTCAAGGGTTTCCAGTTGTTCCTTGATTCTGCGTCGTTCTCGTTCGTTTTTTTCCTGGTAGTCGCCCGCGCGGTCTACCAACTCCACCGAACTCGTGACTTCGGCTTCCAGCACTGCGACAAGCGTCTGTCCATCGTCGAATGCGTCTCGTAGGTTTTCCAGGTAGAGGAACGAATAGGGTGGGGCTCCGACACTGTCGTCGAAATCCAGATTTTCACCTTCCAGACTGGTCGTCTGCGGTTCCTCTTGAAGCTCTCGTAATTCCTCTTCCGCGACCTGCTGTTGGGCATAAAGTAGGGCGAGGTACTTCCATTGACTGACTTCTTCCTGCAAACCGGAGATCTGCCAGCTAGGTGCCTGTCGCTCGTTCGCTAGTCGTAGGCGCTCCTCGACGCGCGCCAGCTGTTCTCGTGACTCACTCCGCAGGCTCGCCCAGTCGCGTGAGTTGGGTGGGACTTTGTTCGCTGAGACTTCCGGCGTCGGTTCGGTTCCTGTATTGGCATCAAGCGTAGCCGTTTCGGCGGCCGCTGCGCCGGCGAACATTCCGAACGTGGCGATGATCACCCACATGGGAAGCACGAATCGGCGACGGGCAGATTGTGTGATGGGATTGGGCATCGTGCTTCCTCGCTCCATGCGCAATTGGGCTCGAGGTTCTGTCCAACGAACGGTGCGGTTCGCGATCGTCGGCGGCGAATATCTCGTCCACGGCTTGAGGATTCGTGAAGACGAGCAGCATTCGTCGGCGGGTGCCGTGGGGAACCGTTGCGGTCGGATCCCCTCCGTGTCGAAATCGACGCACGGCCGCCGGACGCGGGGCGATTTGTATCCCAGCCCCCGCTTTGGGGCAACCTCACTTCCCCACAGAATGTGGCATGGGGTGGATGTCAGCTTCTACCGAGCTGCGATACGGTCGGAAAAGTCAACGGGAGAATCGTGGGGGAAGTCCCTGTTGGACGTCAATCTCCGGCTCATCCGTGGCTCATCCGCCTCAGGTCATCCAACGGAGACTTCGCGCAATCTCCCGGCCTTCCGACTTAGCTCTCGAATCTCAGCGCAGCAATGTCCGAAGAATACCGTCCTCCACGGCTTCTCCATCGAGTGCAGCGATACGCGCGTCGTGCGCCAGGGACAGAGAATCGTCTGGCGAGGCCCAGAAGTCGTCGACTGCGGTATGGATCAACGTGGTTTGACGAGCCGCGGGGAGTTTCCCGGGTGCAGTCGACGCTAGCAACGGCTCTTCGCGTTTCTCGGCGGAAAGGACTGTGGATTGTGGAACCGCGAGAATCGCGCCGGCAATCCCGTTTGTGATCTCTACGGAGATCGCCGCGTCGGTCGCCGTGGCCGGAGTCGCCGCGACCGCTTGCGAGGCAGCCTCGTAAGCGCCGGATTGGAGGGCAATCACCAGATCGTTGGTTGTGAAGTCGCCATCCCCATTCCAGTCGCCTTCCTCCCAACTGGCGTTCATCGAGATTCCGTCTTCGTACTTGCCCGCGATCAATACGAGGACCAGGTCACCCGTGTCGAAGTACCGGTCCAGGTTGGCGTCACCGTAATTTGTCTGGAGGATCCGATGAACCATCTCGTCGAGATCCTCTCGGTCGGTCTTTCCGTCTGCATTCAGGTCATAGCCGGGAGTGTTGTTGCGAATGGCCGCGGACAGCAGGTTGATGTCGGTCGCATCGACAATCAGGTCATCGTTGAAGTCCCCTTCGACGACGCTTCCGACCACGGAGCCGGGCGTTGGATTTGCGGCGATCCAACTAGCCGCTTCGCGTCCGAGTTGAGCCGGCAGGTTGCGATTCAGCGAAGCGCCGAGTCCGTCCGGTGTCGTGGGCCAAGGTGCCTCGTCGTCGTAACGGATTTCATCCTCTAGCAACAGCGGGACATAATCGGGTTCCTCGACGGGGGGTGTGTCCGCGCGGAGCAACTGGAGTTCGTCACCACCATTGGAGAGTCTTCCGGAGTAACCGCCTACGATGGGCACCGTGTCGGGCAATCCGTAATGAATACGAAATGCAGCCAGCCGATTCGCGTTCTCCGGCGCGACCGGGTTGAACGAGACCACGAGCAGGCTGGCGCCCGGGCTGACGTACGCACCTCGACCGAATGCGAACTCAACTCCGTTGATTAACCGCCAGCGGTTCAAATCAACGCCGGTCGAGGTCGGGTTGTGGATTTCGATAAATTCGAGGTCTTCGTCGACCATCGTCGGCTCGATCTGCAGCGCAGCGGCACTCGGATCGGTCGGATGGTAATTCACCTCGCTGATCAAGACCGGGCCGACTCGGGGCAAGCCGTTCGCGAATCCCAGTGAGCGAGACTGAAGCGGAGTCAGCTCACCGACCCCGTTGGGATAGCGACCGAAGGATTCCCCGTTGGCCGCCGCGCCGAACTCAACTCGATCGACAATATAGGCCGGCCGGCCCGAGGCGGATGGTTTCCAGAGCCAGACGGTATCCCCGTGAGCTCCGTCCAGCGCAAAGTCGTCAGCGTCAGTTCCGCCGGATGGATTGAACTGCTGTTCGGTGAAAACCAGATAACCGCCCGCCGTGATGGAATTTCCGTCGGGGATTTGGTAGTGGTTGGGCCGCTGCCGACTGTCGCTGAGGAACCAACCGCCCAGATCGACGGACTGAGATCCGGTGTTGTGCAGTTCGACGGCATCTTGCAGGGGTAGGTCCGTATGGGACAGGATTTCGTTGATGACGATTGAGTCGTCCGCGGGCAGAGTGCCAGCTTGGGATCCGGGAGTTCCACCGGTTACCGTGCCGGCCTTCCAGCTGTTTTGATTCGACCAGGCGGTGAACGGCAGATCGGCGTCAACGATTTCCAGCGATCGTCCACCTCCGTCCGTGACTGAATCCCAAGTCGCGTCATACGTGAATCGTAGAATCGCGGCGTCATAGGGGGCGGGCAACTGGAGGACAATCTCGTCGCCGGCGTTGTTCAAGTCACCGGCGTATTGCCCAACCGCGTGCACCCCACTTCCATACTCGGCCAATAGGGCCGCAAGATCTTCTGCCACGACGATCGATTCGCCGGCAGGCAGCACCACATCAGGGAACGTGAATTGAATCCCGCCGTCCAGCCGGACGCCATTCAGATTCAGTTCTTCGGTCCCGCGATTGAAGAGCTCGATAAACTCCAGCGGGGCATTGTCGCTTGGGTGGTACATCACCTCGCTGATTCGCAAGTCATGAACCAGCCGATCGCGGTTGTTGAATTGTTGATCTTCGTACGTCACCGATGCGGAAAAATCCATTCCGAGCACCAGGTCACTGCTATTGGCGCTGCTTTGGTGGACCTCCACGGCAATCACGTTGTCGCCCCGCACGAAGTATTCGGAGGGAATACTGTAGGGGCCCTCGATCGATGCATTCGTGACTCCGGATGCGAACTGTTGCCAATCAACCGGCCCGTCGGGAAGCCGTAGGCGCAAAGCTTCGTTCCCATTGACGTAGACGATTGCTCCATCGTCGATCATCGTAAAAAATGTCGCCTCGATCGTTGCGGGGTCCGCGTCCAGCTGGATCGTTTTGCGGAAGTAGAAGGTGACCTTTCCGCCGTCAATATCGATGTCGGTCCGAATCGGCTCGCCGATGTTTGTATTTTCGCGTCCTAGCAGACCTGGCCCGCTGGGCCAACTGGAGTCGTCATATCCCGGCTCGCGCCAGGCGGTCTCGAGATTCGTTCCACTTGCTTCGTACTTCCAGGGATCGTCCCAGGAGAAGTCAAGCAACGGAAGCACAAGTGTGTTTCCCGCATTGTTCGTGACTCCGGGGGTCGGGATTTCGCTGAATGCATAATCCGGACCGCCATCAGGCAGTCTTCCTTGAGACACCTCGCTTGTTTGCGGATAGTAATACACGTGGTCGATGATCTGCCCGTTCGAATCGGTTAGTGCCAGGTGTTCTCTTACAGCCGAGAGCCGGAAACTGAGATGATTCGGACCGTCCTGAGGGTCGCCGTCGGCGATATAACTCACCAATCCTTGGGCTGGAATAAAGCTCAAGGCAGGGATGGGAGATTGGTTGGGGATTGCGAATGGCTGATCGGTCAGGGACAGACCGTCGAGGGCGACGGGGATCGACTGTGGGTTGTAGACTTCCACGAAATCTTGGGTGATTCGCACGTCGCCGCTGGCGTACCACTCGTTGATGCGCAGATCATCGATTTCACCGCGCGGCGTGGGTTGATTGGCACCGCCGAACGTGGGGTCCGTCAGGTTCCAGGTTCCTTCTCGGTCGACGACGCCGATCGACAAGTCGGCAATCTGCTGGCCGAACTGGACCGAATCAATCAAGGTTCCTTGCGCATTAAACAGATAGAGTTCGTCACCGGTTCGATCTAGCCCGAAGCCAACGTGCAAAACGCCCGCTGTCGCACGATCGTCACCGTGCAGCACCAGGTATTGGCCAGCCGCGAGCGAACTGCCGGTTGGGAACACGAAACGTCGCGGTTGATCGAGCCGATCGCTGAGGCTCATTCCGCCCAGATTGATCCGCGAAGTTCCGGCGTTGTACAACTCGATCAGATCGGGATAGGTGCCATCCGCGGTGGAAGTCGAGACGTTATGGGCCAGGATTTCATTAATCCGCAGCGCCCCGGTGGCCTGGGGATCGACCGTCCAGGCGGGAGACCGCGTCGCTTGATCCTCAGCCTGCCAGTCTCCCAGCATATTCCGGCCGATTACGGCGACCTGGTGTGTACCGGGTGCGAGACCGACCAGGTTCAACGGGACCTGGGTGGAGCGGGGACTGCTCCACGGGCCTCCGTCCAGTTGGTACCGGTATTCGGTGATTCCGGGTCCGCCGATCGAGAGCGTTGCGCTGTTGCTGGAGGTTACGGCGGGAGGGAGCCCGGCAATCGTTGCACCGGCGGGGATGCGCGCGCCCATGTCGGCGCCGTTGGGGCCATGACCGGCGGCCCGAGAGCCGGGACGCAGGTGATAATTGCCTTCGCTGCCCCAAACGTGCGGATCGCCGACTCGATTCGCAACTCCCGTCACCGTTTCGCCAGCCGGCAAATAGGAATAATTCACGACCAGATCGGTCGTCGGCAGGACTTCCTCGAAAACGATCTCCGTATCGGCAAACAAACTGCCTTCCACATACGCGCCTCGCCCCGGGCCACTCGTCTGTCCCGCGAGATCGAAATAGAGTGGTGCAAATTCGGAACCGATCACGGAGTTGTTCAGGAAGTACATGTACGCGTCTTCTTTCACCAAAGACGCGTGTTGGACATTCTCGAACACGTTCCGGATGACCCAGAAGTCACCGCTCGATGCGGAAATCGTATTGGATTGGCCCGGGTCGGTATTGAATTGATCCTTGATGTAATTCTGGAAGATGTTGCCCTCAATGTAGACGTCACCCGTCATGTCGAGTGCGTCGTCCCCACCGCCCTGGAAGAAATTGTTGCGAATCCGTGGAATCGGATTGGGAAGGCGCGGAGCATCAAAGTCAATGGCGTCATTGTGTCCCGTGATCGTGCCAAACGTGTTGCCTTCGACAATCCAATGACCTCCCGCCGGGATGCCGCGTCCCCAGATGTGTTCACTCAGGTTGTCGGTTGTTGGAGCCTGGCCCGGATCAAAGATATTCGTAAAGGTGGAGTCACGGACAATGAGCGAGGAATCGATCGAACGGATCCGTCGGCGATCGGTGTGATCGAGTGTCGAGTGCTGAATTGTCAATTCGGAATTCTGAAGTCCAATCAAGCCGTTGTTCGTGATTCCGTATTCGACAATCGCATAGTCAATCTGATTGTCGCGCATCGAATCGACGAATTGGATCCCGTTCCATTTGCTGCTGCCGGGCTGTCGCGTAAAACGAATCGTCCGGTGGGGCGTTCCGAGCGCCAACAGCCGGCCATTGACCGTTAGCTGTGCGTTGTCCGCAAAGAAGACCGTCGTTCCAGGCTGAATCGTGAGCGTTGCCCCGGGGGCGACCGTTAAAGTCCCGCTGACGAGATAAGGGCCGCCGGTTGCTGTCCACGTTGTGTCACTGCTGATCGTCCCCGACACATTTTGTGTGGTGCCATCGTCGTACCAGATGTCGAGCGTCTCGCGACTGATCACTTGTCCCGTGCCGTCTGGTCCGTCGTAGGCCTCGACGACAACCCGATTGATCCCTGGTCGCAGCTGGACACCTTCCTGATTCTCGTCGGGTAGAATCGCCGTCAATTGCATGTCGAGCCCCAGATCGGGGCTGTCGGGCGGAAACTGATGCATCTCGACGGCGATTACATTCTGGCCGGGTACAATCGCCTGCAGAGCGCTTTCGGGCAACACGAACAATTCGTATACGTTTTCCTCTTCGCGACCTCGCAAAGAGTTCGCGTACGTCTGATAGTCTGCATCGGGATCCAGGTTCGCTCGGGCGACCTCGACGCCGTTGATGTAAACGGCTGCACCGTCGTCGTAAAGCATCTCCATGGACAACCCGATCACCTCCAGCGGGTCGTCAACCTGGAAGGTCGAACGGAAGTAGGTTGTGGCATATTTGTTTTCCGGGTCGGGGCCAAAGCCGATGGTCGTGGCCTCATCACCGTCTCCAAACCCCAATTGACCGGGGCCTGACTCCCATGTGGAATCGTCGAATCCAGGTTGACGCCACGCGGTTCCCTGATCGGAGCCGTCATCGAGGTACTTCCAGATGGATCCCCTCTGCATCAGTGTAACTGTCTCTCCACCCAGTTCCTGAAACGACCACTGGCCTTCTCCATCCAGGAACTGCACCGGAAAGCCGTTGACCAGCACGCTCCGCGTCTCGGTTACGGGCGACGTGCCGGTCAAATTGATCGTCGAGGTTGCCGTGCGCGGCAGTCCGTCGACAATCGGCAGATTGCTGTTGACGGTCAACTCCTGGCTGAACAGTCCTCGGATGTAGGCCGATCGGTCGACAAGAAACTGCTTGATCTGTGCAATCCGCGCAGGAGAGGTAATGGCCCCCAGCGCCTGGTCCAGTGTTGCGCTTGCCTGTTCCGTCAAGACAACATTTTCGATCAAGTCCACATATTGCGCGTAGTAACGCGGCAAGAATTCCGGATGGTTGACCAGGCGATTCAACGCGGGAACGGAATTGAAGCGAAAGATCCCGCGATTGACACTATTGAAGAGCGTGTCCCAGTCGTAGGGAACGAGTTCGAATCGCGGATCGAGGATGCCACGGTACATGACGTAATCGTCCCCCGTTGCATCTCCGGTCATCAGACTGTATTCGTTGTTGTCGATCAGCAAATTCATGGCCAGCGCTCGGAGCCACTGATCGACGTTCAAGACCTGCTGGACATCGGTGACGAACGTGCTATCCGGGGCGAGTGTCAAGACGCGAGTCAGCTCGATGACATCCGACCAATCTGCCTCACTGGCGTTGGTGTATTTTACGTAACTGACGTAATCGGCTGGATCTTCGCCCAAGTATGCCAATCCTGCGTCCTGCCCACCTGGCGGGGATTCATTACGCCGACGCCCGCGGTAGATGTTGCCATTAGAATCCAGCGGATAATGAGCTTCTGCGAAATCCGAGTTCAACACTTCCGAATGCACATAGAACGAGCCCTGCCAATTGGCCGCCTCCTTCAGGTTGACTCCGTTGCTGTACATCACGATCGGGTGTACCTTGCCGACGTCGACTCCCGCGAGGTTAAACAGTGCCGCTCCAGCCGTCTGC
This sequence comes from uncultured Pirellulaceae bacterium, assembly GCA_964522605.1. Taxonomy (GTDB): domain Bacteria; phylum Planctomycetota; class Planctomycetia; order Pirellulales; family Pirellulaceae; genus CAVZLD01. Next base: position 11,043 of record CAZFWV010000028.1, read on the forward strand.
TGATCCACATTCCGCGCATTAACGTTGATCTGGGTAATGTCCTGCCAAGGGCGATCCGAAGAGAAGTTGATTCGATTTCCAGGAACCGTATCGTTTCGACTGGCGCTGCCGCGGATGCGCACGCCCACGTTGTACCGGACGTCGGTGCCGGTTCCGCTGAGGGCAATAAAGGTGGCGTTGAACTGTGCGTTGCTCTGGCGATTGATGTTTGTGAATTCGTCGCGATCTGCGCCGGTCATGATCTGGAAATAGACAGGCGGTGTCCCGGGCGTCCAGGACGCATGCAGATCCTCGCTATCCAATACCTGATAGAGCGCATTCGTGACCTGAAGTCCATCGGCGGTCGGTGCCGGCCACGTCCGCAAATGATTGGCTGCATCGTAGGCCGCCACGTAGAACTCGACGACGGTCCGATCCGCCTGCGCGGGCAATTCGGCCGCGTAAATTTGATCTCCGGCCTCGCCATCTCCATGTTGACCGTCGTCGTACATGAGTGCGGTTTGAAATTCGCCCGCTCCATCGACGCGCCATCGGACTGCCGTGACGATCCCCCGTGCTGCCTCGTCCTGGATCCGGGCGGTGATGGTGACCGGATCGGTTGATCGGGGAATGGCGGGCTGATGCAGCACATCGAGGATCACGGGGGCGATGTCGGAGGCCACCGCCGAATTGACGGCTCCTGGAGTACCGCCGATTGGGATACTGGAGGTCCAGTTCTGCCCGAAGTTGTTGTCGACGGCGACGTTGATCAGTTCCAGCGACTTGCCGCCTCCATCATGCTCCGCAGCCCAAATCCAGCCGGTTGAACCACGATCCTCCGGACCCACCGCACGCACGCTCCAGTCGCCCTCGTCGGCATACCGAATCGAATCAACGACCAGTCCTGCCTGATCGACCAACTCCAGCGTCTCGCCGCTGTTGCTCAGTTTGCCCGTCCAGCCCGCGACATAATTCGTTACCCCGGGATACTTTGCGGCGAAAGCATCTGCGTTGGCTGCGACGACAAGATAACCGCCGGCCGGGATCGTGGCTGCGGGCAGTTCCAATTCGACCCCCCGAGTGAATCGCCATCCGGTGACATCCACGGCTTGCGTTCCGCGGTTGTATAGCTCAATGAACTCCTCCTCAATGTTCTCGGCGTCCAGGATGTCGGCGCGTGGCAGACTGTACATGATCTCATTGATCACGATGCTGCGACCGGCACCGCTCACGGGAGAGATCGGGTTCGCCTGACCCGGAGAAGGCTCAGGGAAAAACCCCTCGGCGGTATCCCCGGGGGCCAGACCGTAGGAGACATCCTCGGTTTGTGGAGGAAACTGCGGCGCGTAGGCGAATTCAACCGTTACCCCATCCGGCCGCACGAGTGCAAGGTACTCGCCTTCGGCACCCAGCTTGAAATTCGTATGCAGCGGCTGCGCGGGGTCCGTACGATCTTTTTCTGAGGCAAAGATCAGCAATTGGTCGCCGGCTGCCAGACGGACGTCCGGCAGTTGCCACTTGTCCAGATTGGTCGCCCGATCGGTGAGGAACCAGCCGCTCAGGTCGACCGACTCGCTGCCCCGATTCTCCAGTTCGATCCAGTCCGGCCAATCGCCATTCTCGTCGGAGATCGTCGATTGATTGGACGCCATGAACTCGCTGATCACAACGGTCAGCAGTTGGCGAGTTTCCAGCGGTTCCAGGCCCACGAGTCGGCGTGTCCGTGTCCCCGATTGGCCGGTTTGGGTTCTTGAGCGCAGCCGGGACCGGCGTCGGTCACGGCGCATGCCCGTGCGATTCCAGAACATTTCCATTGTGCCCCAGTTTTCAACTCGATAAGACGTCGACGAGCGATGGGGAGGGGGGCATCAGAACAGGCCACTCCCGACAGACCTGCACAGGAGGGTCGCCTCAACTCCCTGTCCCTGTTCTCTCTGGTTCCTTCACATCATGTTAATGGTGTAAAGGACAAGCGGCAATCTTTTTGTCATGTACTCACGGAAAGACGGAAGAAACGCGGATCTTTCGTGAGCGATTTGCGACGCGCGTGTTAAGCCTGCGTGCACGCGATTCGGTACCGTATCCGACCTCACCTGGCGGCTGCGGGTGAAACGAATGGCCACGGGGACGTGTTGTAACTTCATCTGAGCCAGCACCTTAGAAGCCACTCGACCTCCAGAGAGAGTGAATTCGGAAAAACGTGGACAGACGCCGAGTCTGGGGGGCTGCCGAGAACGTCACCAAGGGGTCAACCCTGGCATTGGAGGACGACTTTCGCCACACGCGAGAGGAGACTGCGTTCAAGTTGGAACGGAGCTGGATGAGAAACCGCGGATTCGACGAACGGTACGGACCGGGACGGACCGATCGGTGGAGATCTGTTCTGTCCGTTCGATCCGCGGTCGTGCTTCCCGATCTTTGGGGTCGCTCGACTTGTGCGGTCAAGCCAGCTGGGCCACGCCTGCCCGGTACGCATGGCTCAGGACGCACAACGAGATGGTTCTGCGGGAGCCGAGGAGGCGTGTTTTATTCGCGATCCGCGAGCCGACTCAACCGTTCTCGAACCTGCCGGACGAGATCATGGGCCCAGGGCTTGTCGCGGTAGAGCCGGACGATGCCCAGGTACATCTGCCGGGCCCGATCGGGATCGCTCGATTCGAGTTTGATGGCGTTATTCAATTGTTCCTGCAGAAGGGGCAGGTGCAGTTGTTGCTGGCGTTCGATTTCCTCACGCAGCCGACGAAGCTGTTTTCGGGCCAGGGCGATGCAACGCGATTGATCGGGCGTCAATCGCTCCGTCGAGCCGTACAAATCGATTAACGCCTGCAGTTGTTGCGCGGCGAGTTCCGGATGGAGGTCCATCTCGCGTGTGGCGTGAAGGTACAACTGTTCCAAGGGGGAGTCGGTCGACTGTCCGCGTCGGGCTTTGGCTTGCAGCCTTCGCTGCAGCCGTTGGAGTTCAATCTCTTCCTGTAACTCCTGGAGTTCTTCGACGCGAAGGTCTTGCGGATACTGCTGCATGAACTGTTCGATGTCGCGTTCTGCTTCGAGCAGTAACCGGGGATTCTCTCGATCGTTCTTCTGGTTGATTGCTTCGTAGAGCTCATCGGCCGTCGGTGGCTCCATCCATTGTCGAATCAGCACAAACGCGGCAGCCGCGACGCAAACCGCCAAGGCGACTCGCAGCAGTCCGATCCACACGGAATACGTTGGAGCGGCCTCGACCTGCTCACTGACGCGCGTGAAGTGGTCCGACTCCGGGCTTCCCAGCGGCTCGTCCATTGTTACGGAAATGTCCGTGGACGAGTTCCCGGTTGACGATTGATCTGGAAGCAAGGTGGTAATCTGATTCGCCAGTTGCGACGGTTCCTCCACCGATCGATGCGCGTCCGCAGCCCCCGGACGCGGAACCGCATCCGGGCTCGGAATCGAGAGCGCATGTTCCATGGCCTTCAAACGATGCGAGACGGCTAGTGCGGTGGGAATGCGCTTTTGGGGGTCCTTTTCCAGCAGCTGTTCGATCAAGTGCTCCAACTCAACGGGGACATCATCTGCCCGACGGCCAACGGGCAGCGGGGTCTCGAAACGGACCTTGTGAACGATTTCGGCCACGGATTTTCCAGTAAACGGAGGACGTCCTGCCAGCAGGGCGTACATCACCGATCCCAGACTGTAGAGGTCGGTACGCGGCCCGACCGGTTTCCCTTCGCCTTGCTCCGGTGCCATGTACTCAGCGGTTCCAATCACGCTGCCTGTGGAAATGGTCGTCGAACCGAAGAGTTTGGCGATCCCAAAGTCACATAGTTTGACTTTGTCGTCGGTCGTTAGAAGCAGGTTTCCGGGTTTCAGGTCTCGATGGATGATGCCGTGATCGTGTGCATGCTTCAGTGCAGCACAAGTCGTAATTGCAATGCGCGTCACTTCGCGCCAGGTAAACCGTCTTCCGCGTCGGAGTTCATCCTGCAAACTCTGGCCGTCGACCAACTCCATCACGTAGAACAACTGGCCATCCTGTTCCCCATATCCGACCAGTTGGACGATATTCGGGTGACGGAGCTTTCGCAGGGATTCAATCTCGGCGCCGAACCGGTCGCGAAAGTTCTCGATGGTCGCCAGCGTCGGTGACAGGACTTTAATCGCAGCCGACCGGCCGGTTTCTTCCTCGACGGCGGCGTAGACCGTACCCATCCCGCCGCGACCGAGAGTCCGCAGCAAACGATACGGCCCCAAACGCTGTGTACGGGGCACGTCGTGCGAGGATCGATCGGGTTGCTCGTTGGTCGACAAGAATAACTCCTGCTGGGCATCATATCGTCCGGCACAACACGACGGATTTCCCCATGACGCCCTTCACCGGGTGAATGATGCGAGTCGGACGGCGCGCAGGTCGGTGTAGCGACGCGGATGACAGGTCGCGGTCAGTGTGAGGACAGCTTGCACGCCAGATGCAGTCGGAGATGACCAAGCTGCACACTTCGACCTCTACTGAAATCATGACCGATCGGGCCCAGAATGGAAGACCGAAACGTCCCGGACCGTGTTTCCGGTGCATATCAGGGATTGTATGGAGCTCAAAGGTTGCAGTGTGGCAGGGCCGCATCCCAACGGGGTGCTACCGCACCCGTGCGAGAGTCGCTCCCGCGGGGCGCTCGATTCCTTGCCGAGAAAACAACACGATCACCATTAGCAGTGCAGAAATGGCAACAGGAGAACTTGGGGAGTGCGTGAAGTGGGGCGAAGGAGCCGGCGGATGCACCGCGCAGTCAATTCGCCTGGGCCTGGCACGCATCTTGCGGCTCGCTCACTTGGCGAATGCGATGCGGGAAATTCCCCGATGCCGAAGGACGGTTGTGAGCTACAGTAGAGCAGCGTCGTTTCTGCAACTGCCTCACAAATACCCCTTTTTGCCACACATTTCCGGCATTCCGGCAGGTTGCGTCCGAGTCTCTAGGACGCAAGAAAACCGGTCGTAGGCAGATCAAGAGCGGCCAAGGTCCTTTCAGTTGGTTTTTCCCACAAATCCCTTTCGCTCGCGCACGGAATTCTGCCAAATTCACGGCGTGGAAGTGCGACCCGTTGACGCCCGAATGTGGATTCGGATAAGCAGTGGGTAGCGCGGCAATTAGATCGATTCACAGGCGCGGAGGGAGCGGCGCGAAAAGAGCATTGGCTGGATCCAACGTGGAGTGGCGCGAGATTCGGCAAGTTCTTTTGGTTGCGGAGTCAAGCACATGTTTCCGTTTCGTGTCGGATGTGCCGATTGGGTCTTACCGACGACCCTTGGTTTGTGCGCTCTTTCCGGACTGTGCTCCCGAGGTTGGGCAGAATCGCCGAAATCGGATGGGGCCCGCACCGTGTATCGGCTGCCAACGCCTGAGTTGAAGCCGGAAGCACCCCGTGGGGAGCATCCCGTGATTCCCGTCTTGCGGATGGCGGTGGAAGGTTACCGGCAGCTGCGTAGCAATGTCCAGGATTACACGTGTGTCATGGTCCGGCGCGAACGCGTTGAAGGTCGACTGGGCCCGCACGAGTTCATCTATGCCAAAGTCCGACAGCGCAAGGTCGTCGACGGTCAAGTTGTTGTGCCCTTCAGCGTGTACTTGAAGTTTTTGAAACCGGCATCCGTCGCTGGACGGGAAGTTCTGTATGTCGAGGGCAAGTACAACGGGGAAATGCTTGCGCGTCGCGGAGGAACTCGCTTTGCCTTCGTTACGACTCGCTTGGCACCCAACAGCGAACTCGCCATGCAAGGCAATCGTTATCCGATCACCGAGTTCGGGATTGAGAATCTCTTGAGACGGCTAATCGAGAGCGCGCGGGAGGAGTTGGACTACAGCTGTCAGGTCGACTACCTGCCGGAGGCCATGATCAATGGTCGACCTGTGGATGGAGTCGTTCTGACGCACCCCGACACACAGCCCCGAGCGCCCTTCTTTCAGGCCAAAATCTTCGTCGATGAACAGCTGCAAGTGCCCGTGCACTATGAATCGTATGACTGGCCGAAGGAGAGCGGTGAAGAGCCGCTGCTGACCGAGCAGTACACCTACACCAATCTGCAACTGAATGTCGGATTGACGGAAATGGACTTTGACGAAAGCAATCCGGACTATCAGCTACGGTAACTCGAACGTTGCAGATGAAACAAAAACCGTAGGACGGATTG
>CAZFWV010000028.1:17284-22313 GCA_964522605.1 uncultured Pirellulaceae bacterium
TAGGACGGATTGCCAATCCGTCCCACTTGTTTCTTCTTTGTGTACGCTGCCAACCGTCGCGATTTCGACGTCCGCTCGTCGAACACTAGCATTCGTCCCGGTCTGGAATCTCTCGCGGTGGGCTTTGCCTGGTCGAACTCAAGCAGCACGGTGGATCGACGGTGACGTGCTGGATGAAGGTTCGAATCCTGTCCGTGAAGCGATCGAGAACGGGCGGTGACCATCTCGCCGGTAGTAAATCCGCGCACTGACTTCGCCCAATAGTCCCAGACTTAAGAGCTGCGTACCGGCCAACAGGCAGAACACCCCCAGCAGCAAGAGCGGATTCCCCGTCATGTCGGTTTGCTGAAGACACTTCATCCCGATCACGGTGGTCAGTGCGAGCAGGCCCAATGCCAGGCAACCGGCCGCCAATCGCCCGAACAGCTTCATCGGATTCGCAAAATAGTTCTGCATGTATTTGACCGTGCAGAGATCCAGCAGCACTTGCAGCGTTCTTGAAATTCCGTATTTGCTCTTCCCGAACTGGCGCGCACGGTGATTGGTGACGATCTCGACGCAGCGAGCGCCCCGTTGGGCCGCGAGAATCGGAATGAAGCGGTGCATCTGGCCGTACAGTTCTAACTCGTCGGCAATCTCTCGCCGTATCGCTTTGAGCGTGCAGCCCAGATCGTGGATCTCCAGCCCGGTACTCCATGCGATCAGGGCATTGGCGATTCGCGAAGGAAGCTTGCGACTGAGCCACTTATCCTGGCGGTTCTTGCGCCATCCATGGGCCAGGTCGTAGCCTTCGTTGATTTTGGTCAACAGGAGTGGAATGTCGGCGGGGTCATTCTGCAGGTCGCCGTCCAGGGTTACCAGAACATCCCCCGTGGCGTTCTCCATGCCCGCCTGCATGGCGGCCGTCTGTCCAAAGTTGCAGCGAAGTCGAATGACTTTCACGAGCGAATCACGCTCGGCCAACGACTGCAACTCGCGCAGACTTCCGTCTGTGGATCCGTCATCGACGAAAAGGATCTCATACGGGTCCCCCAAAGTCCGCAAGACTTCATCCAACTGTGCGTACAGCAGGGGGATATTCTCCCGTTCGTTGAAGATCGGAATGATGATGGAGAGGTTCATCCTTGAATTCCGTGGTGGTGATCAAGAACAATTGCGTGAGCAACAGGTGGCCGCGGTTCAGGACGTGCCGTGAACTGCGCGCTCCCAGATCTACGAGTACATGCTGCAGGACACCCAGGTACGTTTCCAACAGGGTCGACAGCGGGACTGCCGCGCGGCGGAGCCGAGTTTGGAGCGTTGAAAGTTCTTCGGTTAGATGCCCGTGCCCCATCAGTACGTAGGCCCGCAGTAGCTGATCGAGTTCCCGCGCGAGCCAGGCCGGTTGTGCCTTGATCTGCGTGGTGACTCGGGCCGGGGGACGTGAGGCGACGAGTTCCATTTGTTCCGCCACCAGACGCATCGCTTCCTCACGCTCCAGGGATCGTTGCCGCTCGTCTCGCTGCCGCAAACGCTGGTTTTCCTCGGTCAGTCGCCCGCGCTCAACCGCCCGCGCGGTGTGCCAGAGCAACTCCCGCGCAGTCGTCCACCGAATGACCAAGTAGGCGTCCGCACCGGCCTCCAGATATTGCGTCGCGCGTAATCCATCGGGAATCTCGCCAAGCAGCAGAATCGGCAACCTCGGGTGCGCACCGGCTCGAATCGCTTCGATCAGGCGATTCGGAGGGAGCCCTTCGTCGGGCTCCTCGACCAAGACGGCATCGAATGCCCTCCGCCGAAGGACTTCTAGCCCCGCCGGCAGGCCCTCTGCCTCCTCCAGCTCTACCCGGCAAAGCCCGTCCGAACCGAAGGCCGCGGCCAGCCAGCCTTTCGGATCGATCGTGTTCCGAACATGAAGGACCGTCAGCGACGGGGGCAGCATCCCCCAGGGCGTTGTCGATCGCGGGTTGGCCGGGGAAATCAGCGGGTTATTTGGGGGCATTCGATTCACGGTGGGCAGTCCCAAGCTCGAAGATTTGGCCGCGTCTTGTATCGAATTGGCCGCCCAACGTCAACGGATGTCAACCTCGGCCGCGAGTGTGGGGGTATGTCCGCTTCTGCCGACGCGCGCTGCGGTCGGAACGTTCAACAGGAGGATCGTGGGGGAGTTCCGGCTCATCCGCCCCCAGGTCATTCAACGGAGACTTCACACACTCTCCGGCTCTTTCCGCCCTTCCGCTCCGTTGCCCCTCCGCGTCGGGGGGCATGCGGGCTGCGCCCCCGCCTCCGCTCCGCAAGAGCCTAGGGTCCTCGACCCACTTCGGCAGAGACGCCGGCACCGGGGCGCGTTGTCGGCCGCTTGCACGAATCCAGGTTCGCTTCGCGGCCCCATTCGTGAGAATTCGGATCCGTGCCGAAAAGCGGGAGGAACCGTTGAGCAGAGATTGGGGCTCACGGTAGGATGATGGCCCCTTTGCAGCTCTCGAACGGCCGGCTTCTGCGCGACAGACCGTTGAGCCGGTTTTTTCTCGAACGGACAGTCCTCGATCCTCCCAACAAAAATAGGCAGATCGCATGAAGACCCTTTACCTGGATTGTGCGAGCGGACTCAGCGGTGACATGATGCTCGGCGCTCTCGTCGATGCGGGGGTCGATCTGTCCGCGATCCAGTCCGGCCTCGATTCGCTTGGCTTGCCCGATTGTCGGCTGGAACGGGAAGAGGTTCGCCGACACGCTTTTCGGGCGACCAAGATTCACGTGCGCCACACGCCGGAGCACGCGCATCGCCATCTGCATCACATTACCCAGATGATTGAGGCCAGTCAGCTGACTTCGCCCCAGAAGGAACTGGCGTGTCGAATCTTCACGCGTTTGGGGGAAGCGGAAGCGAAAGTGCATGGAACGACGATTCAAAAGGTGCATTTTCATGAGGTCGGTGCGGTCGACTCGATCGCCGACATCGTGGGGGTCGCGATTGGCCTGGATCTACTCGGCGCCGAGCAGATCACCTGTTCGCCACTTCCTACCGGCTCCGGTTCGATCAACATCGCTCACGGCCAATGCAGTGTCCCGGCTCCCGCAACGGCCGAACTATTATGCGGGGTTCCTTTGGCCCCCAGTTCCGTTACGGCCGAGCTGACAACGCCCACCGGGGCAGCGATTGCCGTCACCGTTGCCCACTCCTTCGGTCCGTTGCCGCCGATGACGATTGACCGAATTGGCTACGGTGCGGGTGACCGCGATTTCACGGAACAGGCCAATCTCGTGCGGTTGTTTGTCGGGCATCAGCTCGAGCCGGACTCGAGGCAGGCCGATCAAGTGGTTGTGCTCGAGACGAATCTGGACAAGGTGACGGCGGAAGTCGTTGGGTATTGCGGTGAGTTGTTGATGGCGGAGGGGGCACTGGACGTTTACACGACTGCCATCCAGATGAAGAAGAATCGGCCGGCCACGAAGTTGACCGTTCTTTGTCCGGAGTCGCTGGTTACAAAGCTAGAAGCGATCCTATTCCGTGAGACGGCAACTTTGGGGGTCCGCCGATGGGTCGCCGACCGTCATATCTTGGAACGTCACAACGAGCAGATTTCGACGCCCTGGGGGGCAGTCGGCGGAAAACGGGTCGTGCTGCCCGATGGGCGAAAGTACCTCGCCCCCGAATACGAAGATTGCCGACGACTTGCCCAGCAACATAAGATACCCCTGCAGGTTGTTTTGGACGCCGCGGGACATGCGGTGCCGGACTGACCGGCAGAGCTCCTCTCGAGGGGTCACGTTTGGGCTCAGGCATCACCGGATGGCCCCTCTTCGTACTTTATCTTTGAAAGAGAGTAATCAGCATGCGATGGACTTGGATGTGGCAAATTGCCGGGCTCTTCCTCCTCACTGCGACGCTGGGTTGTAATTCGTCCAGCAAGCCGGTTTCGACCGAAGAAGAAACAACCGAAGCGGCTCCGGCAGTGTCAGCCCCGGATGATACAACGGAATTCGCTGAATTAGGGGATGTGTTGGGAGACGAGGCGAGCGAAGAGCCCGTGGACAGCGAACAGGCGGAGCGATTGTTGCGACGCGAGTACAGCGAGCAGGTGAATCGGGCGATCACCGACGGGGACCTGCCGCAAGCGATTGCGATCCTGCAGGAAGCCCACAATCGGTTTCCGGACGACTTGGACATTGCGCTCTCCCTGATCGCCATCCGCGTGCAGCAGGACAAGTCTTGGGGAGTCGATGATTCGGCCGCCCCGGCCAGCTTCCGCCAGACGGCCGGGATGGCTCGAGAAATCCTCGGCGGGCAAGGGGAAGTCCAGGAAGAGTATCGGCGATTGTGGACCGATGCGCTCTACCACGAAGCGCGCGGGTATGCGGCGGAAGGGAATCCTGAGTCGGCCGCGGAGTCACTCCAACAGGCTTTCGAAGCCGGCTTCTTGCAGTACGGCCAAATTGACGAAGATCCCTTCTTTGCTTCCATCCGAGACAATCCCGTGTTTCAGGAGGTTGTCCGACGGTCGACCGAAGAAGTGCGTGCTCGGTTGCGTGAAGAAGCACGTCAAGAAATTGCCGAGGCCGAATCCTTCGCCTTCGACTTTGAACTACCGGATCTGGATGCCCAGCCGGTCAAATTGGCCGACTTTCAAGGCAAGCTGCTGATTGTCGATATCTGGGGAACTTGGTGTCCACCATGCCGCATGGAAATCCCGCATTTCATCAAGCTGCGAAATGAATACGCCGACGATCTGGAGATTGTCGGTGTCAACTACGAACAAGGTTCGCAGGACGAGGTGGTTCAGACCATTCGCGATTTCGTGACGGAGAACGGCATCAATTACGCGTGCGTTGTCGGTGATCAGGATACACAGGCACAAATCCCGGATTTCCGTGGTTTCCCCACAACGCTGCTGATCGACCGCGAAGGACAAGTTCGCCTGAAGCTCGTCGGGTATCATCCCTATGAGAAGCTAGACGCGATTGTCACCGAGTTGATCTCCGAGGGACGCCCGGAGAGTTAACTCGACCGTTGCCGAGAATACACTGTAGGACGGATTGGCAATCCGTC
>CAZFWV010000028.1:22413-38756 GCA_964522605.1 uncultured Pirellulaceae bacterium
AGGACGGATTGGCAATCCGTCCTACTGAATCTACGCAATGGGAGGGTTGATGTCGCGGTCCGCCGATGCACAGATTCCTCAGCGGATCGACGGCACAACCGTCCGTAAGGTGGGACAGATGGGTTGACCTTGGCAGCCCATCGACCCACCGGACATGCAACCTACGATGGGTGGCTCGAGCCGGATATTCGCCATTTCTGCCTGCTGTTGAACGCGCCGTTCTACAGGCGGCCCACAATGCGGACGCGGCAGGCGATGCGGGTGGATTGTGCGGGGCGCCGTATTGTTTTAGCATCAAGGGCATTCTTGAGATTGTCCGCGAATCACCGTTTTGTACGCCGCGCCGGCATTGCGACAGTTAGGGGTATCAGAACATGTTCAGAGCGATTGGCCGATACTTTCGCGCTTTAGGGTATTTGGTAACGGGACGAATCGATGAAGCGAGGCGGACGCTCAGTACGAGTCCCGCGGTCGTCCAGGCAACCTATGACCGAGTCATCGAAGAAAAGACCAAGCGGATCCATCAGTACAAGGAAGCCGTTGGTGCGATGATCGCGCAGGAAGAGAAGAAGAAGACTGCACTGAAACGCTTAACCGAAGAAGTGACCCACCTGAAGAAGCTGCGTGATGGTGCGGCGGCGATGGCCCGCAAGGTCGTTGAACGACACAACGGAGATGTCGAGAAAGTTCGTCAGGATCCGGAATATATCAAGACCCAATCCGCCTTCAAGGATTTCAGTTCGACGTTGGCGGAAAAGGAAGCCCGCTGTGCCGAGCTGGAAGAGGACATCAAGAACTTCAATACGAACATCGCGCAGCACAAAGTGCAACTGCAGAACCTCTTGCGCGAGATCGAGAAGATCCGATCGGAAAAGCACGAAACGGTCGCCGAGATGCTGACTGCCAAGGAAGAAAAGGAAATCGCAGATATGCTCAGTGGCATCAGCAAGGATCGGACGCACGAAGAGCTGCAGGAATTGCGCGAAGTGCGCGATCAGGCGAAGGCAACCGCGCGCGTTTCGCGCGAAATGGCTGGTGTGGACTCGAAGCGGTCCGAAGCCGAGTTTCTTGAGTACGCCTCCAAAGCCGAAGCCGACTCGGAATTCGACGCGCTGATCGGTCTGACGAAGAAGGAAGCCGATACCGATGAGCCACCGTCCGACCGAACTCGGATTCCAGAAGTGTAAGTTTTGAAGATGCACATTTCGGCGGCACGTAGCCGGATTCATGAGAATTCGGAGGGGTCTCGTAGGCAGGACCCATTCACTCAGCCCCCGAATTCTCACGAATTCGGCTACGTGCAACTTCAAAACGTGTAATGGCGGGCAATTCGATGTCCGAGTTGAAATACGATTTCTTCACGCGGCTGGCGGAAATCCTGAATTCCGACCAGTCACGCTGTGTGATCCTCAGTGGTGACGTTCATGATCTGTATTTCAACGGACAGGAATACGTTCCGCTGATCCCCTTCATCTCCGAAAAGAGCAAGACGCAGAACCTGATTCGCCTGGTCTATGAGTTGAATGGGCCGATTCGTGTTCTCGACGACCAGGAACGGCTCAAGAATGCCTGGATCACCTGGAAGGCGGGTGTCGACACGAACACCTTGTTGATCCGCGATATGCAGACGCGGGGTGAGTCCCAGGTGGAGATTCTCTCGCGTCAATTTGAGCGACTGCTGTTGGATGCGATTGGTAATCCAACGCTGGCGCTCGAGGCCCTGCGACAACTGACCATCTGCTCGCGGGCCAATCTGAACGGCGATCTGCTGATTCTGATTGAGGCGGCGGATATGCTGCTGCCTGCCGGCAACGGAGATGTCGCCTCGCTTAACGACCGACAGTTGCATCGGATCGGGATCGTCCAGGATTGGTTTTCCGATCCCGCCTTCATGAATGGCGGCGATTCGGTGGTGCTGTTCGCCGAATCACGCAGCCTGATTCATCCTCGAGTGGCCAAGCTGCCGCAAGTCGTGACCGTGGAGGTCAGTTCCCCGACCCTCGAAGAACGGCTCCATTTCATCCAGGATTTCCTCCAGCGATCGGACGATCCGCCCCAACTGTGGGGTACGCCCGAGGACTTGGCGACGTTTACGGCTGGGCTTTCGATCCATGCCCTCCGACAAATCCTTCTGCGGGCCGCCTACCAGCGTCGGCCCCTGACGCCCGATCAACTCATCGGAAAGGTCCAGGAGTTCATCCAGGCTCAATTGGGCGAGGATGTGGTCGAGTTCAAGAAGCCGACGCATCGACTGACCGATGTGCGAGGAAACCACCGGCTGAAGGAGTTTCTCCGCAAGGAGCTTTTGCCACGATTCAAGGCGCCACCCGAGAAAGCCCTAGCGGGCGCCGCTGTGGCAGGCCCCATTGGAGGGGGGAAGACGTTCATCTTTGAGGCCGTGGCCAGCGAAATGGATGTTCCGGTTCTCGTGCTGAAAAATATTCGCAGCCAGTGGTACGGCCAGACCGACGTAATTTTTGAACGTTTGCGACGTGTTTTGGAGGCCCTGGAAAAAGTTGTTATATTCGTAGATGAAGCGGACACCCAATTCGGTGGGATTGGCGAAGAGTCCCATTCGACCGAGCGACGATTGACCGGGAAGATTCAGGCCATGATGTCGGATCCCCGTTTGCGGGGTAAGGTCATCTGGCTGCTGATGACGGCGCGGATCCACCTGCTGTCTCCCGATATTCGCCGCCCCGGGCGCGTGGGAGATTTGATCATTCCCGTACTGGATCCAGAGGGAGAAGACCGCCGCGACTTCCTTCGGTGGGTGGCCGAAAGTGTGTTGGAGGCACCGACAGAACAGGATCTGGCCCGGCTGGACGAGTTAACCCCCGGTTATTCAGCAGCCGGCTTTTCCTCTCTGCGGTCGCAATTGAAAGCCAGCGGCGCGAAGACCATTGATCAGGTCGTGGAGATCGTCAAGGATCTGCTGCTGCCAGCGATTGAAAAAACGCGTCGTTATCAGACGCTCCAGGCGCTGGTAAACTGCACTCGTCGGTCGCTCCTGCCGGACGCGAACGTGACGGAACGGGACCGGGAAAGTTGGCAAACCGAAATCCGCGAGCTTGAAGCGCAGGGGATTCGCTGACGCGAATCCGGGAAGCGCCACTGCGACGCAAGCGAGGGCCTACTCGAGATGTCTCGAATGGGCCGAGTGATTCACGTTTGAGGACGCAGGCATGCCAACCATTCTAGTCGTCGATGATTCTGCCACCGATCGTCGGATGATGGGTGGAATTCTAGAACGCCACGGGATGGCGGTTCGCTACGCCGAAAACGGTTCCGGCGCCCTTAAGCAGTTGGAACGTTCTTTGCCGGATGCGGTCCTGACCGATATGCAGATGCCCGAAATGGACGGCCTGCAGCTGGTCAAGGCGGTCCGCACGCGACATCCGGACGTGCCCGTGATTCTGATCACGGCGCATGGCAGCGAGACGCTCGCGGCGGAAGCGCTCCAACAGGGCGCAGCGAGCTACGTGCCGAAGTCGCAGATCCAACACCTTTTGGTTGAATCGGTCAACCATGTGCTTGAGCTCGCGCGCGGCGAAGCGAACTATCGGCGGTTGATCGAACACACCGCTCTGACGGAATTTCAATTCGAGCTGGCCAACGATGAAGAGTTGATCGAGCCGTTGATTATTCTCGTTCAACAAATGGTGGGGGGCATGGATCTCTGCGACGCGGCGGGTCGTCTGCAGGTGGGCGTTGCTCTTGAGCAGGCCATTCTGAACGCGATGTATCACGGGAATCTGGAACTCACGACGCCCCAGTTGCGCGAAATTCAGGCGCACGAGGGCGAGGAAGGCTACGTTTCCCTCATTCAACAGCGACTGGCGACCGAACCCTTCGCGACGCGAAAGGTCCACGTCCGGGCCCGGATTGCACGGGACGAAGCGCGATTGACCGTCCGTGATGAGGGGTCGGGATTCGACGTCCAGAGCAGCCTCGATGTGACGGTTAGTGATAACGAGAACGCGGGACGTGGACTCGTGTTAATGTGGGGCTTGATGGATAAGGTGGTCTACAACAAGGCTGGGAATGAAGTCGTCCTGATCAAGCGGCGCGAACAGTCCCGCGAGGCCGCCCCGGCGGCGGAGACCATGGCAACCGCGGCCTCCGTTCCCGTCGGTGCAAACGCGGTGACCGCCGCACCCGTAAGCGGACAAAAGAAACTTGAGAAACTCGGCGAACTCGTCCCGCTCAATGGAGGGCGCTCCATCGTGCTCACGCAGCCGCGTCTGAGTGTTGGACGTGACCCCTCGTGTGATATCGTTCTGCCGTTCACCGACGTTTCCCACCAGCACTGCCTGCTCTACATGTACAGCGGTTGGTGGTATGTGAAGGATCTCAAGAGCGCCAATGGCGTACGCATCAATCGTACGCAGGTCGATCAGAAGCGGATTGCACCGGGAGCCATTCTGAGTATTGCGACGCACCAGTTCGAAGCCCGCTATAGCCCCTGGGATCTGGGGGCGGTGGGCATCACGCCACCCGTGGACCCGTTTTGAGCGGTCCGAGCGGCTCAGCCGGAGCTTTGCCTGTCCGCGGCCATTCCCAAGTTCCTGCTGGGATCGCGCTTCAGCCGGTCTTTTGCAGAAAGTCCCGCAACTCCGCCATCAGATGCTCTGCTGCCTCTTGCAGCTGTCGGTATCGATCCGTGGCTCCCTCGAGATCGGATCGCCGGCCTTGATCCTCCAACTCACGAGCCAGATTCGTCACCCGCGCGTTGCCGAAAATCCGGCTCGAGCCTTTGATCGTATGGGCACTTCGCTGCATCGTGGGAAAGTCCGGTTGGGCGATGGCCTGGTGCAGCTCGGTCAAGAGCTGCGGGCACTCCCCGAGAAACACTTCGATGACGTCGCGGAGCAATTCCTGGTCACCATCGACGGAATCCAGCGCAACGGCCAAGTCGAATGCTGTGGGTGTCGAGGAACGATCGGCGGGGCGTTCGGCAGGGGCCATCTTCTTCACTGCCTCGTAAAGTTGTTCTTTGCGGATGGGTTTCGACAGATAGCCGTCCATGCCGGCTGCCAGACAGCGAGCTTCGTCACCTTTCTTGACGTGTGCGGTGATCGCAAGGATCGACAACCGACGACCGGTCCCTTGTTCCAGTTTGCGGATCTGGCGCGTGGCCTCCAGGCCGTCCATCACCGGCATCTGAACGTCCATCAAGACGAGGTCGAAATTATACTTCCCAGAGGCCACTAGGTCGACTGCCTCCACGCCGTTGTTGGCCACGGTGACTTCATGCCCCCACTTGTTCAACAGCCCCAAGGCCAGTTTCTGATTGGCCCAGCCATCCTCCGCCAGCAGAATCCGAAGTGGCCGTACCGTGGTTGTGGCACGGAGCCGACGGGCTGAGGCACTGGCTTCAGTCGGATGACCAATCGCGGCCAGGATGCTGTTTCGCAATTCAGATTGTTTCACCGGCTTGAGCAAGCGGAACTTGATTCCCAGTTCCGAAAAACGACCGAGTTCCGCATCGCGGCTGCCGGAAGTCAGCAAGATCACAGGCAACTGGCCGTAGCCGTCGATCTGTCGCAGTTCGTCGATCAACTGAATCCCGTCGACTCGTGGCATGTGGTGGTCCGTGATTAAGACCTGGGGTTCTCGACTGGTGCCTTGGAGCTCCCTTAACTGGCGAATTGCATCCGGGGCACTGCTGATGACGGTGACTTCGGCCTGCCAGCTGCGCAGGATTTCGTCCAGAATTCGTCGATTGGTCGCATTGTCATCGACGACCATCAGTCGCAGACCCCGCAAGGCTTCCAGACTCAATGCGGTCGCTGCCGTCTGCTCTTCGGCGACGTGCAGTCGTACGGTCACATGGAACGCACTCCCCCGACCGGGTTCACTTTCGACCCAGATCTGTCCGTTCAACAGTGCCGCCAGGCGAAGGGAAATCGAGAGTCCAAGACCGGTTCCGCCGAATTCGCGAGTGGTGGAGGTATCGGCCTGTTGGAATGCGGAGAAGATCTTCTCCTGCTGCGATTCCGGGATGCCGATTCCGGTGTCGGTGACGGAAATGTGTAATTCCACGAAGTCTTCCTCGACCCGCTTACCGTCGACTCGAACGACAACCTCTCCATCCTGCGTGAATTTGATCGCGTTTCCGACCAAGTTGACCACAATCTGATTCAGACGCGTCGGATCTCCGTCGAGGATCTCGGGAACCGCGGGATCCACATGCCAGGCAAGCTCGAGGCCTTTGGTGTGAGCGCGAAAGGCGAGTGCCTTGAGCGTATCGCCGAGCGTTTCTCGCAGGGCAAAGCGGACGTTCTCCAATTCGATTTTGTCGGCTTCGATCTTGGAGAAATCCAGGATCTGATTGATGATGCCCAGCAGCGACTCTCCGGAAGTAAGCACCGTTTCCAGGTAGTCTCGCAGCACGGGCGTCAGATCAAAATCGAGGACGAGTTCGGTCATCCCGATGATTGCGTTCAAGGGCGTGCGGATTTCGTGGCTGACGTTTGCCAGGAAATCGCTCTTCGCCCGGTTTGCTGCTTCGGCCGCCTCTTTCGCTTCTCGTTGCGCCTCTTCCGCCAGTTTTCGGTTGGTGATGTCGCGCGAGACCCCGAAGGTCCCGACGACCTCGCCGCGATAATTCCGCAGCGGTGCCTTCGTCGTCGAAACCCAGGTCGTGTGTCCGTCCGGCCAGACCAATTGTTCTTCTTTCCCGACGACGGACCGTCCCGTTCGCACGACTTGGGCTTCGTCTTCGCGGGAGCGGCGGGCGTACTGTTCTGGATAGAAGTCCCAATCGGTCTTGCCGGTCGCATCGGCGGGCGAGTTGAGACCCATCTGCCAGGCTTTAGCTCGACTGACCCGGATATAGCGGCCGTCCCGGTCTTTAAAGTCAATGTGGTCCGGCGTGTTGGCTAAGAGCGCGTTAAGCAACTGCCGCTCCTGATCCAACTCGGTCTCGGCCCGTTTCTGTTCCGAGACATCCCAGAAGATGATCTGCGTCCCGACGATCTGTCCCTCGGCGGATCGGATCGGCATTTTTCGAACTTCAAAAAAATGCGTTTCCCCTCCGCTGCGATTCTCCTCGATGTCCGAGAAGGTCTGCCCCGTTCGCTCGACGAGCATGTCGTCGTGCCGGTATTTTTCGGCCAACTCCTTCGGGAAGAAGTCAAAGTCGGTCTTGCCGAGTACTTTTTCGCGTGGCAACCCCAACAGGCGGCAGAATGACTGATTGGCAAATGTGATCCGTCCCGACAGATCTTTGCACGTCACGTGGACCGGGAGATTCTCCACCAGCGAGCTGTAGAGCGCCTCCAGGTCTTCGTGCGACTTCGTGAGGGAAGTTTTGTCGGGCGCTTCATCCATGAGATCAATCTCCAGCGGCCGCCGTATGATATCGACGTTTGACGGGAAGGTGTCCCAAAGATGACCACCGTCCTGGTGGTCCGGTTCCGGCGCCGTTCACGATAACGGGTCGACGCCTCGAAGACAATCGTTTCTGAACCATTCTTCGCCATTCCCGGCTCGTCGCCGACCGGAACCACGTGCACGTCAGCATTGGTTTTCCTCCGCCTCGGCGGGGCTGCCCCTCGATGTCTTTCCGCATTGTCTCGCGGCCCGGCTTCCTGGATGATCCAAGGACGTACGCGGAACGGCGAGCGACGAGACTGCTTCGTTCATCGACGAGAGCGCGGCTCCTGAGGGGTTTCATACAGGGCGTCGATTTGCGGGCCGAAGTGTTCGAGAATCACGGCGCGACGCAGGCTCATCTTGGGCGTCAGTTCGCCCCGTTCCGCCAGCAAGGGTCGTGGCAACAGGAGGAAGTCGCGCACCTGCTCGTGGTGGGCTACGCAGGCCAGGCAGGCGTCGATTCGTTGCCGAATCAGATCGCGTACGGCAGATTGACTGAGGAATTCAGACGGGTCGGATCGCGCGCGCTTGATAGACACATGTTCCCGGATTTGGTCCACATTCGGAACGATCAACGCCGTCAAATAACTGCGTCCTTCGCCGACGATCATCGCCTGTTCGATCAACGGTTCGGTCAGCAGCAATGCCTCCAGATAGGCGGGCTCAACCTTCTTGCCGACGTTCAGTACGATCCGCTCTGTCTTCCGACCGGTGATTCGCAGGTACCCGTCTTCATCGATTTGACCTAAGTCTCCCGTGTACAACCAGCCATCGCGTAGAGCGTGCGCGGTTGCGGCCGCATCGCGCCAATAGCCGAGCATCACGTGAGGACCGCGCGTCAGAACTTCTCCATCGTCGGCGATGCGGACCTGGGTGCCGGGCAGCGGTCGCCCCACGGCACCGCGACGGTTTTCGCGCGCGGAGCTCGTGGAAATCACCGGGGATGCTTCCGTCTGTCCGTAACCTTGCAGCAAGGGGACCCCTCGCTCATTAAAAAAGTCATACAAGGATTCGGCCAGCGGCGCCCCGCCGCAACTGCAGGACCGGATCCGTCCACCGAACCACTGTCGGAGGGTCCCCTCTTGCGGGTCCACTTTTCGTTGTTCCAAGCGGCGACGGACCTGTTCATAGAAGTAGGGCACACCGTTCATCACCGTCGGTCGTAGAATCGCGCAATCCTCCAATACGGAAGCACGACCTCCAGCCAGAGCGAGTTGCGCACCGGCGCAGATTGTCGTGTACCAGCCGCAGGTCCGCTCATAGATGTGGCTCAAAGGCAAGAAACTCAGTCGCAGATCCTCGGCGGTTAGCCCTTTGACTTGGATGGTGCGCAGCGCGGTGAACGCAAGGTTGCCGTGACTCAGCATGACTCCCTTCGGATCTCCCGTCGTGCCCGACGTATAGAGGATCGTGGCCAGCGAATCGGCGGCCACCTCGGTTTGCGCCGTACGAATCATCCTGCTTAGGGACGCAACATCGCCTGACTTGGACCAAGAACTCCAATCGATTACCGGGCGCGGACCGAGCGATTTGCGCCGACCGTGATATCGGATCAAAGGCAAATCACCGGGCAGTTGCGCTTCGATGCGATCCAGTTTGGCGAATTGAGTTTCATCCGATACAAACAGCACTCGCGATTCACTATGTTCCACTTGCCGTTGGATTTGCTCCGCGGCCAGGGAAGCGTGCAGCGGCACGTGTACGGCTTGCACGAGTTGGATTGCCAGGTCCGTCACGATCCACTCGTATCGGTTTTCGGCTAGTTGCGCCACTCGGTCTCCCGGTCGGATACCCAGGTGGATCAATCCGCACGCGATGCGGTGCACGTCCTGGCCAAGTTCTGCCCAGCTGATCGATACAAAGTGGTTGCCGCGTTTGATGTACAATGCAGCGCGCGCTGCGTCGCGTTGTAGGCGATCGGCGAAATGGTGGACGATCGTCGGAGCGCCTGAATTTGTCATCCCAGGAGTTCGTCGTCCGCACGACGGAAGAACCGAGTTATCATTGGACCGTTCAATCGGAACCTGCAGCTTGGGCATCATAACCGCCGTGGGCGGCGGAAACAGGGGACCGAAGGCGATTCTCCGAGGCTTTTCCGGAGTTCCTACAGGATCGCACGACGTTCCCCCGTCACTTCGTGAGGTCGTTGGGACTCGATCACCGATTCTAGAGGGGAGTGGCGGGAGGTTTGCAGATGTTGGAAGTGAAGCTGCATGGCGTTCCGGAAACGTTCTTGGCTGGTTTTGTCCAGGCGGTGGAAATCCGGCCGGCGCCGAGTACTGCCAGGTTCTTGGAAGCCGCCCAGCAGGCCGTTCACCGTGTGCAGTCCGAAGGGCTTGCGGGAGGAGAATCTCGCAGGACGGCGATTCGGCATCTGTTGCGGCAAGGGGGCTATCGGCCGGCGGGGCGCAACAAACCCGCGCAGGAGTACCTCCTGCGGACCGTTCAGCAACAAGCGGCACTGCCACAAATCTTGAATGCCGTGGATCTGGTGAATCTGAAATCACTGCAAAGTGGGTTGCCCATTTCGCTCGTTGCACTGGATCGCCTCGGCTGGCATCTGGAGCTTCGGTTGGGGCAACCAGGGGAGCGGTATGTGTTCAACAGCGGCGGCCAGGAGTTGGAACTCAACGGTCTGCTGTGCTTGTGCCGCGTTTCGCCGGAAGGTTCAACGCCTGGTGGCAGTCCGGTCAAGGATTCGATGTGGGCCAAGGTCACCACCGAGGACCGGTCGGTACTGGCCTGTGTCTACGCCAGTGAACCGGCAATTGACCGTCCCGAATTCGAGCGTTGGCTGGAGGAGCTGGCGGAAGGCTTCCGCCGTGAATGTGCCGCGCGGGAGACTCGAGTCTGGATCCAGCCGGCGTGAGTTGGACGGAAACCCGATCGCTGGTTCGCCAGCTTCGTTGAGACCGGTATAATGCCGACAATCGAACTCTGGTTGATTGGCGTTCCAGGCCGTGATGGCGGGCTGCGCTGCGAAGTTGGATGGTGGCGGGCTTTCCGACTTGATTCGGGTGGCTGAGCCGCGCGGCCGTGAAGTCGCTTCATCCTGACGACGGACGGCGATGTCATCCACCGACCGGTGCGATTCACGTTCAGAAACCGATTCGCCGACTCGCGACTGACGTAAGTTTTCACAGACTGCGCCCACTCGGGCTTGCTTCGCCGTCGAGCTTTCCCCGTTACGTGACGGTGTTTTCCGATCCTTGACTTCCGACCCGTGTTTTTCCGATGAGCAAGACAAAAGCAAATCAACAGGCATTCCAGCCGGACCACTACATCAATCGCGAGCTTAGTTGGCTGGAGTTTAATGCGCGAGTTCTCGAGGAAGCGCAGGATCCCACGACGCCGTTGCTGGAACGAGTTAAATTCCTGTCGATCTTCAGTTCGAACCTGGATGAGTTCTTCATGGTGCGCGTCGCGGGACTCCGCGAACAGGCTTTCGCTTCCGAGGCGCCGCAGGACTATAACCCAGACGGACTCAAGGCGATTTCCCAGTTGCGGCACATCTCGGCGCGGACGCGACAGCTGGTCGTCGATGAGTACCGCTGCTGGTCGGATTCCGTCCTCCCCGCATTGGCTCAGGAGGGGATTGTGCTCGCCCCGCTGACCGAAGTGAAGAACACGTCTCATTTGGATAAGTTCTTTCAAGAGACGGTGTTTCCAATCATCACGCCGATGGCGATTGATCCCAGCCATCCCCGACCGCGATATCACAATCGCAGTCTTTATATCGGTCTGATGTTGCGTCGTCGCAGCGGAGTTGGTCCAAAGCGGCTGTTCGCTGTCGTCCAGCTGCCGCAAGTCTTGCCCCGCTTGGTTCGGGCGCACCCCGACGAAAACACGTTTGTGTTTCTCGAAGAGCTCGTGGCCTCGCGTCTGCCGGAGTTGTTTGGGGGGCATGAAGTATTGACCAGTGCGCCATTTCGGATTACCCGAGATAGCGATCTGGATCTGATCGCGCAGGAAGCGGATGACATGCTGCGGTTGATCGAGGAGCGTTTGAAGGAACGTCGCCGGAAGGATGCCGTGCGATTGGAAATCGCCCAGCAAGCATCCGACGAGTTAGTTGAGCTGATCGTCGATCAAGAGGAGCTGCGCGTTGGTTCGCCGCGCGATCCGCAGTCGTACAACGAAGTCTATCGCATTCCAGGGCCACTGGATCTGACCGGCCTGTTAAAGTTGCACAGTCTGCCGGATTGCGAGCAGTTGCGAGACCTGCCCTTCGTGCCACGCATCTCCACCGGGTTACGGCGACACGGGGAGGATATCTTTTCCGCGATCAGTCGCCGAGATATTCTGCTGCACCATCCGTACGACGACTTTTCTCCCGTGGTCGAATTCGTGCAGCGGGCTGCCCAAGATCCCGAGGTGCTGGCGATCAAGCAGACGTTGTATCGGACGAGTGGCGATTCGCCGATTGTCCAGGCGCTGACCGAGGCGGCGGAGGCGGGCAAGCATGTGACCGCCATGGTCGAATTGCAGGCACGATTTGACGAGGAAGCGAATGTCGGCTGGGCCCGGCGTCTGGAGCAGGCAGGGGTGCACGTCGTGTACGGCTTCATGGATTTGAAGACGCACTGCAAAGTCTCCATGGTCGTGCGTCAGGAAGATGACGTCGTCAAACGCTACGTGCATTTGGGAACGGGCAACTATCACCCGGCCACGGCGCGCCTGTACACGGACCTCGGGTTATTCACCTCCGATGAGGACATCGGTGCCGATGCGTCTGCGCTGTTCAACCTTCTGACCGGTTACTCGCAGGGCTACGTCTGGCGCAAGTTGGTCGTCGCACCCACGGATCTGCATCGTCGCACGATCGAGTTGATTGACGAACAGGCCGAGCTGGCACGTCGCGGAAAGCCGTCGCGAATCTTCGCGAAGTTGAATTCACTCGTCGATCACAAGGTCGTTGACGCGTTGTACCGGGCCAGTCAGGCTGGTGTTCCCATCCAGATGGTCGTTCGCGGAATCTGTTGTCTGCGGCCCGGGATCAAGGGGGTGTCGGAGACCATCCAGGTGACCAGCATCGTCGATCGGTTCCTGGAACATAGCCGAATTTTCGTGTTTGGTCCGGACGAGACCGCGAAGGTGTTTCTCAGCAGCGCCGACTGGATGCCCCGGAACTTCTATCGTCGAGTGGAAGTCATGTTTCCGATTGAGTCGCCACCGTTGAGGAAACAGATCATCCAGGAATTGTTGCCGACGTTCCTGCGAGACAATGTTCGCGCGCGGCAATTGCAGTCGGATGGAACGTATGTTCGCGTCAAAGCAAAGCGGGGTGAATCACCGTTCCGCTCGCAGCAGGAACTGCTGGCGCCCGATGTGCTGCTCGTGCCGCGATCGGTTCCTGCTCGCGCCGTCGAGCAAAACGGTGCACCGCCCGCTCGAGCCAAAAAGAACACGCGGTCGAAGTCGTCTTGAAGGTACGCCCACGAGGGAGTGAGGACGAATGATGGATCGTCGATTGATTGTGATGCGGCACGCGAAAAGCTCATGGTCGGATCCGGCAGCGACCGACCATGAACGGCCTCTGAACGCACGCGGCCGACGCGATGCGCCCCGCGTCGCGGCGCGACTCGCGGAATTGCAGTGGCTGCCGGATTGGGTGTTGAGCAGTGATTCCCGCCGGACGCAGGAAACCCTCTCGCATATGCTCGCTGAACTGCCGCCAGAATTGCCCGTGTTCTATACACCGGTCCTGTATCATGCAGGCATCGAGGCGGTCCAGCAGGAAGTCACGGCAGTCCCCGACGACGTGCAGACGCTGATGCTTCTGGGACACAATCCCGGCTGGGAAGAGATGGCCTCTCTCCTCAGTGGAGAAGATGTCATTCTCAAGACGGCCAACGCCGCCCTGCTGATTGGCGAAGCGGAGAACTGGCAACAGGCGTTTCGCCACACCGGAACCTGGAAACTCTGGCAGGTCCTGCGCAGCCGAGAACTATGACTCGGATTGCTTACTCAGGTAAAACCTTCACCTTCAGATCCCGAAAATAGACTTTGCTTTCTGGATCGTGCGCCTGCAACGCAAACGTCCCTGACGAAAGCTGGCGTTCAGGTCGGTTCAGATCGTCTGGTTCTGTGTAATCGCTGATCGTCTTGCCGTCGATCTTGATGATGATCCGCTTGCCCTGAACGATGATCTCGTATTGAAACCACTCGTTATCCTTGGCCACCGGCTTGAAGTTGTCTTGCACGTTGTACAAACCACCAGTTTTCTTGGGGTCGGAGTGCGTGTTGTTCACTTGGCATTCGTAGCCTCGGTTCGGCCAGCCCTCTTCCTGATAACGCGTGTGAAAATAGATCCCGGAGTTGGCCTTGGGATGGGTCAGCACCTGGGCTTGGAGATGGAAGTTGCGAAAGGACGCATTGCCGTCTTCACCCACGTAGAAGGCATGGGCCCGCGGCCCATGAACGACGATCATTCCGTCCTCGACTTTGATCGAGTCTGGATTTTCGGCGACTCGCCAGCCACTGAGATCCTTGCCGTTGAACAAGACCGTCCATTCCTCATTTTCCGCCGCCGTGGTCGACAGACTGATCGAGGCCCAGGTTGCACAAAGCAGGAACAGACAAAAGCAAAAGTATCTCATCGTGGTCTTCTCCCGACTGCGGTAGAACAAACTTGGTGCCCAGCCAAATGGCCCCTTGATTGTAGCGGGTCCTTCGCCGGAGGTCCCCGGGCCTCGACTTCTTCTGGAAAAGGCCGTGTAGATTTCTCGGTCAGGCAGGACCGGTGTGGCGATCCCTCGGCGCCTGGCGGCTTTGCCCGCTCGGACTGAGGAAGTACATCGCTGCGTAAACGCGAAAGTCGGTCAACAATCCGGCCGCTTGTTGCTGCGCCAAGAATGCCGGCAGTTCTTCGCATGCGACTTCGTGAACACGAATCTGTTCCGACCCGGCACCACCCCCCTCGGCGACCCGGCGCAATCCGCGGGCGAGCAGCAGATGGACGCATTCATCCGTTAATCCAGCAGACGAGGCGGCCTCGACCAGGACGTCAAAACCCGCTGCTTCGTACCCGGTTTCCTCGAGCAGTTCCCGCGCCGCCGCGGCCTGCAGGCTTTCTCCTGCATGTTCCGGTGTGTCGCCGACCAGACCTGCCGGAAGCTCGATTACCCGGCGACCGACCGGAATCCGATATTGCTCGACCAGGATGATCCGGTCGGCGTCGGTCACCGCAATGATGCCGATCGCTCCCATCACGCTCGGGCGCTGGGCGTAGGTCCAGGGTCCTTCCTGGATCAGCCGCAAATAGCGTGTTTCGGCCAGGATCTTCCGGTCGCGAGGCTCGTCAGCGTTCATTCGCGGTCCTTGTTCTCGTTCTGGTCCTGGAGACGGGCGGCTGCGAGGACCGCGCGACATCCACCATCCTCGCCGCACGCCTGACGGTTCAATCGGACGGCACGCGGCTGATCCTACTTTCTGGCTGCCTCGGTCGAAAGGTCCATCACGTAGGCCGACCGGCGTAGCCGTTGCGCTCCAATTGCCCTGCGGCAGGGCAGCTTCTATACTCGGGACTCTTGCCGGCAAGGAGTTCGGACTCCCTCCGGTCAGCCGTTTTTCTCCCGCCACGGGTGCACGAACCAGCCGGGTTTGCGATGGGGTCGCCGGACGGTTCCCCTCGTCGGTAGGTTTGGCCTCGGTTCCCCCCACGCCTAGAGAGTCTGTCTCGCATGTCGGATTCCACCCGGGTCGCCGCGAGCGACCGCAAACCACCCTACTTCGCCGGCGTTGACGTTGGCGGAACGAATATCAAATTGGGGATTGTGGATGATTTGGGTCAGTCGTTGATCCAGGATTCGATTCCGACGGACGAGGAACGTGGGCCGGTCGACGCAATGCAGCGCGTGGCGAAACGGCTGCGTCAGATGATGCAGCAGGTTGGCCTCGCGGCGGACGAGATCGTGGCGGTCGGATTGGCGACGCCCGGAACGATGGATATTGCACACGGTCTGCTGCTCCAGCCTCACAATTTGCCGCACTGGTGGGACTTTGAGATTCAAGCCTGCCTGCGGGAGTTGTGTGGCAAGCCGGTGTCATTTGCCAACGACGCGAACGCGGCAGCGTTTGGCGAGTTCTGGGTTGGAAGCGGCTCGGAGTACCACAGTATTGTCCTGTTCACCCTGGGAACGGGAGTCGGTGGCGGGATCATCATCGGCGACTTGTCGATTGACGGGGAGAACAGTCACGGCAGCGAGTTGGGCCATATGATCATTGACTACAACGATTCGGCCCGGCTGTGCGGTTGTGGTCAGCGAGGCCATTTGGAGGCCTACGCGAGCGCGAAGGGGGTCGTCCAACGGACTCTGGAGGCGTTGGAGCAGTCGGCGGACAGCTCGCTTCAGGAGCGCTGGAAGCAGGCGGGGGAGATGACCCCCTTGATGGTGGCCGAAGAGGCGGAGGCTGGCGATGAACTCGCACGGCAGATCGTGTTGGAGACGGCACGATATCTGGGGATTGGGACGGTCAACGTGTTGCACACGGTGGATCCTGCTGCCGTGATTTTTGGCGGCGCGATGAATTTCGGTGGCCACGATTCGGCGTTGGGGGAAGAATTCCTGGAACGGATTCGAGAGGAAATTCGACAGCGTGCCTTCCCGACGGTGGCCGACCGCATTCAGGTCGACTTCGCCTCCCTCGAGGGAGATGCCGGTTACATTGGCGCCGCGGGAATTGCACGCGTCGCCTACCAGAAGCCGGTTGCAGGCTGACTTCCGCCGGATGGTGCCACTTGGTCTTGGGGAGCGCCGCGGGTGCGCCGTGAACGTTCAGCTTGTCGTCGAATTCGTAAGAATTCGGACGCATTGCAGATGAGTTGCCCGGAGAAACCGCTCCGGATTCTCAGTATGTGTTTATGCTGCTTGTACTGCGATTTATATCCGAATTTCTCCGTATGTAGCCGAAGTCGTGAGACTTCGGAGGATCGGGGGTGGGATCCGAATTCTCACGAATTC
>CAZFWV010000029.1:0-35492 GCA_964522605.1 uncultured Pirellulaceae bacterium
AGCCTCCCAGTATAGGCAGTTCCCGCACGGAGCTGAAGTAGTCCGGCGAGGGTGCGTCCGAGGTCACTCCGGCGGTCCCCCCCTGCCCTCCGGACGCAGATTGGCTCGGGCCCGGCTGTCAGACGAAACCGGTCCTTAAGAGCTGCACGGTCTCTCCGAAGACGTCTCGTTCGGCGGCCGATCCAAGAGGCTCCGGACAATCGTCGGCGGGACGAAGGCCAGGTTGCCCACGAGCATGATCAGGCCAAAGGTCATCATGCCCATGCTGAGCCCGATTCCCAGATGCAGAGGGATCGCAAGAAACAGGACGATCGGTCGGATCAGGCGGGGCCAGACCAGGACGCAGTACGTGATCTCCCAGACGAGAATCAACTGAGTGACGAAATTGACGAACAAGGGATACCCCGCCAGCCACGTCATGTCGAGGGTTTGATATTCATAGTTGGCGAAGGCGCCCCACAGCGCCGTTCCCTCCCACCAGGTGTCGCCCCGCAACTTGCCCAAGCCCGCGAATAAATAGACCACGCACATGTGGACCTGGATTAGTCGAATCGCCAGATTGGCGGTCACCGTCGGGCGCGCCGCCGCGAATTCAAGACCCGCACGACGTTTTCGCCAGCAGTCCAGGGAGTACGCGCCGCCCGATGGGCCGACGGCCAGGTAGAGCGCCAGAAACCCATTCAGCTGGTCCAAACCGAACAGAGCCCCCTCCGCTCGATGCGCGTAGGAAATCGTAATCAACGCCGCGAGTACCGCGGTGACCCGCGTCCAAAGCCCGACGGTGAACATGAAAAGCACGATCAGGGCCAAGCCGTGGGCAATCCAGAGCGCCTCGGGTGAGGTCAACCAGAAAAGATGACTCCACGCCCAAGACGTTCCGTGGGCCTCTCGAACGAAGTCCACCGGCAGACGCCCTTCCGGTCCCAAGAACCCGACCAGGTCGACCGTCCACGCGGCATGCGTGTACAGGATGATACTGCCGGCGAAGATGCGAATGAGGCCTAGCGTGGCGGGATCGGCGGGAGTGAACCAGAAACGATCCCATCCATTCCCTGTCGATTTCGTCAGCTCGGAAAAATAAGCCCCGATCCGTTTCACGGCGTGTCCTTTTCGTACGGGCCGAGTTCGGTCACGTTGAAATAGAGCCGCGGATCGTTCAATGACATGCCTTCCTGAACGTCGGCTGGAAACGCCAGATTGTGTTCCTGCAAAGTCAGTCGCACCCGATGTCCTCCGTGTTCCCTCAGCAATTCACGCGCCAGGCCTCTCGCCAAACGCTCCACTTGCGTCCGGGCGGCTTCGTTGCGGCTTTCCCACTCCTGCTTTTCCCAATCTGTGAGATACTCCGGCGGTGGTCCTGGCTGAATCAGGGTAAAACCACTGAACAGCCGTTCGGTGATCATGAACTGCCGATGGTAGATCAAACGTGGCCAGAGCGTTGTGGGATCGGGAATACGCCCCTCCCGCCGCTCGCCGTCCGGGAATTCCATCTCGTATCGGACAACATGACTGGGGCCCGGATTCGGAGCAAAAAAACGATAGCCATGGCCCAGGTAGGCAGCCGCGAGGTAGGGACGAAAGACCCGCTGCAGTCGCTGGGCCAAGGCGGGCGAGGGAGGCGGCGATGACCAGGGAGCGATCACGATCGCTCCGAGATGGATCAGCAGCAGCAAACTAACGATCAACCGCCGGGTCGGACTCCAGCCCGGCGGTCCCAAGTTTTCTTGTTTGCGTTTTGCCATACCCCTTCTTATCGACGAACAGACCGCTCTGCACAACGGTGGTCCGAGCCATTTCGTCGGCGAACCGCCAAAAAAATAACCCGGACAACGCACGCGCGATGCCCGGGTTTCGCTGTTCGAAAGCGTCAACCGTAATCGATACCGCAATCAGCGCGCCGCAACGCGCTCCGGTTGATCAAAGTCGAATACCAATTCCTTCTGATCTCCGCCGCTCAGGCTGATCCGCTCCTGCTTCGTCATTGTGCGGCCATCCCGATCGACGGATACCTCGACCAGGTAATCCGCCCACTGCTCGCCCTGAGGAATGCGGGTCGTGGCGAACTGCCGCACGGCGCCTGTCGCCCGTGTGGCATTGCCCGAGAGCGACACCTTGGCGTCTTCGGGTACATGGAGCGTCAATCGCGTTTCCAGCGACTGCGGTTGATCAAAGTCAAAACTGAGCTGCGCCGTCTGACCGGCTCGTAGCGTTGCCACGCGCTTCAGCTCTCGCTGCTGGCCATCTCGCTCAACAAGAGCACGGACCTCATAACGATAGCTGTAACCACGCGACAGCCCGTTCGAAACGTAACGACGCTCCGCACCCGTTGATCGGGTCGGTGAATCGTTGACGAACACCTGAGCATCCGACGGCACGCGAACCGTCAAGATTCCTCGATCCGAGGATCGCAAAAGGCCGGCAGCCGCATCGCTGGCGGGCTCGGATTCCATCGGTACGGTCGACATGGAGTCCGACTCACATGTGGCACAATCGTCGACCCATACTCCGGTCGAACTGCCAACACAGCCGCCGACGCAGCCGCCGACGCAGCCGCCAACGCAGCCGCCAACGCAGCCGCCCGACCATCCTGTGCTCGCGTAGCCAGTGCATGCATAGCCGGTGCAACCATAGCCGGTGGAGGCGGCACCACCCCAGCAGCCAGCGCTGGCGTAGCTTCCGTAACATCCGCCCCAGCAGCCGCCCGAAGCGTAGTAGGCGCGTCGAGCAAGCTTCCGCGCACGGTGCGCTGCCCAGTGAGCTCGAAGTCGAGCTCCCAACCAGGGACGACCTCCCCAGGAGCCGCCCGATGCGTAGCCCCACGAGCCGTAATCACTTCCCACCGATGCGCCGACGCAGCCGTAGGTCGTTCCCACACACCCATAGCTCGCATGGCCACCGTACGATCCCCAGTGATGCCCCCAGCCCGCGTGAACATCACTCACCAGCAGCAGGCTAGCGGCCAAGATGGCAGCAAAACTCAACTTCGACCCGCCCATCGGCAGAGCCCTCCTCTAACATGAGAAACTTCAACATACCCCGTTCAACGTTCGTGCAAGCATAATACTCGCGTTGGACAAATCAAGACGCTTGCGGGGTATTTTTTGATTAAGGAAAACTGAATATATGGATAAGCAACGTAAATAAACCGAGCGAGGAGAATTAGTACTTCCGGGTAATATTAGTACCGGCGAGGGGGACTCGAGAGGGGCGCAGGAACTGGACAGTTGTTGAAAGGAGACAGCACGCGTTTTTCCCCGATGGTCCCGAGCACGCCGCACGTGCTCGGCAAAGAGTCTTCCCAGATGGGCAGCACGGATGGTTAGCTGCGAAAGGCAGATCAGACATCGCAGCAAAAACGCGGGGGCGTGTCGGCGCGGGGGAAGCGAGGAACCCTTAAGGGGCTTCGGAGGCGCGGGGGCGTTCGTCCCAGGCCATGACGATGAGTTTTTCGACCGGCCATCGCTTCTTTTTGGCTTCGGTCCGCAGTTTGTCGATCACCTGCAGGGCCTCCGCGGCCTTGATTTTTCCGCGATACGTTCGCGGATGGGTGCGATCGTCGCAACCGAGATAGAAGCAGTGTCGTCCGGACACTTCCTTTGCAGGAAGAATCTCACCGATCAATCGGTTGCGCACAAACACGTCGAACCCGGTCTCCGTTGCTTTGAACTTGAACGCGGTGCTCATGATCCAGAACCTCACGTCAGGGGATGACTCAAACCGGACAGACAGGCAACAGGTTGCCCGGTCCTTTAGATTCTACCGGTGGTGACACCCGTCCGTCATCTGGGGAGGCGTCTTTTTTCGCGATTCTCACGTTTTGGATTCGGCTGGCTCGATCAGGGCGGCGCGGACAGCGATCGGGTGGGGCCGCGCAGAGTCAGTTGGACATCGTCGAAACCGACAGCCCCGGTGGCGCCGAAAAGACCGACTCGAATAATCGCTTCGCGGGTGGCGATTGGCACGCGAACGAATCGTTGCTGGCGAATCCAGGGCTGATCGCTGTGCCAGGGGCCGAGCCATTCGATTCCCACTTCGCGCCGTTGTTCATCGTAAAAGGTAATCACGACGCGCGGGCCATCAAACCGGGTTGGGACGTCGGCGATGGTGCGGGTCATGACGGACGCGGACAATTCCACTTGTGGGACTTTGCGCCCATCGATCGCCAGTCCCTGCATCAAGTGGCTGTCGCGACCCGGAGTATTGTTCTCGCAGAGCAGGTAGTACTGTCCGTCGGGCGACGCGGGATCGGAGACGCGTCGCGCCTGCCGTTGATAGTACCAACCGGGGACGAAGTCGTGCTGATCCGTTTCATCTTCGAACGAACCATTGACCAGTGAGGGATGTGCAGGATCGGGGCGGACATTTCTCCGATCGTCGGCCTGCCCCGTCATGGGAACGAACAACGTGGGGCGCAGAGCTTCCTGTTGCAGATCTGTTCCGACTTTCCGGAAGAGATACATGGTTTGTTGATATCGTTCTCCGACCGGAATTACGAGTAACCCGTTGTCTTTCAGTTGATCCACCAGGGGCTGGGGAACTTCTTCGGGAGAGCACGTCACGATAATCTTGTCAAAGGGCGCTTCTTCTGGCCAGCCTTGAAATCCGTCACCAATTCGCACGGACACGTTGGAGCAGCGTAACTGGCGTAGAGTCCGGTCCGCGCGACGACCCAGGGGCTCGACGATCTCGATCGTAAACACGTGATCAACCAGGTGGCTCAGGACGGCCGCCTGGTAACCGCTTCCGGTGCCGATTTCCAAAACCCGATCGGTCGGCTGTGGATCGATACACTCCGTCATAAACGCGACGATAAAGGGTGAGGAGATCGTTTGTTGTTCGCCGATTGGCAGCGCCATATCCAGGTAGGCGGAACCGCGGACATTGCGTGGAACGAATTCATGTCGTGGAGTGACCCGCATCGCCTCGAGAACGCGCGGATTACGGATGCCACCCCTTTCGAGTACCTCGCTGACCATTTGTTGTCGTTTCTGCTGCCATGCGTCCGCCACCTGCCCTGAAGCCGTTTCGGACACGAGGATTGTTCCTAGGAAAGAGATCATGATCGGGGTGATTGGTTGAAGACGAAACATTCAATGCATCCCCTTGGTTAATGCCATGAAGGCGGACTCCAGACTAGGCTGATCCTCGCGAAACTCGGTGATCCGCAATCCCTCGCGCACCAGAGTTGTCGCAAGGTCGCTGTAATCGACGGAATCGTCGATGAGGGAGACAAGCAAGCGATCGTCGTGGACTTCGATCGATTCGACGACAGGGCTTTGCTCGAGTAGTTGACGAGCCTTCGGGAGGTTCTCGCGTACACGGATCGACAACAGGGGGAATCGTCGAACCTGTTTCATCACATTCGCGACGTCCGCATTCACGTGCATGACACCGCGGTCGATGATCCCGATCTTGTTACAGACGTCGGCAAGTTCGGGCAGGATGTGACTCGATACGATGATCGTCTTGCCCATGTTTCCCAGACGCTTCAACAAATTCCGCATTTCGATGCGGGCACGCGGATCCAGGCCGCTTAGCGGCTCATCCAGCAGCAATACCTGAGGATCATGCAGCAGCACGCGGGCGAGGCCCAGGCGTTGAGTCTGCCCGCGGGACAACGTATTGGCAAAGGCGTCGCGCTTGAATGCGAGGTCGACGATTTCCAGCATCTCCTCACAGATCTCGCGCCGTTGAGGGCCTCGAATCCGATAGGCGGCAGCAAAGAACTCGAGGTATTCGATGACCTTCATGTCATCGTAGACACCGAAGAAATCGGGCATGTATCCGACTCGGCGCCGAATCTCCTTGGGGTGCGTATAGATGGAGAATCCATCGACGTAGGCTTCGCCCCAGCTGGGAGTCAGCAAGGTCGCCAGAATCCGCATCGTCGTCGTTTTTCCCGCGCCGTTGGGTCCAATAAACCCAAACAGGTCGCCTTCCTGCAGATCGAGTTGAATCGAGCGGATTGCGTAAAGGTCCCCATATTTCTTGGTCAGGTCGCGGGTTTCAATCACAACTGAGGTTCCTCTTCTCGCTCGACCGGATACAGAATACGGTAATAGGTCCAACTCGTTCGGTGATTGTCGTTCACCTCATCCCGCAGGACGACTTCACTTGCGGGTTGACGGACTTGTCCGACCAGAATGGCGCGCCGCAACCTCAGTTGGTCGCTTAAATCGAGGTGCCGTTCATAGTCATGCAACTGCTGGGTGTAGTTCTGACCGTGGGCGGCCCCATAGAACATCACGAGCTGAAGGATCCGGTCCACATCGACTTCCTGCGGATCCCACGGTGTGTCCACATTTCGTCCTTCCACGATACGACGACGAGTCAGCCAGCTGCGAAGATCAAGCGGGCGATCTTCGAGCGTTGTCTGCTGTTTCGCCGAGACCGTGCCTAAAGGGTAGATCCAGCGATCGTAAAGCAGCAAGCATTCGCTCAGATCCCTCGCCAACGGCGAATGAAAACTTCCTCGCAGCTGTTTTTCCGGGCCTTCGACGAGTGAGGAATCGTTCGCCGAAGTCGATTCGATTCGCCCCCACCAACGCCCCGCAAGTCCGCGGCTTGACCAGACGGCGATCGGAAAGTCCTCGAGACTCAACTGCGCCTGATCCGGGGCTTGCAGCGAGCCGCGCACGAAGTATGGCTGGGAAAAGGCGGAAGGCTGAAAGCTGCTGTCCATTCCCCCGAAGCGGTCACTCGGAAAGCCTTCCCACGAAACGATCTGTTGTGGTTCGCCGCTCCATTCTAGCGGCAGCCGGACCCGGAGCTCTGGTGCAAGGCGGGTCGTTTTGGGACTGAAAACGTGCGTCCAGCAGTTTCCGCGGATCCAACCGCTGTCCACGTCCAGGTCGACGATTTCCGCCTGGCGGATTTGGACGCTCTGTCCCTTCCAGCTGCGGGCTAAGATCACGGCCAGCCCCAGGAAGAGGACAACTGTCAGCGGCAAAGTCAGCCATGTCCATTCCAGACGAAGATAGCGGCGAAGCACCCAGTAATCCACCGGCCCAATCAGGAGCAGGTAGACGGTGATCAATCCGGCAGTCAAGGAGAAGGGAACGAATCGGACGCTTTCAAATTGATCCAGTGCGGTCCGCAACTGCCCTAACATGTCGCGAGGACCCTGGACCGTTCGAGCGCGCCTCTCCCCTGCCCTTTCCAGCGTTCCACCATCTTGCTCGCCCAGGGCGAACGCCAACAACTTGGCCACCAGTCGTGGTCGATCCGTCCAATCGCGAAACGGCTCCTGGTCCAGGTCAAAAGCAGCGAAGGTGATCCGTCCCAGACCGATGCCATACCGCATCACGGCGGGCTGTTGACTCAGTCCAATGCCCTCATAAGCTTCGACTCGTCCGTGCGTTCGTTGAAAAACCGACATCGGAACGGAGAACTCGGTGGCGGACGAGTTCAGCTGATCCAGGCGTTGAGTCGCCTCGGCAAATTGCTCGATACCGGTCGTTTGCCGTTGCAGGATGACACGTTCAAACTCGCCGGGCAACATGCGCGAAAGGGGAAGCTCCACGGACGCAATCATCGCTGCCCGCGAAGCGGCCGCAAGGACGACGGAACCTCCCAGTTCCGCCCATCTCGTAATCGCTTGCCAACGCTCTTGTTCGAGCGGTTGGTCCAGTTGCAGTTGACTTGTCGCGAGCACGATTGCATCGAGACCGCCGAAGCCCAGCCAATGCGGAGGAAGGTCGGCAAGCCGCGCGACGTGCGCATGCGCCAGGCGTGATCTCAACCATTGAGGACGCGACTGCACGGCGGCAGCGACGCCCATCTCCGGTCCGACACTCAGAATCAGCCGTTGGCTCGAATACAACGCATCGGGCAATTCGCCGGCGGGAATTCGTTTCTGCCATCGTGAACCGTCCTCGGCTTGGAACTCGACGTCGATACCCGCCGAACGTTGTCCGAAACGAACGTACTGCAGACACCGCGTGGCCCGGCCCGCTGCCAGCTGAATCGGCTTGCTTTCGTAGACGGACTGCAATCCGTTCCCGTCGGGAACGAACAGACGCAGTCGACCGGCGGTCGGCGCGGAATCCGTTTGAAGTCGAACTTCGACCGGAGTCCAATGGCCGACCTTGTAGAGCCCCGCGATTCCGACGGTGACCTCCTCGATCGACACGGCTGCCTGCACAGGATCCGACGCGGAAAGCCCGGACGCAAGCAGAATCGCGCCGAGCAATCGGAGCGAGGGCCCAAGTTGTGATGATGCGAATCGCATTGGCGGTCCGATGTCGGTCAGTCGATGCCGCACTTCGGCTGGGTTTCTTTCGGTTTGCGGCCTGTTTCCTGAAAAGTCTTTCCAATTCCGCTGCGGACCGTGATCTTTGCCATTACCGGACCGGAGAATCGTCTCACGGCTTGCCCTCATCCGGACATTGGCAGACGAACTGACGACATCCGGGACAACCCGTTCCGTATTTTCGAAGGACCGCCTGCGTCAGGTCTACCTGACTCACGTTGGCGATCGTTGTCAGCCAGGCGAGAACGTCAGCGAATTCTTCCATCCGATCTTCGTGTGAACCGTCGCGAAGCGCGGCGGCGAGTTCACCGACTTCTTCCATGAGCCACATGAATGTGCCGTCGATTCCGCGGGCCTGGTCCTTGACCAGATACATTTCTCGAATGAGTCTCTGAAAATCGGCCAACGTCACGACGGGAGCTGGACTCGTCCGAGGGCTAACGGCGTCTTTGCGGGTCATGGCTACCCCGAGAGCTTGGTCACAGCGGAGGAATTAGGGTTGCGTAGCACGGGTATGACGGACTTCCAGCCCGTCGGCGTAAATTGGCATCCACGGAGTGGAAGTCCATCGTTCCCCAATCGTAAGCTGTGACGCAGCACTAGTCTACTTCGACCATGGAAAGCAGTTGGGTCTGAGAACGAGTCTGCTCCTTTTCGAGGAATGCCCGACCGTACTTGACGTTCACGTGATCCCAGGGAAGACGGTCGGTCAACTGGTAGGGTTGATGGATCCACCGCTCCACTTCCAGGCCGGTGTCCGCCAAGGCCTGCCACCAGCGATCGGCATCAAAGTGCTCACGCCAGCTATCCAGGCGTGCGCCGCGTCGCCAAGCCAGTTCGATTGCTTCGGCGACGCGCCGGTCGCCTCGGCTGATCACCCCTTCCAGCAGGCTTGTGTCGACGTCATGACACTTTATGGTCACGCTTCGTAAGCTGCATTTCTGCTTCAGGTAGCGATGTGCCCAGTGGAAGTACTCGCGGGTTTGCATCGCGTTCCATTGGTACGGTGTGTGGGCTTTGGGAACGAAATTCGATACGCTGGCGGTGACCTTTGCGTAACGCCCCCGCTCTTCTTTGCCGATACGAGCGATCGTCTCACTCATCTCGACGATCCCGTCCAGATCCGCGGGGCGTTCGCCAGGCAATCCGCACAGAAAATACAACTTGACGCTTTCGTAGTTTTGGCGGAACGCCTGCCGACATCCTTCAAAGAGGTCTTCGTTGAGAATCTTCTTACGAATCTGTTCGCGCATGTCATCCCGAGCGACCTCGGGCGCGAGAGTTAAACTAGAACGTCGCCGATTGCCGATCAGTGCAGGCAAGGTGCGCAACTGCTCGTTCACCCGCAAGCTGGGGACGGAAATACTCACGCCGAGCGGGTAGAACACCTCCTTGAGTCGCTCGACGAGTTCGGCAAAATGCGGATAGTCACTGCTGGAGAGCGAAAGCAGAGAGATCTCATTGAAACCGGTATTCTGGTAGCTCTCCCGAGCAGCCTCGACGATCGTCTCGACGGACCGGAAACGCAGCGGACGCTTAATGGCTGTACTTTGACAGAAACGGCATTGCCACGGACAACCACGCATGATCTCAATCGCGATTCGATCGTGAACGCATTCGATGTAGGGAACGACTGGACGCGTTGGTAACGGAATGGACTCCAAGTCCGCGACGACGGCCGGCTCAATCGATTCAGGGACGTCACGCCGATTGCGATAGAGTGCCGTAAAACGCCCGCCGGAATATTCCGGCTCATAGAATCTCGGGATGTAGCAGAATGGCAGTCGGGCCGCCAATCGGGCCAGTGCCTCGGCACGTAGTCGGGCGTCGTCATCGGCCGCGATCGGTTGGCTCGGGTTGGTCGAAGTCATTTCGTCCAGCACCGTCTGGCGGACCTCCAACCAGCCATCGCAGATGAGGGGCAAGCTGGGTTCGCCGTCCCCACTGACAAAAACGTCGATGAACGGAGCCAGTGGTTCGGGATTTTGAGCGCACGGTCCACCGGCGATCACGAGCGGGTCATGAATCCCGCGCTGGAGGCTCCGCAGGGGAATCTGACCAAGATCCAGCATCGTCAGAACATTGGACGCACAGATCTCATACTGGAGCGAAAAGCCGACCACGTCGAATTGCGAGAGCGGGGTGAACGTCTCGAGGCTGTACAGAGGCAACTGGGCCCGTCGAAGCTCACGCTCCATATCCAGCCACGGGGTGAAGGCCCGTTCGCACGCCCAATCCGGACGACGGTTCATGAGGGCATACAACACCTGGAGTCCATGGTGACTCATGCCGATGGTGTAGGTGTCGGGAAACGCCAAACAGACTCGACCGCGGACGGCGCGGTGGTCTTTCCGCACGATATTCCATTCTCCTCCCAGATACTGGGCGGGTTGCTGGACTTTGGGCAGAACCTCGGCGAGCAAGCGGTCTTTCAAGGGGAAGTCGGTCATCCACGCAACTCACAGGCCATCGATTCGGAATCCTCCCGGGTCCCCGCTCTCGATTCGAGCTGAGGACACTCGCCTTCAGTATCGCACGATTCGGACCTCCGTTGTAGGCCAGATGGTCTTACTTTGCCGTTCCGGGTGCACGTATCTTTTTGCTGATTTGGGTTGGCGGGCCAAGACGTTAATCGGAGGATCTCGAGATTGTGTGCAGGCCCCTGTAGGCCGACTTGTCTCAAGTCGGCACACCTGCCCAACCCACGACCTGGGCAGAGATCGGCCGCTGGAGGCATCGAGGCCGACTCGAGACACGTCGGCCTACGCACGCAGAGAAGACAACACAGAGAAGACAGAGCGGGCCACCGAGAAGATCAGAGGTTGACGTGCACCCCGCCGCAGTATGCTTTTTTTTCTGTGCGCAGCTGACTCCGGGTCGTCGCCCGTCGATAGTTCTCTACAATCGATTGGTATCCAGCATCCTAATGGAGGAGTTCACACCCGGATTTCAGGAGTGGTAGTCGAGACGATGGACAAAGGGAAGGAAGCAGAATACGTCACGGTTGCGCGCGTCGGGGCAATTGCCGAAGGCGCCGGTGCCTCGTTCGTGGTGAACGGACGCATGGTTGCTGTGTTTCGGGAACACGATACCTACCATGCGATCGACGATCTCTGCCCGCACATGGGGGCATCGCTGGCCGAGGGGTATGTGGAAGAAGGTGTTGTCAGCTGTCCTTGGCACGCTTGGCGATTTCGAATTTGCGACGGAACCTGGTGTGACAATCCTCGATTGAAAGTTGACAGCTTTCCGATCCGCGTCGTTGACGACGAGATTCAGGTGGCGGTTCCTCCGCTCGAACGCCTGTCTTGAAGTTGCGTGAAGCCGAATTCGTGAGAATTCGGGGGTCTCGAGCAGAGGGACCCACCAAGAAAGCCTCCGAATTCTCACGAATTCGGCCACGAGCTGACGAAACATGCAACTTCTACGAACGCCTGCCGGAAACGTGGTCGGCAATCTCCATGTGCGCCGCTTTTCCTCGACAGAACGCGGTGCGCCTCCCAACACTATCCGGAATCGATCTGGACGGTTGGCCCGGCTGCCGATTCTCCACCTTGGGAGCAGACCGACGCGAATCGCATGCTTGCCTAGAGTGTGATCTTGCCGCCCGGTTCCAGAACGACCGGCTCTGCGTTCGTCATCGCCACAATCTGTTTCGCCCAGGCGTAAGCGTCCTGTTCAATGGGGGGCCAAGTGTTGTAATGCGCGGGAACTACTTTCTTCGGTTCGATCAGTCGGACTGCCTCGAGTGCATCGGCAGGTCCCATGGTGAACAGGTCCCCAATCGGCAGCACGGCCAGATCGACCTGCTGCGACGCAAGTAGTTTCATATCGCCAAATAAGGCAGTGTCGCAGGCAAAGTAGACGACGCCGTCCTCCAGATAGAGTAGGAATCCGCAGGGGGTTCCACCGGGGGAACCATCAGGCAGTTGTGAACTATGCCAGGCTGGTGTCATCTTCACACGGCCGAATGGCAGTTCAACCGATCCGCCCAGGTTCATCGCCAGCGTGGTTTCCAGTTGGTGCTGTTGTTTAAACCATTCGGCGATTTCAAAGATTCCGACAATGGTTGCTCCGGTTCTTCGAGCGATCGATGCGACGTCGGCCACGTGATCGAAATGACCATGGGAAACCAGGATGAAATCAGCCGAGACGTCCGCGGCCTTCACGGGAGCCGAGGGCGAATCATCCAGAAACGGATCCAGCAGTACCGTTGACTCGCCGGTCGAGATCATCCAGCTGCCATGTCCCAACCAGGTAAGTTCCGTTGCCATGATGGACTCCTCCGGACTGATTTTGCTTTTGTAGGAACACGATACTCACAAACTGCGCCGCCGGCCCGTTTGGTGGTTCTTCGTCGGGATCGCGGGCGGAGAAAAGAATAACGGACCGGCGCGAGCTTGACCAGCATGTCGTCCGGAGCGCGGTGCCGGAAAAGGGCCACCGACATCTTGTCTGTCAGCGACTTTTTGTTACCACATGTAATAGAAGCGGTTTCCAGACCGTTCTTTGGGAGGTCGAGGCTCGTGCTGAACCGGGGTTTACCGCACTTTCGGCTCGGCACGAGTCTCGCCCTCCCGGTTTTGAGACGCGCTTGATCTAGTGTCATTCTGCAGAATTCGCTTGCGACCCTCGGAAGCTATCGAAAAAGGCATGCCCATGGACATTCACGATTTGACCCGGACCCTTCACACCGAAAACGATTCGAAAATCGTGATGCTCGTCGCCGATGGCCTCGGTGGGCTGCCTCTTCGCCCCGACGGTCCGACAGAATTGGAAGCGGCGAAGACGCCCCACCTGGATGCCTTGGCCAAAACTGGTGTCCAGGGAGGCAGCATTCCCATCCTACCGGGGATTAGTCCGGGAAGTGGTCCGGGGCATTTGGGACTTTTCGGATACGATCCGTTGCGTTACTTGATCGGTCGGGGAGCTCTCGAAGCGACCGGCATCGGTTTCGAATTGCAGCCCGGTGACGTGGCGATTCGCTGTAACTTTTGCACTTTGGATACCAATGGGTGTATTACGGATCGTCGCGCCGGACGGATTGCGACGGAAGAAAGCGCACCGCTGGCGATCCGGTTGCGAGAGATCAAACTGGAGGGTGCGGAAGTGTTTGTGGAACCGGTCAAGGAGCATCGGTTCGTCGTTGTCTTCCGGGGACGGGATCTTGGTGGAAATGTGGCCGACACTGATCCACAGAAGACGGGTGTACCGCCGCTCGATCCAGCCGCGACGCATCCGGACAGCGAGCGAACCGCACATCTGGCCCGCGACTTCGTTGATCAGGCCCGCCGTCTTCTTGCCGACCAGTCGAAAGCGAATGGCTTGACGATGCGCGGCTTTGCGTCGCGACCGGATCTTCCTTCCTACCAGGAGGTGTACGGGTTACACGCGGCGGCGATTGCCGTCTATCCGATGTACAAGGGGCTGGCACGTTTGGTGGGGATGGAAATCCTCGGAGCTCCGTTGACGCTCACAGACCAGATGGATCTGCTCGAACAGAAATGGAACGATTACAGTTTCTTCTTCATCCATTTCAAGTACACCGATAGTACGGGCGAAGATGGGAACTTTGAAGCCAAAGTGAAACGGATTGAAGAGTTGGATGCTGCCATTCCTCGCGTGACGAAACTCAACCCCACCGTCTTGATCGTGACCGGGGACCACAGCACGCCCTGTTTCTTGCGCAGTCACAGCTGGCACCCCGTTCCCACGCTCCTTGTGTCCGACTGTTGTCGTCCCGATGGCAAACCGGCATTCAGCGAGCGAGAGTGCATCAGTGGTGGGCTCGGACAATTTGAAGCGAAGTACCTGATGTCGCTCGCCTTGGCCAACGCCGGACGATTGGGTAAGTTCGGCGCGTAACAGGGAACGCATGGACCAGGTCCCGAATCCTTACGCTCCGTCTCACGTTGAGGATGCGTCCGTCGAGGCGCATCCCGATGCCGTTTCGACGCGGCTGAAATACCTGAGCCACGAGGCTTCGGTCAAGGCGATGGGTACGCTGTTCTACCTGGGCGGCGGATTGGGCATGCTGGTGACCGCCGGACTGTTAGCGCAGATCTGGCGGGCCTCGCAATCGTTGGGCGTGGTCGAGATCCTGGTCATTGCGCTCGGTGTCTTCATGGGGATCGCCCAGCTGGTGCTCGCGCACGGATTGCGGAACCTCCACAGTTGGTCCCGTATTCCCGCCGCAGCTGTGTCCGTACTGATGCTCTTCAGTGTGCCAGTGGGAACACTGATTGGCTCTTACTTCTTATATCTGTTGTTGTCTCAGAAAGGCGTGATCGTCTTTTCCGACGAGTACCGACAGGTGATCACGCAGACACCGCACGTGCGCTACCGGACATCCCGGATTGTTGTGATCCTGCTGATCGTGTTGCTAGTCCTCCTGGCTCTCGCGATCGGAGCGGCGGTTTTCGGCTCCATCCGTTGATGGCCTGCTGCGCAGAATGCGCGCATCAAGCCAGTCGGCATGATCTAGTTCATCCGCGCGATCTGCGTAGTCGACAACCAAGGCGATCCGGGATGCTCCGCGGAGATCAACCGAACAGGAGCGCGGCGCCTCGCCGCCGCGAATGGTTGGGCTTTCGAAAGCAGGACGCCAGCCTCCATCGCGATCGAGAAACACGCGGAACACGACGCTTCCCCCCTGCCCTGCAGAGTCGTCGATTGCCAACAGTGCGTCGAACTGCAGGTCACCTTCCTGCAGCACGTACGCCGCGCGCGAAGTGCTGTGCATTCCAAGACCTTTCGCATATTCGACGTTTTGAACGCAAAGTCGATCACCGAACAGATTGCGGTCGCGACCTAACGACCAGCGAACGCTCAGATAAGGGAGATGTAGATAATCCAACGGTTCGCGATCGGACAGATAGACGGTTCGACCACCCAGCGGCTGCAATAGAACAAGGTCTAGCGGACCGGTCGGGGAAAGTTCCGGATCCGTTTCAAGGATCACGTCGGGCAGACATTCAACCAGCAAAGATTGTTCGTCGAAGTCCACTGCGCCGGCGCGCAATTGACTCCCATCGCTTAATCCCACGAGCACATCCGTTTCGGACGTGCGACTTTCCGATCTGCGAGATGGATCCGGAAGAATGGCGCGCACCCGTTCCAATCCGATCGTCAGTTCACGTTGCTCCAAGCGAAAAACGACTTCCTGGTTACCCAGGGCGAGCAGATTGCCGCTGAGTCGGTCGCCATTGTCCAGCCAAATCTGATCCGAGCTACCGTTGGTCGATGCCAATTCGTCTCGCAGACACGTTGCCTCCCGCCGACTTGCCGATCGAGAGACAACCACGGCTCGGACCGTGTGCCAGGGGAGATTAACAGTGCCCCAAATCGGACTGTCAATAGTCAACCATGACTCCGACCGCAGCTGCAAACTCGCCGAACTCAACAGCGCCAGAAAACTGCCGTCGATCAGGAGTAAACCAGGAGGCGCGGCGGATTGATGCGGTCGCTGCCATCGAACGATCTGATTCAGAGGTACCGTTTGCAGCTGGGGACCCGTTCGCAAAGTAAGTTGTCCACGGGCCAGCGAAACCAAATCCGCTTGGCGATGCGTGCCATCGAGCATCAGGATCGTCGAGGTGGATTCGGCAGCCAGCAGGTTCGGGTGTGCCATCATCATCAGCAGCGCCCCGGTCACGAGGCAAAGCCGACGGCGACTGACTCTCGACGTTGACAATCCTGAATTCATCGCTGGAAGATGGGCAGGCAATCGTTGGGGACTTGGAGGATGATCGTCGCCATCGCAGTTCCATACTCGGGACAGATCGAACTGCTCCATGATCCGTCCTCGGACTGCAGCGAAATCAATAGATCGCGGATTTCCGGAAACCAACGTGCCCAGCGCTCGCCTCCCGCCTGCCACATCGCTTGGACCGCATAATACTGGCCGTAGAAGAAATGAGATTGCAGATCGTCGGGGGACTGAGTCGGGGGAAACTGTTCGAGGTACTTCAGTCCCAGTTCCAGCTCTGCACCTTCATACACTCCCGCGCTGTAGAGGGAGACGACACCGGCGGCGGAGCGAGGAAAATCACTCGGCCCACCACTGATCAAGTACATGAATCCTCCATCCGGATTCTGACTTCGCTTCACATAGGAAATGCACTGTAGGACGGTCTCGCCCGGCACGTACAGGCCACCATTTCTTGCTGCTCGTAGAGCCATGATTTGGCAGACTGTCACTGAAAGATCGGCGTCGGACCTTTGGGGCTGATAGCGCCATCCACCATCGTCGTTCTGCGTGTCGATGATGAGCTTCACAGCCCGCGAGAGCTTGTCACGGAGGTCCGGTCGCGGCGACATCCCGTAGGTTTCGGCGAGAAAAAGTGTTCCAAAACCATGGCCATACATAGGTCCGTGGCTGCTGCTTTCGGGATCCACGATGAACCCGTTATCCTCGACGTGATCCAGTAGGTAATCCAGGCAGCGGTC
Source organism: uncultured Pirellulaceae bacterium (assembly GCA_964522605.1). GTDB lineage: Bacteria > Planctomycetota > Planctomycetia > Pirellulales > Pirellulaceae > CAVZLD01. Next base: position 16,700 of record CAZFWV010000029.1, read on the forward strand.
GATCTGCGCACCATAAGGGCCGCGTCCCGGAGTGCTGCCGGAGGAAAGAAATGCAAGGCCGCATAGACTGCACACCGCCACGTTGCGACTGTAGCCGCGACTCCCGAAGGAGCCGTCTTCTAGCTGACGGTTGGCCAGGAACGCTAGGCCTCGATTGATCGCCGACTGGGCCTTCGGTGTGAGCACCTGCGTTGCCGACTCCGTCGCAGCCTCGGGCGCAGCGCCCAACGCACGGGCAGACCAGGGGAAAAGGCCGCTACAGATGAAACAAATGATTAGTGCGCATGTCATGTGAACTTGTGACCCCGTTCAAGGGCTTCCGGACGCTGAGCGATCCAATTCGGAAACGGACCGAAAGTATTGTTCAATCTGTTGGGAATACTCTGGCAAGAATTGTTCAGGCTGAGTCGCATGCAACTGTTCGCGCACATCGCCAGGCAAGTGTCCCCACGTTCTCTCCAGGAGTTCTTGAGGGTTCAGCCGGTCGGCAGAAAGTGGCCTCGACGAACGCTCCGAAGAGGTCTCCGTCATCGTTCGGGATGTCTCGAGAGGCGTGGGCCGCGCGGCAGATGGATTGGTCGATCGCTCTAAAGCCTCTGCGCCATTGGCCGAAGGAGGCGATGGCCTGGAGGTTTGTTGAAGCAAGTCTCGCAATCCGTCCACGATCTCTTGCTGAAGTCGAGTGGTCGTCGGACCGAGATCCACCCGGTTGAGTCGTTGTTGGACCTCACGCATCTGTTGTTGCAGCGTCGCCCAGCGGTCGACTTGAACCGTCGGCAAGACGTTCTCATCCGCCGTTGTGGCCGGATCTCCTTCGCTCTCGTTGGTCTGATCAACTCGCTGCGTTGGTTCGCTCGGCTGGAAGCCGCCCAGGTTCCGAAAAAGCTCGGTGTCTAAATCGGAAGTCGACGACACTTCTGCATCCGACTGGCCGGATCCGGTGGCCGGAATCCAAGCCAGCATTGTTATCCCGCAGCACGCAATGAAGATGTGCTCCGCAATTCGCAACGACGGCCTCGTCGAAGTGATTTGTTCGCAAGACAATCGGTTGGGCATGACGTCACCTCCGCCCCGTATTCTATCAGGGAGAAAGATCTAGCGGCGCGCGATCCTTGGGTTGGATGAGTTCATTCAGCAGATTCGCAAGTTCTCCCTGTTGGCGCGCTAGCTCGGACAATTCACGCATTGCGGCCGATTCGGGCGGAGCCGTCTGGGGGATGCGATTCCGTAGAGCAGCGACCCGCTGATTCAGCGCCCGCTGGTAGGCCAGTAGCAACTGGATTTCGAGGCGAGGCACCTGCGCCGACTGTCGTTCTCGCTCCCCGGATGCTTGCGCGTCTCGCTTCGGAATGGGTTGCGTTTCGCCGAGCGGTGGTGTTGGCGTCTCTTCAACGCTCAGAAGCTCAGTCAGTCGTTGCAGTTGGTCACGTGCTCGCTGCTGTTTTTCTTGCGTGATTTGGCCAGCATCAGCTGCTTTGAGCAGTTCCGCCGCTTCTTCCATCTGCGATGCCGTTTGCCACAGCAGCCACGACACCACCTTTCGTCCTGCCACTTGGTGGGCGATCTGTTGCGTGTCTGCCGCCAGAACCGACTGTTGATTGGCCAGTGATTCCACAACGGCAGTTGCGATTGCAGGTTGATTCGACTCCGCGGATGGCTCCCATGCCGCAGTCGTTGCCCGGCAGATATCTGTTTGCCGGACTGCGAGGGATGCGATCTGTTGTTGCGGGATCATACTTCGTTCCGTCGCGCGATCCGACTCCATTCCGTCGTGCGGACCGGTCAGGGCAACTCCCGACAATAGATCGGCCATTTGTTGTAAGATCGTGTCCGCCTGTTTCTGTTGCTCGGTTGCGTTTGCGACGCGTGCCTGATCGATTTCCTCGGCCGCGCGGCGCATATGCTGAGTAATGCCGGCCTGCCATGCCAATCGGCGTATCGCCGCGAATCGCGCGGCTGCGGTCGGACTCGTGTCTTGCGGCACCTCTTCCAGATGAGTAAGCAATTGCTCCGTCGTTCTTGCCAACTCCATTTGGCGATCCCTGACCGCGCGCCGTGTGTCCTGCAGCGAATCGTTGAATCGTGTGAGAGGTTCGCTGAGCGTCGCATCGAGCAAGTCCGTGGTGTCGCGTAGCAAAACTCGCTGTTCTTCCTTTAGTTCGGCCAGCTGTTGGGTAAGCTGTCTCACCGAGTCTTCTCGCTGCGCCTGCGAAAGAATCTCGTCGAGTTGTCGGATCAGGTCCGCTTGAAGAGATCGGCTCTCCTCGAGCCGAACGATCATGTTGTCGTCGAGTTGCTGCGGGACATCGGAAGTTGCAGTGAGCACCGATCGACGGAGGAGAGAATCGATTCGGGCCAGTACATCGCGATCCAGTCGTTCGAGACAAGAAATCCATTCGCGATACAGACTCTCGCGCGCCGGCATCGGAACTCCGGTGCGACGAATCATCTCCCACTGATCTCTCAGCTCGTCAAGAATGGATGTCGGCGAGTCCGTGAGCGATTCGCGAATATTGCGTTGGGCCAGCGATAACGCTTGAAGTTCTTCGGAGACCGCGTTGGTGATGGTCCGCGATTGGGTCGAGGTTTCGATGGTTCGTTGGAGCGCCTCAATCGCTGCCTGCTGATGTTCGCGCACTTTCCCAACGCGTTTGAGAATCTGCTGCTGTTTCTGAGCAAAATGAAGATCCAGATCGAGATCGCGATTCAAGGTCCAATGGAAGCTTATCGTCGAGCTGTTTTGGCCACGAATGTCTTCTGCCTGTAAGCACCACGAGATCACCGTATCGGGTTCCAGGCCGGGGATCTCGGCTAAGCGCCAATCGGTTGAGAACGGCAGGACGTCGGCGTCCTGCAGTGTCTCACCCCGCGATCGTGGTGCCTGCTGACGCTCAAACAGCACGACTGACGCTGGCTCTTCGGTCATTTGAGCCGGATGGGTGTAGATCAGTCGGATGGTCTGAATGGTCAGATCGTCGGAGATGATCGCCTGCAGCGGGACCGTCGTCTGTGGGCCAGCGGGGAAATCTTCATCGGGTTGCCGCAATGCAATGGATGGCTCCTCGTCGCGGAGTACCGTTACCGAACCGGCCGGCAGATGAGCAACGATCCCGCGACGATCGATGAGCTCGAAATAGAATCGCCCCGTTGCGTCGACGGTCCAGGCCGGATCATCCCGTTCGCTCAGGGTCAGCGAGGTGTTGCCGTCGGTGAGAGTTAACGGAATGACGGTTTCGGTTCCGTCTTCAGACTGCCATCGCACGGATGCCGATTGGAGGGGTCGGTCTGCAGTGGCTTGCAGGGCCACTCGGCTGCCCTGCAAGGCTTGGAAATGGAGCGGAACATTTTCTGGCGGCCACTGGGTGTAGGCGGGGGAGACAATGGACAATTGGAGTTTCTTGAGTTCTGGAGCCTCAACGACTTCGACGTTGATCCACTCCATGTTCCGATCGTCCCCCCCCTCCGCACGGATCTGAAACGATTGCTGCAATCGCGGCAGATGCCATTCGGCATATTGATCGCGGAGTTGCATTGCATAGCGGACTGCCTGATCCGACGATCGATCGCCCGATCGGTACCAGAGGTCGACCTGGGACGGTAATCTGCCACGTTGATCAATTACGCGTAGGGTAAGATCTGCACCCTGCGCAATCTGTTTTGGCAAAGGATCGAAAGCGAGCGAATGAACGGTCGGCCAGCGCAGGGACTTCCAGGGAAATGCCAGCCGCGACAGGCCAATGCTCCAATCGACCGGACTCCAAGCAACGATTCCTGCAGCGAAGAGCAGTGAACCGGCTGCAACGAAGGCGGCCCGCCGGACGGGACGCGTGTCCAAGACTTGGGGCAGGTCAAGTGCGTTCAACTCGGTACGGACTTGCCGAACCAAAGCCGCGCGCAGACTTGATGAACCGGCTGTCACATCCTCGTCCGTCGTTTGCAGAAATGCGACGGCACTTGAAAGCCGGTCGTCCAGATCGGGCAAGCTGCGTTCGATCCAGCGTGCAATTTGAATATCGCTCGTGTTGGCTTGCACAAGCGGAACCAGAATCCTGGTTCCTACGACGGTGAGCAAAAACAGAATGGTCCCTGACAGGATCCAGCGCAGGCCGACCACTTCGCGATGCAGGGCATAGTCCAGGAGAACGGCGACCACGATCAGCAGGACCATGGCTGCGAAAAAGGTCAAGAGCCCGCGGATCCATAGCAGTCGACGGGCACGCCGCCCCACTTCGTGGACCTGTTGCAGCAACGGAAAGCTCTCTATGCACGCCAGGGCCGCTTCCGATCGTCCAGCTTCCGCAGAATGTCTTTGGCGGTCTTGACATCTTCGGCGATCTGGAAGTCGAACATGCCCGCTGTGATGAAGTCGGCACCATGGCGAAAGGCGTAGGAGAAACCAACTTTTGGACGAATGGCGCCGGCCGCCATGACCTTAAAGGCCACCCACGGTTTTTCGACCGTCTCCATGAAGGCGATCGTCTCCTCCGGGTTGAGACACCACATGTTGTCATGGTATCCGCCGTGCTCCGACCTATGGCCTTTATACCAGCACCATTCTTCGCGGTTTTCCTCGGGGGTCGCCGACCAGTAACGGTCCATGTGCAGGGTCTTCACGTAATAATCCACGGGAAGGCCATGCTTTTCGCAGGCGATCGGAGTCTCTAGGGAATGGCTGCCGATTCCCGCTGGAACGCCCTCGGCTTTCATGATTTCGACAGCCTTTGCCAGGACGTCGATTTGTCCAGCCATCGTCAGACGATCGGTTACCTCACCATGCGTGTACAGCAGTGTCGCTCCCTTGTCAATCAATGTTCGGACGTGGTCGCGCATACGTGTTTCATCCGCGTCAGCAAACACGCAGACCATCGTCTGCATTTTTCCGCCCTGACGCTCGTTGTAATCCCGTACGACATCCTGACAACGAGGATCGGCCTGGATTGTGTTGACGCCGCATTGCTCGGCCAGCGCGAGCGTCTCGAAGATTTTTTCGTCGGTGTTGTACGCCTTAAAGAGCATCGAAACGTAAAGCAAGTCGCGGCTGTGAGCCCAACCGCCGACGAGGTTTCCACCGAGGAATAAGCGACTAAGGCGAACGTTCCCGATTTGACCGCAGGGCATCTCCCCTTCTCCGATATCGGGTTGTTCTGTGGTTGTCTGATCGGCACCTTCCTCCAGAGCAGCCAAGAGGATTTTCTCTTCCAGGCCCAACGCCGCCCCCACGCCGGCAGCACCGAGTAGTGTCTGATTTAGGAAATTACGGCGGTTCGTTTTCTCGCTCATTGTCGTTCCCAATTTGGGGTACCGAAGAGACGATCAAGGTTTCGCATCGCGCGAAACGCATGCAATTTATTGTCCTGCGAAGAAGCCAAGGAAACAACCCCGAAATCCCCTGGCGAATCGCGGCGAGTTCAGGCCAGGGCGGCTTCAAGTGCGTCGCGAACGCCCTCGACAATCTTGCCGCGCAGGATCAAGGCGGCGAACGGAAGATTGCCATCTGCCGTTACCTTGTTGTCTGTGACGGTGAGCTTTCCATCGATCTTCATCCCGAAGGTGGTCAGCGTGTATTTCAGAATGTTGCCTTCCCAAACGCCATCGGCATGGCTGATCTGATCCTGGTATTGTTCGATCATTTGATCAACGAACTTCGCCAGCTTGCCTTGTGCTGTGCTTTGGCCGAGTGTGTGGGGCACTTCGGTAGAGAACGAGGGCATCGAGTCATTTCCCGGTTTTTAATTACTCGGATTCTGCTTGTCGGTCCGCGAAAACATGCGGGCGGATACGGAATCCAGTCTAGACGAGAGTGAAAGGTTGCGAAACGGACTGAAGAGTTGCGAAGAGTATTGCGTGGGTGAATCAATGGCGGTGTCGGGTCATTCCGCCAACAGAGTCCCATCGAAAGTGTGACGATCGTTCGGGTGCCAAAGCGGAAGACCATCACGTATTCGGCGGGCCAGGATCTCTAGCTTTTCGGGACTCCCGGGTAGGGCGTCTGTGGCTCTGAATTCCCTTTCCGTCGCCCTCTTGGGCTCAAAGTCCCAATCACCGGCTTGAATTGCTTCGAGCACGGACTTAGCCACGACCTGTCTCCTCTCTCGGTTGCAACACAAATCATGGAGCATTGAAAAGACGTGCAGCTTCCATGCAGCCAGCATTTCCTTCTTCATGGGAATCCCAGTATCCAAGTGGCATTCCGGAAAGTCAACAAGTTTGTCGCTGCGTGATGAATCGCAGACGACTGCAATCCGCGTGCCCTTGAATGTGCCTTGACAACCGCAAAATTCCTGCTCTCAGAGCCTGCACGCAATTTGTGATGACGCACGAACAGTTTTCAGGAATTCGGAAACTGCGATCGGATCGATTCCGCCCTCGCGTCCTTGACGACAGACGGCCCCGCGAACCGCAATCCAGTCGGGGCGCAGCGGCAAGATTTCTGGCAGACAGCTCAAATCTAATGAGCCGGCCAACGCAACGCGCAAACCGCAATCGCGTGCCGTCGTGATAAGCGATAAGAGCGCAGCAGGCTCGAAGTGATGGAGCAAATTGCCACCCGTCTTATCGAAGGTGTCCATCAGCAGCACGCGACAACCCAAGTGTGTGGCCTGATCAAGGACTTCTCGCCATTCGGGGGATTCCGCCCGTTCTTGGTCCGCGTACACGACGGCCACGCGCTCGGTTGACTTGGGCAACAACGTGCAGGCCTGCCACCAGAGTTCGCGCCAATCGTCCCGCTTGTTGCAGCCTGCCAGTCCGAGCTTGGCGTAGGTGAGTTCCGCGGGTAGCTTGCGAAGTGATTGGGCCGAGCAATCGAGCAGTTCTCCCATCGCTACGCTGACGGGCCGTTGGGTGCCGACGAGTGCCGTAATCTGCTGGATGACGTGTTCTGCGGGTCGCCCGAGAGAACCGCGCGACGGTTCCTTAATATCGATCACGTCCGCTCCGGCGGATAGGACCACACGGCATTCGGCGACGGAGCGAACGCTGATCAGGACGCGCGTCATCTTGGTTCTGCCTTTCGAAGACGCTGTAGATTCACGAGTTCGGCATTCATCCGATTGAGTAACTCACCATCCAGCGGTTCACACCAGGTCCCGCGGAGAGTGATGTAACCATCGCACCAATGGCCCAAGGCGCGACGAATTTTTCGACGATGCCATTCTTGTGCACGCTCCGCCAATCGGACGACGACCGTCCGATTCTCGATCGATTTGCCTTCCGGCGTGACAATCAGGCTTGGCGCCTGGCCAAGAAAAAAGCATTCCACCAGATCAATAGGGACGCGGATCGGTCGCAACCCCCGCACATAGACGAGCAGTTGATCTGTCGTATGAGCCAGACGCGGTGTCTTCAGCCAGAGCAGCTGATAGACGGTGAGAATCGTACCCACCACAATCAGCAGCCCAGCAAGGGCGGCTATAATCAGCGGTGCTTGTCGACCGGTCCACCCCAGCAGGCACAGTCCAGCGATGAGCGGAAGACTGGCCATCCCCGCCAGGACCGCCGCGGCACGCATGTTGTTTCTCAAGAGAGGCGTTGCCATCGCGAATCGAATTCAATGCCCACGTACCGTAAGGTCCAACGACTGTCGAGGGAGCCGGCTCCTGGATCGAGGCGTTCCAGGGTCACTTCGAGCGATGCGAAGATGGGCCCATCGGCACGTCCAAGTGTAACGAGTTCGATCAGCCAGAGGAGTTGCCATGCGGAAGGAATTTGCTCAAGTCACTTGGGATGCGGCGGCAGAGGACGATTGCCGCCATTTGGTACGTCTGGCGATGCGTGAGGATCTCGGTCGCGGACATGACTGGACGACCGTGTCTCTTGTGCCCCCCGAGGGCGAGGGACGAGCATCCTTGGTGATTCGACAATCGGGTGCGATCGCCGGTTTGGTCGCCATCCCGGTGATTCTCGATGAGATCCAGGCGAGTCTCCAATGGCATCCGTGTCTCGACGATGGAGCGGTGGTGCCGTCGATGACCGTTGCCGGGACCTTTCAAGGGTCGGTTCGAGATCTACTCGTCGCAGAACGTCCCATCCTCAACCTTTTTGGGCATCTTTCCGGCATTGCCACGTTGACACATCAATTCGTGCAACGCGTGATTGGGACGGGAGCGCGCATCTACGATACGCGAAAGACGATCCCGGGTTATCGACGACTGGAAAAATATGCGGTGCGCTGCGGTGGGGGCTGCAATCATCGAACCGGATTATCCGACGCGGTGTTGATCAAAGACAATCATCTGGCCTTTGGGCGTCAAGCGAGCGGGGAACAGGGATTTACGCCGGCCGAAGCCGTGACCGCGGCACGCCAGTTCCTGGCCGCCACGTTGTCGCTGCAAGAAGCAGAGCGAATGATCGTCGAAATCGAAGTTGACACCTTGCAGCAGCTGGCCGAGGTGTTGCCCGCTCAACCCGATCTCGTACTGCTTGACAATATGAATCCAACTCAGCTCGCCGAAGCCGTTCAAATGCGGGCGGCAAGCCACGTTGATGTTGAACTGGAAGCCTCCGGTGGCGTCAATCTGCAGACCGTCCGCGAGATTGCCCAGAGTGGCGTGGATCGAATCAGCGTGGGTTCGCTCACACATTCCGCCCCCTGGCTTGACGTGGGTTTGGATTGGTCGGCCGATTGAATCGCTGCCGTTTCTGCTAGTGCTTTGTCAAGGCTTGGATTTAGGGTTGGGTGCCACTGGCTACGCCAGTGCCAGAGCTTGCTGACTTGAGCAATCGTCGCACTGGCAGAGCCAGTGGCACCCTGCTTCCTTGACTGGACACAGCACTCGAGCCTTAGCGCGAAACGAGATTTTGAGGTGCGCCGCGAAGGAAGGCTGCGACGTTTTCCACCGTCACTTCCATTAAACGACGGCGCGCTTCCCGTGTTGCCCAGGCGTGATGCGGAGTAATGAAGCAGTTGCGGGCGGACAGCAAAGGGCTGTTCGGGGAAATCGGTTCGTGTTCAACGACATCCAGTCCAGCGGCACGAATCCCCCCCGAGTTCAGTGCCTCGGCCAAATCATCTTCCTGCACCAGCGGACCCCGCGCTGCGTTCAGCAGAATCGTTGATTCTCGGCAATGCGCCAACAACGATCGATTGACCAAGCCTCGGGTGTCGGCCGTCAACGGACAATTCAGGCTGATCACGTCGGCTTGTTCGAACAACGGAACCATTTCACTCCAAGCAAACGGTTGATAGTCGGGCGGATCGGTTGTGCTACGTGTGTGTGCCAGGATCCGCATGCCGAAGGCGTGACCCAATTCTCCCACTCGGCGACCGATCCGACCGAAGCCAACGATCCCCAAGGTCTTGCCGGCGAGCTCCGTCAACGGCTTGAGCCAAAAGCTGAAATCCGCCCGCTCGGTCCATTGACCTTCGTGAACAGCCTGGTCGTGCAGGTCAACGCGGTGGAGGATATGCAACAAGAGGGCGAAAATGTGTTGTGCCACCGAATCCGTACCGTAGACGGGAACATTGGCGACGAGCACCCCCTGTCGAGATGCCGCGGCCACGTCAACGCAGTCGTAACCGGTGGCCGTGACCGCGATGAATCGCAGCTTTGGCAGTTGGGCCAGAAGATCCGCCGTCAGGCGAATCTTGTTAATCACCAGAATCTCGGCGCCGGCAGACCGAGAAAGGATCTGATCGGGTGGCGTCGCTTCAAAGACCTGCAAGTTCCCCAAATCCTCGAGGCTCGTCCACGGATTGTCACCCGGATTGAGCGTTCGGCCGTCGAGCACGACGATTGTCACGGATTGGCTCGTGTTCGACACCATTGACTTTGCCTGCAGCGGACCAAGGCGGAGGGCACGGGATTCGAACCCGCAACCGGTTTCCCGGCACCTCATTTCCAATGAGGCCGCTAGCCATTCGCTTACCCTCCGGTGCGACGTGCCGATTGGCAACACGGACTCCTGCCCGGCACCTGCCGTGCATCGTACTCGAAGCCCTCGAAACTGCAAAGGTGACGTCGCTGACGCGTGGTAGCCCAGGAATTCGGCTGGTTTCGTCCGCTCCCGTGGATTAAGATGCCGGGAACTCGAGTCGTCCTGGTTCCTCCCTCCCGCTCGCCTGTTGCCACGTGCGGGGTTGCGGAACGCCGTCGGCCATTTAACGCCGCGACGGTTGCTCTTTGTCCCCTGACCCCCACGGCGACGCACGCGTGTCCAGCCTCTGGGATCCCAGTGCAGCACGATTACATTCGGACCCACGATCAGCTTACGCAATTCTGCCAAACGCTTCGCACTGCGCGATCGATTGCCTTCGACACAGAGTTTGTGTCGGAGGACACCTATCGTCCGGACCTTTGCCTGATTCAGGTGGCTGCGGACGATCGGCTCGCCGTGATTGACCCTCGTGAACTCGACAGCGTGGTTCCGTTTTGGGAAGTCTTGTGTGACGGGGAGCATCAAACGATCGTCCATGCGGCGCGGGAGGAGTTCCGCTTCTGTCTGAATGCGGTCGGCCGACGTCCGCAGCGGTTGTTCGATACCCAGTTAGCGGCTGGGCTGATCGGCCTGGAATATCCCTCGTCGTACAGCAAATTGATCACGCGATTGCTCGATAAGGCACTGACGAAAGGCGAAACGCGGACGGACTGGCGCCGACGTCCCCTCTCGGAACGTCAAATCGAATATGCGCTCCAAGATGTTCTCTATCTGCGGCCCCTGTTTGATTCGCTGTCGGCAGAACTCGTACGTTTGGGGCGATCCGGTTGGATGCAGGAGGAAATGGAGAGCTGGCAAACGGAGATGGAGGCTGCCGAGACCCGCGAGAACTGGCGGCGTGTCTCTGGGACTTCCGGGCTCTCCGAAAAGGCGATGGTGATTGTCCGCGAGCTCTGGCGGTGGCGTGAAGGTGAAGCCGAGCGACAGAATCGGCCGCCCCGACGGATCCTGCGCGATGATCTGATCGTCGAATTGGCTCGTCGCGGCAAGGCCGATGTGAAGCAGATTCGTGCGATTCGGGGAATTGAGCGCGCCGTCGCGCAGCGACATTTTCCGATCTTGGCCGACCGCATTCGGCGGGCTCTTGAGGTGCCGCGAAGCGAATGGCCGACATCCAACAACAAGCGGGTCTCGACGCACGCCAACCTCGTCAGTCAGTTCATCTCGACCGCGCTCAGCAGCATTTGTCGCGCCAAGCGACTGGCCCCGAGTCTTGTGGGAACAGTCCAGGACGTCCGAGATCTCGTGGAATACCGCCTCAGCGGCGCAGAAGCGTCGAACGAGCCTTTGCCCGCATTGGCAAGTGGCTGGCGTGCCGAGGTGGTGGGCCGGACGATCGACGACCTGTTGGCCGGTCGCCTTGCCGTTCGGATCCGCGACCCGAAGGCCGAAGAACCACTCGCCATCGAGTAGCCGGGTTTCGCGACACGCCCTAGGTTCGACGGCGGACAAGCTCGTTCATCACGAATAAAAAACGGTCGCCGGGAAACATTCCGGCGACCGTTGCCTCTACGGATCGTTCCGTTGCCGAAGCGTCATTCCATAATCGGGTCGTCCTGGACGGGCGAACTCGTTGCCGGCGTTCCGCTGCCGGGCAGCGACGCCTGGCCTCCCAGGTCGCCGTAGAACCGGGTCCATTCCTCGACCGCGAGCTTGGTCTCCGGATCCACACATTCCAACTCGGCGCGGAAGACGTGGTCTCCAGGACGGTTTGCCTGGGCGGCGATCTTCACCAGCATCTCCTGCCCTGGTCCAAGGCGGGGAATTCGTTCGAGAACAACTTCGCCCTCGTTCATCGTGCCCCGCCAACCGCGGATGGCAACCGGCTCAATCCCCTCCGAGAAATAACCAAGGATCAAGACGTTTTCCGCGGCCTTGGTGCCTCGGTTGATGATCCGGACTTCGTACGTCACCTCGGCTCCGACGGCGACCGCGCCCTGGGGATCATTGACCATCAGCTTCAGATCGGCCAGCGATTCGACGCTAGTGACCGCAGACGCCACGGCACTCAGCTCGCCGGCGGCCACCGTCCGCAAATCCAATCGATTTGCACCGGGAGACATGAGCACGCACTCCAGTTCCAGCGTTCGACTCGCACCGGGGCGCAGTGTGCCCAATTGCCACTGGACTTGCCCATGGTTCGCATCCACGCTCGCACCGTCGCTGCACGCAATCTGCTGTGCCCCGGCTGGAAGCGTCGCCACGGCAACGACTTCCTGTGCGGTCGCGTCACCCGAGTTGACCACGCGGACGGAGTAGCGGGACCGCGTCCCGGCATATTTCATCGGCGGACCATCGACCTGAACCTCCAGCACGGCTCGCCGAACGATCACGTCTTGCTGGGCTTGCGTTTGCAGCCCCCCGTCGGCGGTCGCTTCCGCGCGAACTTGCAGGCGCCCCGTCTGGCGAGCGGTCAGCTCGACTTCGACGGTCCTGCGCGTACCGGCCGCGATGGTGCCTAAGGGGCGAATGCCGGCAGGACCTTCACCGGGGACGAGCGGCAACAGACTCAGAACCACGTTCTCGGCATCGCCCGATCCGGGATTGGCCACCGTGATTGAGTAGACCTTTGTTTCACCATATTGCGCGTCGTGCGCTCCACTGATACTCATTTCCAGTTTCGGTTCTTGAACCAGAATCTGGGCGGTCGACGTCGCAGGGGAAAAGGTCCACGTGACGCCGAGGTCCAGCGGCCGACTGCCGCGCGGGATCAATTCCAGCGAGAGCTTTTCCTGGCCACGAGCCGAGAGTCGTCCGACCGACCAGGTCAGTGCCGAGTCGCCCTGTTCATCCGGCTGAATGTGAGCGGAACCGAGAGTCGCCTGCTGCTGGACAATTTCGACCCAGTGAGGGATGTTCATCCGCACGACGACATCCTTGGCGTCAAATTCGCTGCGGTTAGTCACGTCCACGACGTAGGAGGATGCCTTGCCCACGACGATCGTTTTGGGACCCCGTGTCGTCACGGAGAGGACCGGACTCTGATGCGTGATCAGGACCCCATCTCCCGGATCCTCGTGGGCGACGTCCCTTTCAGGTTCCATTGGAGGATCCTGCTCGACAATCGGACCGGTCATCGGTGCATCCACCGCAGGCTGTTCCGTAATCGGCGTGACCACAATTTCTCGAACAGGCGGCTTCTCGACGATCGGAGTTGTTGCGACCGGCTCGCTGACCGTCGGTGTCGTGGGGATGGGTTCAGATGGGACCGGTCGAGCCGACGGTGCCGCAGCACGCGTCGGAGGAGTGCTTTGCACGGTGGCCTCGACTGGCGGGCTTGCCACTGGCGGGCTTGCCACCGGCGGGCTTGCCACCGGCGGCACTTCCGGACGCTTCATGATCGAGGGAAGCTGGTCAATCGTCAGCGGCAGTGGTTGCACGGGGGAATCGCTGGACACGGCCGGACCGCTTGCTGCCGGACTGCCGGCAGGGGACCGGTTCGTGGCGGCGTTCGCGCCGGTGGTGGGCGGAGCCACTCGCGTCGTCTCCATGCGTCGGGCCGGAGGCGTACTGGGCGAAATGTCGTCGTATACGACTGCCCGGCGCATCTGGAGGAGCCGTTCGGAAACCCCGGACGACGACCCTGATTCGCTCTCTCCCGTCGTATCAAAATGGGCCGCCTGACGGGCTCCGCGGACTTGTTCGTCCGTCAAGACGCCGGCGGGCTGAGCTTGATTGAACCACCCAGCCGGTACCGACGCTCGTCGATGGATGACTGGCGCGGCGGCCTGGGAGCGCTGACCCGCATTTTCGGAGTCCCGCTTGCTGGCATTGCTGTCGCCACGAGCCGCCCCCGTCAGCAGCAGGCATGTCAAGATGGAAACCGTGATCAGATGTTTGTGTGACATCGCTCTTTCCCGTCGGTTCGGATTTGGACTTCAGGCGCGTGGTCTTTATCGGTTAGCCTGGTGGTAGCGATTAAGTAAGATTTTCGGATTAGAGGAATTTTGCAGGGCGGAGAGATCGATGGGGCGATCGCGACGGGAGAAGCTGGAGGCCATGTTGGCCGAGGAGCCAGACGACGTTTTTCTGCGCTACAGCTTGGCGTGGGAATGGATCCGCGAGGACCAGCCGGACCGTGCGCTGGCAGGGCTGCGGGAGCTCATGGAGCAGGAATCGCCCTATGTTCCCGCATTCTCGATGGCGGGACAAATCCTCGCCCAGGGTGGACAAGTCGAACAGGCTCGACAAGTGCTTCGGCTGGGAATCGAGCAAGCTCGCCAACAAGGCGAAACACACGCGGCGGGCGAAATGGCTGAATTTCTGACCACGCTGGGCTACGCATCCTGAGTTACGCGGGAATTCGCGTCTTAGCTGACGGCTCCGCGCGGGGAACAGGCGCGGGCTAAGCTGCAGCCTTCGCAACTGCTACCGCAGCCCATTGCGTCCTCCGTGCCACAATCCGGGCCGCAACCCTGGGTCAGGGCGTCGGAGAATCGATGGAACTGGACTTTGGTGGAGTAGATCTCCGCCAGTTCTTCGGTCAGCCCCTCAACCTCGGGGGGAACCGGCCCCAGAAAATAGAAGCACAGCGAGCTGCCATCGAACAGGTGTTCGACGTCCACCAACGTGGCGTCGAGCTCCAGCTGCCGCAGACGCTCTGTGCAGGCGGCGTAGGCCTCCTCGCGATGCCGTTCCAGTCGTTCCAACAGCAAGAGATCCTCCGCGGCCAGCGGCCGTAACAGCTGACCATCGACCGATTGAGCGGCCGATTCGAGTGGCCGAGTAGCCAGGACCTCGCCCACTTCCAGACCCCGTGCGGTGCGACAGACCACGCGCACGCCACGCGACAGTCGCAGGCCACCCGATGAAACGTACCGGCCGACGTGTCCCAGGATTCCGACTCGTACGTGGTGGATCATGAACGTGACGTGCTTTGCACGCTAACGGTGGAGATGTTGTTCTCTCGGTAAGAAATCGAGCGACCAGCGGCAGCGATTTCTGCACCGGTGCGGAAGCACCCCGGTGAGCTGCGGCCCTGCCGCATTCCCATGCGCAAGGCTGGAGGCGAATGCAATCAGCCGCGAGAAATGAACGGCAACCGAGGGGCGGTTGAATTCTCGCCCGTTCCCCGGCCAATGCAAGGGGCAATTGCATCGAAAGTCGACCGCGTCTCCTTGCCGGCGCCCTGGGAAGGCTGGTACCCTCGAGCAAAACGATCCGACACCAAATACAAAAACCTTTGAATCCGAGAACGCGATGTCTTTTCCGAATCCCGCTTGCTCCCCAAGTCCTGCTCCGGAATGGCAGGCTATAGCAGACCAGGTCTTGTCCGGCCAACCGCTCCTGAAAGACCAGGCCCTTGCCGTGCTTCGTGCTGGCGACGAGCAGTTACCCGGCCTTCTTGCCGCGGCTTTCCGTGTCCGCCATCAATTTTTTGGCAAGACCGTTCAGCTTTATTTTTTGATGAACGCCAAGAGTGGGCTGTGCCCGGAAGATTGCTCTTATTGCTCGCAATCGAAGATCTCGACGGCCGAAATTCCCCGCTACAACCTGTTAGGGCGCGAAAAACTGCTCGATGGGGCGCGCGTGGCAAGGGAACGCAACTCGAAAACCTATTGCATTGTGATCTCTGCGCGGGGTCCGAGTGAGCGCGAGATGCAGGCCGTATGCACAATCGTTCCTGAAATCAAACAGCAATACGACCTGAAAATCTGTGTCTGCCTGGGGCTGTTGAACGCGGAGCAGGCGAGGCAACTCAAGGACGCCGGCGTGGATCGGGTGAACCACAATATCAATACCGGGCCTGCGTTCTACGATCAGATCTGCACGACGCACACCTATCAAGATCGGATCAACACGCTTCGAGCGGTTCGCTCCGCGGGGTTGGAGCTCTGCAGTGGTGGGATTGTCGGGATGGGGGAGCGGGACGAAGATCTCGTGCAGATGGCGATGGAGTTGCGCGAGCTGGCGGTCGAATCGATCCCTATCAATTTTCTTCATCCCGTCTCTGGTACTCCGCTCGAACACCACAGCCGTTTGACTCCAACTTATTGCCTCAAGGTCCTGGCGATGTTTCGGCTGGTGAATCCTCGGAGCGAGATTCGCATTGCCGGAGGACGAGAGTTGCACCTTCGCAGCCTGCAACCGCTCGGGCTGTACGCGGCGAATTCGATGTTCGTCGGCGATTACCTGACGACAAAGGGACAGGCACCGGAGGATGATTACCGTATGATCGAGGATTTGGGATTCACCGTCACTCGCTCCGAGGAGACATCAACCTGTCTGCCCTCGTCGAATACGGTGAGTTCCGTCCGGAGTTGATCGAACGAACGACGGATCGGAAGATCGGTTCGGGGTTTTGCTGTCCGCCGGAACGATGATCATGGCATCTGTGTGTTCGATCGTTGCGACCGAGCTGGGGGTCGTTCATCCCGGTGGCCACGTGACGCTCAAGGGAATCAACCTGGAGTGCTCGGCAGGTTCGCTGGTTTCGATTGTCGGTCCAAGCGGTTGTGGAAAATCGACCCTTTTGCGTTGTGTCGCTTCCCTTCAGCCTCGGACTTCGGGATCGATTCGACTGGAATCTGCCCTGCCCCGTCCGGCGCGTATCGGATTTGTCTTTCAGGATCCGAATCTGTTACCTTGGCGCGACGTCGAGCAGAACATTGCGCTTCCATTGGAGTTGCAGCGTGTAGGTCGGCGCGAATGTGAGCAGCGGGTTGCCGAGGCGCAGGAACAGGTCGGCTTACGTGCCGAAGACCGAAAAAAACTTCCGAAGATGCTCTCCGGCGGCATGCGAATGCGAGTTTCCTTTGCACGGGCCATTGTGACGGACCCCGATGTCATGCTGATGGATGAACCGTTTGCTGCTTTGGATGATATCTCGCGACACCAATTGAATGAGGAACTGATCCGTCTTTGGATGGATCAGGGCTGGACTTCCTTGTTCGTCACCCATAACGTGGCCGAGGCCGTGTTTCTTAGTCAGCGCGTATTGGTCATGGCGACTCGTCCCGGACGGGTGGCGGCAGAAATCGACGTGCCGTTTTCCTATCCGCGCGACGAAGGCCTGCGTGCGACGCCAGAGTTCGCAGCTCTGACGGGGCGGATTTCCCGATCGTTGCGGGAGGTCGGGTCATGAGGCCGTGGATGATCGCTCTGCTGCAGCGGCTGTTGGCGCCGATCATGAGTCTGCTGCTCGTCTTGCTGATCTGGGCATTTGTCGTGCGGGTGTTTGCTGTTCAGGCATTCTTGTTTCCTTCGCCTGGGCAGGTCAGTCAGGCGTTCTGGCAGCAGCGTCACGTCTTGGTGTCCGCCTGTAGCCTGACCGGTGGCGCTGCACTGGCCGGATTGACTTTGAGCATCTTGATTGGCACCTTGGTGGCCGTGTTGTTTTCCCAGTCGGACTGGCTGCGATACGGCTTTTATCCGTATGCAATTTTTCTGCAGACGGTTCCCATTGTTGCGATTGCTCCTCTGTTGGTCATGTGGTTCGGCTACGGACCGCGTGGCGTGATCGCGGTTGCGTTTATCCTGAGCCTGTTTCCCATCATCGCCAACGTGACCGTCGGAATGATCTCGATTTCTCGGGGACTAGAAGAGCTGTTCCTGCTCGGGAAAGCGAACCGCTGGCAGCGTTTGATGAAGCTGCAACTTCCGCACGCGATCCCTCATCTTGTGACCGGCGTGAAGACGTCCAGCGGATTGTCGGTGATTGGTGCTATCGTCGGCGAGTTCTTCGTCGGGTACGGCGGAGAAGGGTTTGGGCTCGGGTACTTGATTCGCTCGTGGGCGGAGAGCTACCGAACGGACGCTTTGTTTGCCGCGGTGCTGCTCTCTGCACTGCTCGGTGTCTTGATCTTCGCCGCCGTCGGACTCATTGCGGAAAAATGTCTTTCCCGATGGAGCCTGCCATGAAATCCTCCGGCGATTGGTTCCGTCTCGTCGCGGTGAGTCTAATGGCGGCTGCGGTGGGCTGTCAGGAAGCCGAGCAGGCAGCGACCGTGCCGGCGGGAAAGGCAGAAGTATCGCTTGCCCTGAATTGGTTTGCCGATGCCCAGCACGGTGGGTTCTTTGCGGCGCAGGAGCAGGGGTTGTTTGCGCAGGCCGGACTCAGCGTGAAGATCATTCCTGGCGGCCCTGCCGCACCGGTTGTGCAGAACGTGGCACTCAAACGTGTTCAGTTCGGGATCGCGAATGCGGATCAGGTCCTGATGGCCCGCGGCCAGCAGGCGCCGATTGTTGCTGTCTTTGCCGCGCTGCAGGATAGCCCGCGCTGCATCATGGTTCACGAGCAGTCCGGAATCACGCAATTTGAAGAACTGCAGAATCTCAAATTGGCTTTGGGTGCCGGCAAGGCTTTCGCCCGTTTTCTGCAGGCACGATGTGATCTCAGCTCCGTTCAGGTTGTTCCCTACACGGGAAGCGTGGCACCGTTTTTGCGCGATCAACACATGGCACAGCAGGCTTACGTGTTCAGCGAACCCTTCGTTGCTCGTCGTCAGGGGGCGCGTCCACACTGTTTGATGGTTTCCCAGTTGGGGTTCAATCCCTATACGAGCTGTCTGATTACGCATGAAGATTTGATTCGGCAGAATCCCGATTTGGTGAAGCGGATGGTGCACGCGGTAAAACGCGGTTGGCAAGCCTATCTGCAGTTCCCCGACGCAGTTCAGTCGGCGATCCAGGCGAGTAATCCTCAGATGGATGCGGAAGGCCTACGTTTTGCATCGGCCGCAATTCGACCACTTTGTCTGCCGGACGGACTGGCGGAGGCAAAACTGGGGACAATGACCGGGTCGCGTTGGCAAGAGCTGGGAAGTCAGCTGGTCGAGCTGGGATTGCTCGACCCTGCCGTGGATGTGTCCGACGCCTTTACGACGCAGTTCCTTGAACAGGCGATCGAAGCAGACTA
>CAZFWV010000029.1:35592-37846 GCA_964522605.1 uncultured Pirellulaceae bacterium
ACTAATCGGTTTCCGGGAACCGCTTGCGGTCTCGCGGAATTCGCTGCTGTAGATTGCGTCGACCCACATAGCAGGGAGCCTGAGGGTCTTCAGCAAGCAGAGTTGTGGCCAGTCGTAGCGTGTCTCGATGTCTCTCGGCGGGGATTGGGTGCGACTGGAGGAATCTTGGCAATGGCAGCGTCGCTCTGACCGGGTTCTGTTGCAGACGCAGGAACAACTGGGGGAATTCTCGTGGATCGTATCCGGCGCGAAACGTCCAGTTTACCGCGTCGCGATCGGCTTCGGCTTCGTCCTCTGGCCGGAAGGGTTGTCCCAGCACTCGCGCCAGACGCATGGCGTCGCGGAACATTGCCTGCGGTGGAAGCCCGTTTTCCGCGTGCGTCAACCGTTCTTGGGCATCTTTCCATGCCCGAAGGCGAAGCAACATGTGACCTCGTTCCAGGTGAGATAGTTCGTGCGCGACCACACCCACCAGTGCAGCCTCATTCTCAACGAGGTCCAGCAAGCCACGATAAAACACCAGATGCCCTCCGGGAAAACACCGCGCTTCAGTAACGGGCGAATCGACTACATACACGTTCCAGTCGCGGTAGCGTTTTGCCTGCTTAAGCTGCGGCTGAATGACTCGAATCAACGCGCGAAGATACTCGACGTCCCTGCCCTTCCGCTCGACGGAGACATTCTGCTGCTCGAAGCTCCGTAACAGAAACTCGACCGCCTGCTGGCCCAACTGTTGCTCCTCGCGAACCGAGACGGGAATCGAGGCGAGGCGTTGGCGTTCCTGATCGGTCAGCGGAGGCAGCAGTTCGTCAAAGAAATCGTCAAACGTCTGGGGTGCAAACGGGACCTGGGCGACGAGGCCAAAGTCTGACGGTGAGAGTGCAAAGCAGAAAACAATCACTCCGACCGTCGCGCGGATCATGCTGATCATCCCCTCAGTTTCTGTGGATTTGAGTTGCAATCTGAAAGGTTGGCCGGAAAATCTGAAGACTGTGCGAAGTCTCCGTGGGATGGTCTGGGGCAAATGAGCCGGAAATTGACGAACAAGGAGTTTCGATTGTCGAGGGGCAGCGGCCAGGGGGCTGGGGGAGATCCGCCGAAATTCCCCGTGCCTCGCCGTTCTCGACTCGCCAATCCAAAATCTGTCTTCCCCTCAACAATCGGAACTCCTTGTTCGTCAATCTCCGGTTCCCCCGCCCCTGGACGTCCCACAGGGATTTCAACCCCCGCGATTCTCCCGTTGAGTTTTCCGACCGTGGCGCTAGTCGGCAGCAGCTGATATGCACCCGTGGCGACTCCTGCCGCCGGACTACCGTTGTCTGTCCGTCGCGCCGCGGGTACGCTCTACGGGAGACCACAAACTGTATTGAAACACGTTTTTGAGGATTGGGCCAGCGTGAGCGAGAATGCACGTGAGATCATGGACAAGTTGCAGGCGTTCGATACACCGACGATCTGCAATGTCATTGAACTATTTGATATCCGGCCCCGAAACGTGGGCTTCATGGACGGCAGAATCCGAGCCGCTTTCCCCGAACTTCCCCCCATGGTTGGGTTTGCTGCTACTGCCGCTTTTCGCTCCGATGCCCCACCCCTGACGGGAGATGCCTACGGAAGTCTTCAGCAGCAACTGGAATTGATGGCGACACTCGATGGCCCCACCGTCCTCGTGTTCCAAGATCTTGATGATCCGCCAGTCGGCGCGACCTTCGGTGAGGTCATGTGTTCGACGTATCGCGCATTCGGATCCAGCGGGTTGATTACCAGCGGCGGCGGTCGTGATCTGCTTCAGGTATTAGCGCTTCGCTATCCGGTGTTTACGGGCGCCACAATCTGTTCCCACGCGGATTGCCATATTCTGCATATTGGGTTGCCCGTGCGGGTTGGAGGCTTGACGGTTACGACAGGTGAGCTGTTGCATGGTGATGCGAATGGCGTGACGCAGATCCCCTGGGAGATTGCCGCCGATGTCGCGGACGTGGCAGAGGATTATGTGGCTGCCGAACGGATTGTGCTGGATTATGTGCAATCGGAAGAGGAAAAATCCGTAGCGGAATTTGTCAAGCGAAGCCAGGCGATGTCGGCCGCCATGGCGGAACTCCGCCAACGGGTGCGACGCCACAAGTAAACCGCAGCCGTGAGGCGAGGTCCGTTTAACCCGCAGCCGCCAGGCGAGGAAAAAAGTAAATCGTCCTCGCCTAGCGGCTGCGGGTTAAACGAAAAGACTTGTTCCCAGGCAGGAGCCAGGGAATGA
>CAZFWV010000030.1:0-37368 GCA_964522605.1 uncultured Pirellulaceae bacterium
ACACTGGCAAAGCCAGTGGCACACCGTTTGAACACTGGCAAAGCCAGTGGCACACGGTTTGCGCCGAGTGCGGCAGCACTTCACTTGGTTACGGCCAAAGGCAGCACTGCGTTTATTCGGGAGGCGTTTGAGGGCGCGACTTGTCGGTCGGCACGGTGAACAGGGCCTGGAACGAATTGGGCAGAAACACTTTGTCGGACGGATTCTTACTGATCGTATCGAATCCGGTCAGATATTTCTGAGCGATCAGCACGGCCGCAGCCTGCTCGCCACCGATTCGTTCGGTCAGCTTGGCCAGGTAGTGCGATTCTGCCTCGGCGGCGAGTTCCAGCGCCTGGGCTTGACCTTCTGCACGGAGGACAGCGGCTTTCTTTTGCGCTTCGGCGACTCGCACCTCGGCTTCCGCCGCTCCTTCGGCTTCTGCGATCAAGGCGCGCCGCTTTCGCTCCGCGTCCATCTGCTGGCTCATCGCCCGCGCCGTATCGTCGGAGGTCTGGATCTCCTGGATCTCGACGCGTGTAAACTGGATCCCCCATTTCCGCGCCGTCTCGGAAAGCTCGGCAGCAATCCGCTCATTAATGGACTGCCGTTCCGCTAGCAGTTCGTCGAGGTTCATCGTGCCGACATTCGACCGCAGCGCATTCAGCGCGATGTCGGAAACCGCGCGGGGCAGGGAATCAATTTCATAGAGCGCCTTCCGAGGATCGATGATCCGCCAATAGACGCTGGCGTTGGCGTGGACCGCCACATTATCGCGCGTGTGCGATTGGCGTGTGGGGGTATCGGTTTGCTGTTCCGTGAGTTCAATCAGATAGCCCTGCTTGTTGACCTGTTCTCCCCAGTCATCGACGCGTTTGATCTGCTCAATTAACGGCAATCGAAATCGGAGTCCCTCGCGTTGGATCCGGCTGAACTTGCCAAAGCGCTCAATCACAGCACAGTGACTCTGGGGAATCGTATAAACGATGGACATATCAGCTCCTCTCATCAATAGGCTCGACCACCAACTCGCCGTTGCGTTCGCCAATCACCCGAACCTGGGCTCCATCGATCAGATCGACATCACATTCGTAGGTCCAGAGATCTCCATGGAGGCACAGCATCTTCCGTCCTTGAACGTCGCGAATTCGTCCCTTTTCTCCCATCAGTCCGCGAACTCCCGAGCGGTAACGCGTGGGGGCGACGACGCGATTCACGAATTGCGAGACGAACTCCCGCCAAACTGCATAGTGTAGATAAACGAGCGCCGCCCAGGCGAAGAGCCCGATCACGATTCGATACAACGGGTGGACCGGAACCCAGAGCGCCACCGCGACCGCTCCCAGGATATACGCAATGTGAGTCGCTTGATCTTCCTGGAAGAACACGTCTACCAGGATCAGGATCAGGCCGACCAGGAGCAACGTCTGTGGCAGGGACAACCCCCACCAACTGACCCCATCCGCCAGGAGTATCAAGTGGTTCACCGCACGACCTCCCCCTTCCGCCAATCAACGCCGTCACCAAGAAGACGGGTATGAATTGGCCCGGCTTGACCGATCCGACCAGCAGCTGAGTCGTGAACACCGCGACTCAGACCGTTTGTATCCCCAAGAGCATTCGGAAACACGCCTCCAATCTTGCCGCAAACCCGACGTCAGGCTCCAAACTGGCGGATTCCCGGAATCGCAATTTGGTTTTCCGGTGGGATTTCGACCGTCCCCTTTTCGAAATCTTCCGCAGTCGGTTTCAAGGTCAGATGATAAATCTTCGGATTCTTGTTCGGATCCTCCATCATTTCATTCCAGAAAACCTGCTGGCCGGAATAGGCCGAGATCCGACCCATCACCGCGGTCGCGGTCGACTCGGCCACAGCCCGCGCCTCGCTATGCGGCTCTCCCTTGTTGACCAGATACAGCGTGTCCACCTGTTCCTGCTGGTGACTGGTGGGCGCTTCCAGCAAATCACTGGGAATGGGGGACTGCTGTGCATGAGGATGATCCGAGCCATCGGATTGCCCCTTTTCGAATACGAAATCGTGTCCGACCCAATTCCAGCACTGGTTGACCTGCCGACACATGGAGTGGATATGCAGTCCCTCACCGTAGTCATAGTCGACGCTGAAGAAGTCGTACATATCCCCGGCACAGCGTTGCGCCCGTCCGCCAAACCCGACGGCGCTCTGCGGCGGTCGGCCACAAAACCAATTCGCCACGTCGATGTTGTGCACATGTTGCTCGACAAGGTGATCACCAGAAAGGGCCACCCAGTTCTGCCAGGTACGCACGAGATCATCGGCGGTCTGCGGGTTGATCGGGCTGGTGGCGAACATCGAGGCAATACAAAACGAAACGCGCCCGGCGTAGAGTTTGCCGTAGGCCTGTTCCACGGCGAGTGCCTGGTGCGTCAGGCGGTACTTCCAGTCGTGACGCATCTCCGTTCCTGCGGTAATGACCAGGCCTTTCCGCAATGCTTCCTCACCCGCAGCAATCACACGCCGACAGCCGGGCGGATCAACGGCGACGGGCTTCTCGATGAACGCATGCTTGCCGGCCTTGATCGCCGCCTCCAGTTGCAGCGGCCGAAAGAGGGGCGCGGCGACAATCATCACGATTTCGACATCGGTCTGCAGGAGGTCCAGGTAACTCGTTGGTCCACCAAAACAGCGCTCCGGCGCAACATCGAACCGTTTTCCCGCCCGCAAGGCGCGATCACGAAAATAGTCCGCTAGCGCAGCAACCTGGACATCGTAGCCCAACAGCTTTCCTGCATCCAAGGCATCGGCGACGGCACCGCAACCGCGACCTCCACAGCCAATCAACCCGATCTTCACGCGTCGGCCGGCTCCCTTCTCCGCAGCTCCCAAGATCTGTATCGTTCCCAATGCAGCACCGCAGCCCACGGCAGACCGCACGAAATCACGCCGCGAGATCCCATCGTTCGTTGGCTGCGCGGCAGGCGATTCGTCTCGACAAAAAGCAACTTGAGACTTGTCGACAGGAAGTTGATTACGGACGCACTTGGACGACGCACTGCTGAATTGCTTCTTCATCGGTCAGCCCCCATGAAACCAGGTAGGATTGTCCGTTGTGACAACCGTTTAACATGGTACCATGCCGCAGATCACGAGATAACACCTGACAAGTGGCTCGCTGATCGTTTTTCGCAAACATAACCTCCATAACTTCCTCGCAGTGATATGGCGTTGACTTTCGCACAAGGAGCTGTTCCACTGCCGACGCTAAGCGCAGAGGGCCGCGGAGAGAGAAAGTCGGACGCGTGTTGGGGGTGACGTCGATCTGGCAGTGAAGCAGGGAGAACCGATTGGATGGTAAACTCGCCAAATCACGCAAGTGATCTGTCTCGAGATCCTTTCTGGACACAGTTCCGCTCGTTCGACTACATCTATTGGCTCGCGAACTGGATGGAGCTGGTCGAGCGTTTTGCCTACTACGGCGTGCGTGTTGTGTTGCCCGTGTTTATGGTCGCAGCATTCGAACAGGGCGGACCGGAGTTGAGTCAGATTCAGAAAGGGAACATTTACGCCGTTTGGGCCGTTGTCCAGTCCTTTGTGCCGATTCTGTCCGGCGGATTCGCCGACCGGTACGGCTACAAGTTGAACATTGCGGTCTCGACAATCCTGAAGATCATCGGTTATCTGATCATGGGATACACGGTTCCGCTCGCCGAGTGGTGGAGCGGCATGGGATTGCGGGAAGCTCGACTTGCCGAGGCCGACCGTGCCTATGAGATCTTCTTCGCGGGCGCGATGTTTCTCGCGTTCGGCACGGCCGTGTTCAAACCGGGAGTCCAGGGTCTGATCGCCAATCGAATGCCGCGCGGAGCCTCCTCGCTCGGCTGGGGCTTGTTCTACCAGATGGTGAACATCGGTGGCTTCATTGGCCCCCTGTTGGCCGGATACTTGCGCGTCATCGAATGGCGATTCGTCTTCCTCGCGTGCTCGGCCGGTATCGCGCTCAACTTCCTGCCGCTGCTCCTGTTTCGCGAGCCAGAACGCCCCGCTCGCGATTCCCAGGACGGCCCGGCAAGTCTGCTCTATCACGCAGTCCGTGGACTGTTGGAACCACGTTTGTTCTTCTTCACGATCAGCTTCGCAGGATTCTGGCTGATGTTTTACCAGCTGTTCGACATTCTGCCGAACTTCATCGATGATTGGGTGGACTCCCGTCGTGTCGCGGACACACTCACCGCAATCCTCGGCAGTTCAGCAGTTCCTACAGTGAATGGGGGCAACTTGCCGCAGGAATGGATGATCAACTTCAACGCCTTACTGATCAGCCTGTTCGCCTTCCTGATCGCCTACTTGACGGGAAGAATGCGTTCGCTGATTGCGATCATCATCGGGATCGGAATCTCGGCTGTCGCGATCTTTGGCCTGGGACTGAGTATGAACGGCTGGTGGATTTTGGGAGCCATTGGTTTGTTTTCCCTCGGCGAGATGATGGCGAGCCCAACGAAGATGCGGTATTTGGCCGGGATCGCGCCAGCGGGCAAGGAAGGTCAATACATGGGCTATGTCAACTTTACCGTGGGGATCGGATGGTCGATTGGCAGCATCATCGCCGGTCATCTTTATGAACGAGGGGGCGACAAAGTCGTTCTCGCACGCCGCTACTTGGTGGAGAAGCAGGATGTCGCTCAAGCCGCGGTGGATGCGATCTCGAAGAACGACCTGCTTCGCTATTTCGAACGGACGGTGGGTGTCGACGCGTGGCAGGCCCGAAGAATCCTATGGGAGACCTATCACCCTTACTCAATCTGGTACGTCTTCACGGCAATCGGAGCGGCTTCACTCGTGGCAATCGTTTTGTACAATGTCGTCGTGCAGGCTGCCGATGCAGACCCGGGACATTCCTTCAATCGGCATGGGCCCGCATGGGTGAAGAGGTTCCTGTTGCCCATTTGTCTGTTGATGGTGGCAGGCACGATCTATAAACCGTCGCTTGGCCTGGGTCTGAATGCGGCGTTCTTCCTTTTGATGCTGTTCGTATCGCTGTGGGATAACCCAAAGAACCTGAACACATGACGGGCACCTGAGGAATAGCTTAGAAACAACTTCCCGGTTTCGAATCCGTGTCGGGAGGACGAGGCTCCTGCCGAGCCGTGAATCGTCCGGAGACCTGCGGCTCGGCATCAGCCTCGCCCTCCCTCAATCGCCGAAGTTGTTTTTGAGTCACCCCTAAAGG
Organism: uncultured Pirellulaceae bacterium; assembly: GCA_964522605.1. Classification (GTDB taxonomy): domain Bacteria; phylum Planctomycetota; class Planctomycetia; order Pirellulales; family Pirellulaceae; genus CAVZLD01. Next base: position 5,187 of record CAZFWV010000030.1, read on the forward strand.
AATCCACTCTCGTGAGGACCTAGCATGAGAATCCGCCTGAAGCAATGGATCATTATCCTGTCGGCAACTTGGATCGTGCACCCAAGCATCTGTCAGGCGCAGGGAGACATCTCCGCCATTAACCCGGGCGTACCCTGGCCGGCTGTGGACGCTCTCGGCCGCGTCCTTCCCGAACCCGACTCTGTCGGCCCCCTGCGCGATCAACACTTCGTCGGGATCTTCTATTTCCTTTGGCACGATCAGCGAGAAGGCAGAAGCCCTCATTGGGATGGTCCGTACGACGTCTCAAAGATCCTCGCACGCGACCCGGGGGCACTGCAGAATCCCGATTCACCGCTTTGGGGCCCGATCGGGATGTATCACTACTGGGGCGAACCGCTGTATGGCTACTATCACAGCACCGATCCCTGGGTGATCCGACGGCACGCCCATCTACTCGCCGATGCGGGCATTGACACGTTGATCTTCGACGCAACGAATGCAGTGACCTATCGCGACGCTTATCGTGCATTGTGCACAGTGTTCTCTCAGATTCGCAGCGAAGGCGATCGGACTCCCCAAATCGCTTTCATGGTGAATACGCGAGCCGGCGATACGGCGCACAAGATCTACGAAGACCTTTATCAGAAAGGCGATTTCCGGGAACTCTGGTTTATTTGGGAGGGCAAGCCATTACTCATTTGTGATCCGGAACAGGCAACGGACGAGTTGCGCGCATTCTTCACCTTGCGGCGGGCGCATTGGCCCTTCACCCGAGTGAATACGCCTTTCGCTTGGCACTGGGAGGCAGCCTATCCTCAGGTTTACGGCTATACGGACGATCCCGATGTTCCGGAGCAGGTCAATGTCTCTGTCGCACAGAATCTTAAACTGAGCGATGGGTTGCCCACGAACATGAGCAGTGGCCAGGCGCGCGGCCGAAGCTACCACGACGGACAAATCGACACAAATCCGGATGCGGTCCTGCATGGTCACAACTTTCAAGAACAATGGCAACGAGCCTTCGAGCTGAAACCACCGTTCGTGATGGTCACCGGATGGAATGAGTGGATCGCCGGACGATGGGGTGAACCGGGGAAACCGCTGGTGTTCGTCGATCAATTCACTCAGGAGACAAGTCGCGACATCGAGCCGATGTCTGGTGGGCACGCAGACAATTATTACTGGCAACTGGTCGCCAACCTGCGAAGATTCCGGGGGGCGCCGGTGATTCCGAAGCCATCCGCTCCGATCACGATCGCGGTGGATGCAGATTTCGCGATTTGGCAGGATGTTCATCCTGAGTTTCGCGACCATTTGCACGAAACCGATCCCCGAGATCACGATGGAGCAGCGGGTCTGCATTACGTGAATCAATCCGGCCGGCACGATCTTCAGCTCTGCAAAATGGCCCGCGATGCCGACAATCTCTATTGCTACGTCCGCTGCCGCGAAGCGATCTCCGACTGGCAAGAGCTCCAAGGCCTGTGTTTGCTGCTGGACATCGACCAAGATCACCGAACCGGCTGGGAAGGATTTGATTTCGTCGTCAACCGCACGGTCCAAGACGAGCAATCGACGTGGCTCGAAAAGTACACGAGCGACGGACAGTGGCAAGCGGTATCTCCCGTGCGCTATCGCCTCGCCGGTCAAGAAGTCCACTTCGCGATTCCAAGATCAGCAATCGGCCTGCCCCGCGATACGAACTCCATTGCTCTCGACTTCAAATGGACCGATCACCTCCGACAACCAATGGATGTCATGGACTTTTACCTCAGCGGCGACGTCGCACCCGAAGGAAGATTCAAGTTCCGATACGTAGCCGACTGAGTTCCTCAAGAATATCCTGGCCGTAAAGCGACAATCAAGCCAACATCGCTCCCTCTGCGCCCCTCAGCGTCTCTGTGCACTCTGCGTTTCGATCTTTTCCCAAAGCACGTAGGGGTTTCGTGGTTCGCAGAGATGGTGAACGCAGAGCAGCCTTCGGCCGCAACCAAAGGAAGTGCCGCACTCAGCGCAATTGGTGTGCCACTGGCTTTGCCAGTGTCCTCATGAGTCGAGGAAAAGCACTGGGCAAAGCCAGTGGCACACACTACAGTTGTCGCCGACCGAGTAGTCTACGGCGTATTTCGGAACTGGATCGAGAACAGGTCGGCGTCGCGCAACACAAAACGCAAGCGGATGGGAACCTGCTGCAAATCACTCACATCCTCGCCTTTCTGCCAATGAACGACTCGGTCCAGTTGATCTCCCAGGATCTCAGGGCACTCCGCAAGTGTGAAGCCCGGGATCGGATCTCCCTGAACGTTCTGCAGCTCGACCCGAATACTGCCACCCGCTGAGGTGGAGTAGTTCAGCGTGATTTCGTTTCCTGTAAAGGTCAGGGGCTTGGTCGTCATTTCCCCACCATCAAAGGGTGCATGGACGGAGGCAAATCCATCCACCCGCAGCGTATAGCGGCGCACGTGGGATGTGGGATATCCGAGATTATGACTTACATAGAAGGTCAACTCGTCATCGCTGGACTGAATGATCCCGTGTACCGCATAATTCGCGCGCGAAGTCCAATTTCTCGGATCGAGGCCGGGACGGATAAATGCTTCCATGAAGGTTCGATCCAGCGCGGTGCCACCGCGTGTTGCGGCCAACAGGATGTCGGCGCAGTCGTCTGCATAACTCCACTCCTCCGGAGTCCCCAATCGGGCAAGTTGTTGATCTGTGAGAGCCCGGCGACCTGGAAAGAATCGAGTCGGCATCCCGAGGTAAATGTGTGGGGCGCGAAAATACGGCGCCATCTGGTTCGTGTAGAGGTGTTGAGCAGGCCAAGGACCAAACTGCAGATCCACCGGTTCAGTCCAGTGGATGAAGTCCTGCGATGTGCACCGGGCGATCCAGCGCACTCCCTGGCGAAAGACACGAAAATAGCAGACATAGCATCGCTCCGTCTCGGACCAAAACGCCACGTTCTGCGAGTCGAATGCTCCCTGAGTAATCACCGGATCCGCTTGCAGTTCACTCCAGTGGATCCCATCCGCGGATCCAAAGGCGATCAAACCCGGCTCTCCGGTTCCCCCGAGCGCTTTGTATCGTTGACTTGGATTCGCCGCCGGGTTGGCATCCTTGAACGGCGCAAAATTATGGCACACACGGTGTCTGGCGATAATCACATTGTTGGCCGTCGATCCCGCGATCGAGACAAGTCCCAGATTCGGTTTCGTCCAATTCACTCCATCTTGACTCTCTGCATAGCAAGTCACCTCGGTATCGAGCGAATGTCGCGCCTCGGGCAGCCCGCGATAATACATGCGCAGGCAATCGTCATCCGGAATGACGGTCATATAGCCCGAGTAGACTCCTTCCCACGGCCGGTCAAAAGTCAGGACCTTTTCCCGTGCGATCGGCGTATGCAACCGCAGCGTTGCATCGCCATGCAGAGACTCAATCAAGTACGGGTCTACGAAGAGCTCTCGTCGGGAGCCGATTTCGCGCAGATCCTCGTCGGCCAGCGCAATCGCCGCCACCGGAAGTAGAATCAGAACGCCGACGAACGAGCGGCGTGCAGTAATCATCTTGCGGACCTTCATCGGTTGAGCTGCCAAATAGCAACATTCAGCGTGATGGCGTAACTCACCCATGCCAGATAGGGCACGAGCAGCCAACCTGCCCAGCGGGATCGACGCCAGAAGGATACAACGGTCACCACGATCGCAATCCACAGCAGAAGGATCTCGATGGCCGCAAGGCCAGGACGTTGCAGGCCGAAAAACAGCACCGACCACAGGCTGTTCAACACCAATTGCAGGCCGAAGAACGCCAATGGGACTTTCGCCGACTTGAATCCGGCCTGTCGCCATACGAGCCAGGCAGCGATCGCCATCAACACATACAGAGTTGTCCATACCGGACCGAACACCCAGTCTGGCGGATTCCAGGAAGGCTTGACCAACTGCGCATACCAGTTGGGGATTTGAGGGTAGGTAACGATTCCACCCAAACCGCCGGCCGCGAGGCAAATCGCGACGAACACAACGAGAACTACGGCTTGCATGAGAGGTGTCGGCCGGCCCAACTCATGTGGTTCGCTCATTGTCCGCTCCCATTCCTAGATCTCTGCCTGTACTGGAAGACATCGCCGCTCATCGCACGAAGGCGTACAACCGCGCATCACGAAACTGACCGTTCTTGCGGTAGCACTTCCGCAGTACCCCCTCCAGCTGAAACTGGTTCTTCTCCAGGACGCGCACAGAAGCGAAGTTATTGTCAAAAACATGGGCGCTGATCCGAACAAGCTCCCATCGCTCGATGGCAAACGAACAGAGGGCACGAACCGCGGAGGTCATGATCCCCTGCCGCCAAAACGGCCGTGCTAACCAGTATCCCAACTCGGCGCAATGCTCGGGCACAAGACTGTCGAAACCAATACCGCCGATCAATTGGCGATCCGTTTTCCGAATGGCAAAGTGAATTGCCTGACCATACTTCGCGCATGCTTCATCGGTGATCGCGAGAAATTTTTCCGCAGCGTCTTCCGTGTACGGATAAGGAACCCGCAGCGTCGAGTCGTAGATTTCTCGATCATTCAAGTATGCGACTAAGGCATGGCGATCTTCGGGAACGATCGCCGATAGATGAATTACCGGATTAACCTCGATCCTGTCTTGCGATGCATCTCGCGCCATTCCACGCATCCTGCTGAGAACCGGTTTTTCATACCCGCGCGATCACAATCACCGACGACGGACCACGATCAGCCAGTCCTCGGCGTCGTCGCGCGGGGGTTGGCCGAGACTCACTTCGGAGCCACCTCGAACCTCCGTAACGCTGCCTTCGCTCAGATCTCCACCGTGACGGGGATCATACCATTTGACGGAAAAGATCCCATCCGCCTGCTCGAGACCCAGTGATGCGGTCCCGCCATCCGGCAGGTAAACCAGGTAGAGACTACCGGGCTTGGCAAAACAGTAGCGGCTGTTGTCATTCCGCTGGTTCCCCACCAGGGCATCCTGGTTGGACATCTCCCAGAACGGAACCTGTTGATCTTGGAAGAACTTGAGCGCGATCCGACAGTAGTCCCAGCTTCGATCACGGCTACGCCAGTCTTCGCAAACCAGATCATTCTGCGGCAACTGGTAACCAAAGTAATACTCGACTCCAGCGCCACCTGCCATCAACGTGCCCCAAAGGCAGTTCTTGCGAATGTCATCGAGCGTGTATTCTCGATCTCCCTCTTTGGCTACACCGTTATGGCCTTCGTATCCAGGATCCGGCGGCACACCGTGGCTCGCCGGATTCTGTTCATCGTTCGCCACGACCCAGAGTTTCCCCGCTTCCGCCGACGCGCGGACCCACTTGAGCGTGCGCTGATGTGCCTGTCGCCAGGAATTTTGTAGCGAGGCGCCCGTCAGCACAGATTGGTCACCAAGCAGTGGGCCGTAGACACGATCCTGATCGCCGGGAAAAGTGTGGACGACGATGTGGTGATCGTAGGGATCCACATCGCGCAAATATTGCGCCATCGCCCGCTGTTCCTCGGGCGATTGAGTGTTTTCTTCGCCAAGATTCCAATTGAGAGCCAGATGATGGGCAAACCGTGCGACAAGCTCGCGGCAATAGAGTTTTCGCTCAACCCCCAGCGCGCCCCCATCGAGTGATTCGGGAACCTGGCGGAGCTCCCGCTTGTGTCCCACACGATTATCGTCGACCTCGTTCTCCTGCAATTTGAAATGCAAATACAGGCCGCTCTGGGTTGCATGGCTGAAGACAATATTCCATTGATCCAGTTTCGAACAATCATAGTGCAGCTTGCCTGCCCGCTCGACAAACGGCCATACGTTGTCTCCATCACCGCCGGCGTTGTACGGCAAGAAGGAGAAGGCATTGACGCCTTTGCTCGACAGATAATTGAGTGCGCCAATCAAGCCCTTTCCCTTGTCGCCCTTCCACGTGGGGTCTCCCTCGGACCAGTCAGCCACGTGCGGTTCATAGTGATGCAACGTGTCCGTAGGGACCGCTTCTCCTTCGCGCGCTTTTCGTGGACGCCCCGACTGCGTGTTATCGAAATCCGCGTAGGCGAGTAACGTCTCCGGCGCGTCCGGACCCGCCTTCAGAAAGTACTCGCCGGAACCGGCAAATTGCAGATAGTGCTGACCTACGTACTGCAATCGTCCCCGAGATCGGAAATCTCTTCCCGTCTTGTCGGTGGGCAGCACCTGAAACGTACCTGCCTTTCCGTCACACTCAGGTACCGCCGTCGTCGCAACGGCAGGATCAATCGCGGCATGCTTGCCTCGCACAAAAGAAACCCGATAGTTCCACTGGCCGGCGAGATCAGGCGACAGATGGGCACGCCATTTGTTCCCTGAATCCGCGGATGTGTTTGCCGCATCTCCATCCGCCGCAAAGTAACCGGGCACCTCATACGTCGGCTTGCCCGACTCGTGCGTGAACGTGACGGTCATCCGGTAATCGGTGAAGGGATTCGGATCTTCATCTTGTTCTCGGACAAATGGCCCGTCCACGGTGAGCGTCACCGCATGCCATTGCCGCAACTCACCCGTAATCTGAACCGATCCATCTCCATCGGCCTGTCGTGCCGATGATTGCGGATCGGCCGCCGAGGTCCTGACGGCAGCCATGACGTCCCAACGAACGGTTGTCATGACGCCGACAACCACAAGAACGAATTGAAGTTTCGACATGATGGTTGCTCCTTCGATTCTTACGCACAGGTAACAAGGCAATGCCGCCCGTGCGAGTCTTGTCTCCACCGTCACGCGGTCCGCTAAGCACTCCAGAGTACCGAATGACGGCAATGCGGGCGCCCCAACCGGTCCCCCATTCTCGCGGCGAGCCCGGATGAAGTTGACCGCGGCCGAACCATCTTACCAAGAAAAAACCCGCTGTTATCATCGCGAATTTTTTTATTCCGGCGGCAAGATTCTCCCCTCGTCGCGACATAAGAACACGGGGACTCGATCCCCGACTCCATCACCGTAAGTAGTACAGGAGGAACTCGATGAAGACTTGGTCTCGAACGGCCTCGCTTGCCATGATGATCGTTGCCTTAGCGCACGGCCCTGTTCTGGCCGAATCGGTGACGTATTTACTGAACATGAGCGGGGCTCAGGAAGCTCCCGGTCCTGGCGATCCGGACGGCCTGGCGACCGGCACGCTATTTTTGGACGCCGGTACCGGGGAGGTCGCCTGGGACTTTACTTACAGCAACATTGCGACTCCGACCGCGATGCATATCCACGGCCCCGGGGGTAGCGCCGGCAACTCGGCAGGCGTTTTCATTGGGTTGGGAGTCGGCACGACCGGGCCCGCGGGAACCTTGAACGGAAACTTCATCCACACGGACCTAACCCAGATTTCCACGATCCTGGGCAATCCGCAGGACTTTTACGTGAACATTCACAATCCGGACTACCCGCCCGGAGCAGTTCGCGGACAGTTGGGTACGTTGGTCCCCGAACCAGGCAGCATCGCGCTACTTTCCATCGGCGCGGCATTTCTCGCTCTGCGGCGAAAGGCACGCCGCGGTTGAGCGCGCCCTGCAGGTTCTGGTCCATTCAGCCTAGAGTGATTGACAGGACTTATCTCCTCTCCGGAGAGAGGAGGTCGTACAACTCTTGAGTTGCTGTCTCGGATGAAGTTACAGCACCTCCCCAGTGGTGATTCGTTCTCAGCCTCCTGCCTGGGAACGAGGAAATGGTTCTGAATGCACCCGAGTCTCCCACGTCTGCTTGTCGCGTCAGGTCCGATTCTCGTTTAACGGCAAGCCGCAGACGTCGGCGGGTACGAGCCATAAACAGTCGCCTTCGGCTTGCCGTTAAACGCGTTCTGTGGAACTGCTCCACTTCGTTGGCCGCAGACCTGGAGGGAGTGGAGCAGGTGACGCACTCCAAATCGAATGCCACTGCTGCAATGGACTCCGCCTCCGGCAACATCTATATATTGAGGCCATGAGACAGCCATTGGAATCAGCGCGAACGACGAAAGAGAGCCCGGGCCCGCAATCGGACCGGCAGTCCTTCGCGCAGCAGTTCCAGGCGGCGTATCCAACGCTGTGGCGCATTGCTGCCGGAATGATCGGCGATCGCACGCATGCGGAGGATATTGTCCAGGAAGCAGCGATCATCGGATTGAGCAAACTGGAAGGTTTTCGACCAGGATCCAATTTTGTGGCGTGGATGGCCGCAATCGTGCGTCGCTGTGCTCTAAATTACTCGCGAAAAGTCCGAAATCGTGCCACCGTGGCAACGGACCCGGTGATGTTGGACCAGTCCGAACGAAGCGCAGACGTCGATTCCTCGACCGGCCCCATCGTGAGCAAGACTGGGTCCCTCAATGAGGCACAAGATGCCTTCGATGACCATCTGCTGCGAGGATTGATGGCATTGAGTGACGAGGCGCGATGCTGCGTGTTGTTGCGTATCGTTGAGGAACTCAGCTACGCGGAGATCTCGGAGCTGATGCAGATCGCTCAAGGAACGGCGATGAGCCACGTTCACCGTGGCAAGAGCCTGTTGCGTCGTTACGTGCAGGGGGCCGATCCACCGGCCACAAAGGGCAATCACAGATCATGACTCACGACGGCAATCCTATTTCCGATGAGCAGTTGGAAGCCTATTTGGATGGGCGGTTGAGTCCTTCAGAGCGGAAATCACTCGAATTCCGGCTGTCCGATGCCCCGGAGTTCAAAGCCGCGGTCCGCCTACAGTCTCAGATTGATGATGCCCTACGACGACAGTTCCATGCACCACAACCTTCGCCCAGTTTTCTGCGTCAACTGCGTTCGGCCGAACCAACCATGCCGAAGACGACACGGTTCACGTTCTCAGCAGTCGCGCGGCGAACCTGGATCGGTATCGCACTCGCCGTTGGTGCCGCGGCTGCCGTAACTTGGATTGGCTTGGTCTTTCTCGCCGATCGAGGCGGTCGACCAACGATTCCCTTCGAACCACGACCGCTCGTCAAAATCTATCAGGAAACGATCAGAGACGGGTTTGCTCCCTACTTCGAATGCAATGATCCGAAACGATTCGCATCGACCTTCCAGCGCCGACAGGGAATGTCACTGCGGCTGATGGAACTGCCCGCAGGTTGCGAGCTGGGGGGCCTGGCGAATTCAGGCGGGTTAAGTATCAAGACAACCTCGATGTTGTGTTACGATCACCAGCAACCGGTACTCGTATTCGTCGACCGGTTGGAAGCAGATCAGCCCCGCATGGCCGAGAACGAAGAACCCGGACTTTTCGTCCACCGAAAGGAATACCGCGGCCTGGTGATGTATGAGGTCAGCCCGTTCGCCGACGCCCGATTCTTAGACTATCTTGTTGCAATCGACGATCGCGATAATTTCTAAAGCGACAAGCACGGCTCTTGAGACATGCGCGGCTGCTGGCGATACGGAAGGAAAGCCCCCGCGACCTGATCCTGATTCATTGCTGAGGACAATCGCCCTGGTTATTGCGCACAAGTCGGGCGGAACCAAAGATCGAGAAGAGGAACCACGGATCCAACAGATAAAACGGATGCCCGCGGATCCATCTGTACCGATCCGTCCCCTCCGTCAAATCCGTGGTTGCTTCTGCTCCTGAAGTCCAACCTGAATCCGACTTCCTCTCGCTCGAATCATGTCCTAATTCGACTGCCGTTTCACCGACCGCCTGATCGGGGCCGTTCTGAATCTCGATTGGGCTTAGCTCGGCGTCTTTCCGCGTCTTTCCGCGTCTCTCCGCGGCCATGCTCCCAGTATCACAACAGCGGCGTCATCCTGAGCGATGCCGTTCCGTTGGTTCATCCGACTCGCGCCGAGTCGTGCCGAACGAAAAACTCGCTGAAAACCTTTGGTCCCGTTGGTGAAAAAATCCAGAACATTGCAAGGATCTGTCGTTGCTGACGACATGTTGAAACGGGATTCAGGCTTTTCGTTGCTGCATCAGGAGGCTAGGACCATGTCGTGGAGAAAAAACGCTGCATTATTTGTGGCGACGTTAATCGTCGGTAGCGCGAATACCAGTTGGGCGGAGTTGCCGAAGATCCGCCTGGAACCGATCAGCGAGAACCAAATTGTCGCTCCTGTGGGCATCACTCATTCCGGAGACGGCTCCGGACGACTATTCGTCACCGATCAGCGGGGGACGATCCAGATCCTTCAGGACGGTAGTCTCATTTCCGAACCGTTCCTCGACATCGAGTCGCGGCTGGTGCCTGAGCGAGCGGGATTTGATGAGCGTGGTCTGCTGGGCCTCGCGTTCCATCCGGATTACGGTCAAGAAGATTCAGCGGGATTCGGGCGATTCTATGTTTACTACAGCGCTTCGGATCCGTCGTCGCCAGGAACGACCACGGAACCCGTTAATCATCGCAGCGTGATTGCGGAATATCGTGTTAGCGCAACGAATCCCAACTTGGCCGATCCTTCGTCCGAGAAAATCCTGATGACGTTTCAGCAGCCGCAGTTCAACCACAACGCAGGATATCTCGGGTTTGGACCCGACGGTTATCTTTACATCACCACCGGCGACGGCGGCAGCTCGAATGACAACAACGCCGGTCACACAGGTGGCGACCCCACCCAGCCTAGTGGCGTACTGGGCAATGCGCAGGATCGATCCAAGCTACTCGGCAAGGTTCTCCGGATTGACGTCGATGGTACGAATGGTCCCGGAGGTGTCTATGGAATCCCCGACGATAATCCATTCGTTGGAGCAGTCGGTGTCCGAGAAGAGATCTTCGCTTATGGTCTACGGAATCCGTGGAGGGCGACGTTCGACGATGGGCCGGGCGGAACAGGACGGTTCTTCGTTGCCGACGTCGGTCAGGCAGAAGTTGAAGAAGTCAATCTCGTCGAGGCGGGAGGTAACTACGGCTGGCGGATCAGGGAAGGAACTCAGGAGTTTGACAACACGGTCGTCCCCGATCCGCCAGTCCCCCTTATCGATCCGATTGCCACGTACGCACATCCGGGCGTCGACAATGGCATGCTCGAAATCGGACTTTCGGTAACTGGAGGAGCCGTGTATCGAGGCAGCCGGTTCCCTCAACTGCAAGGCACATACATTTTTGGCGACTGGAGTGGCGGCTTCGCTCAGCCGAGCGGAACGCTGCTCGCGCTGGAGGAAACCGCTGCGGGCACGTTTGATCTTTCGATTCTCGACGTCGAGGGGGGAAATCCACTGAGTGAATACATTCAGGCATTCGGCAGCGATGAGTCGGGAGAAATCTACTTGGCTACCCGACGAACACTCGCGCCGAGTGCACTCGACCCACAAACAGGGCAGCCAACTGGCTCGATCTATCGGATTGCCGTCGTGCCCGAGCCTTCGTCAATTCTGCTGCTGCTGAGCGGCATGCTCATGTCGAGCCTTCTACGACCTCGACGCCGATATCCAACCACTTGACGGCCTTACACTTGCCAGGAGGAATCTTGATGAAGCACTTCGTACTTGCATGGATGGTATCGGCAACCGTTCTGCTCGCAACCCCGACCGCTCCGGGCGAACAGATCCTGAACCTGAGCGACTTCCAGGATGGCACCAGTCAGGACTGGGCTTCGGGAACGCCGGGCCCGGACCCCATCGTCGTGCCCACAGGTGGACCCGCGGGCGAAGCAGACCAGTTCCTGCAATTCTCTTCAACCGGCGGTAATGGTCCGGGTTCGCGTTTGGCCATTCTCAACGATGATCTTGATTGGACCGGCGACTACACCGATCGCGGTGTGACCGCAGTGGAAGTCGACATGATGAATCCCGTGACGACACCAACTGCCGTCCAAATGCGATTGGTTCTGTTTGGTCCGAACTCGACTTTCAACCGCTGGACCTCCACGACCGCGCTGGAGGTGCCCAACGACGGCATCTGGCGCCGATACTCGTTTCCGCTGGGTTCCCTGGACCTGACACGAGTCGGCGGGAACGCTACTTATGAAGCAATGTTTAACGATGTTGAACGGATCATGCTGCGACACGACTCGTCCACTCCATCGTCTCAAGGCACAGTGATCGTCGGAACACTGGGAATCGACAATGTTGCGTTGCTCGGTCCGGAGTCCATTTTTGGTGACTTCAATGGCGACACGGTTCTGGACATTCATGATCTAGATCTACTCCTGTCGGAAGTTCATGCCGGCACAAACGATCCCACGTTCGACATCAATGAGGATCTGATTGTCGATTCCGACGACATTCGAGACTACGTGGAAAGTCCGGAGTTACTCAATTCGTACATTGGCGACGCCAATCTTGACGGGGAGTTCAACACGGGCGATCTGGTCAGTGTTCTTCAGGCCGGTCAGTACGAGGATTCGATCGATGATAATTCGACGTGGAGCTCCGGCGACTGGAATGGGAACGCGGACTTCGATACGGGCGATCTGGTCTTCGCCCTCCAAAGCGGCGGTTTTGAAATGGGGCCTCGCGCCACAGAAATGGCTGCAGTACCCGAGCCAGAATCCGTGGTCCTGCTCCTCCTCTCCGGCATCAGCCTTCTCACTTGGCGAAGAGTAGAGCGAAAGACCGCTTGAAGAGTAGCGGTCGTCGAGCAACTTGATCGTTCGCTTCCAAACTGCGAACGAAGGTCAGATTCGACGGCGGCAATCGCAGTGTGCGACCCGTCGCCGGTGGCTGAAGGTGCTGATTGGTCGTGCCTCGACAAGTCATCGCTGCCCGGGAGGTGGATAATCTTGCGACGCGTCATCCAGTACGAGTACCCAGTCGAGATACTCCCCAGGATTGGGTGAGGCAAACTCATGAATCCCCTCGGCGGGGAAATCGCCAATCTGAGTTGCTGCGCCGGTGCGCGGGTCGTACCACCAAGCTCGGATCTTCGAGCCTTGGACTGCATCCATCCGCACGCGGAAGGGACGGCCGCTGGGAGTGTAGATCATTGCGTACGTTCCCCGCTCGTCTCGAGTCGCGGCCAATCGCAAGTAGCCCGCCCCCGGCACAGCCGTAGCAACATCCGATGGAACGATGACCGAGTCGTCGGGAATGCGTGTCAGGAAGGGACGGGATTCGATCAGCCAACGTCCGAACTGCATTTGTCCCGCACCCGGCTGCTGAAGGGCGTCATACCAGGGCATCAAGGGACCGTTCACGGGCTGACGTCCAGGCGCCCACATCTGCCAGACCGAGTGGTGTCCGTACGTATGTCCGAAGGCACCGCTGAACAGATCCCAATACAGCGGACGGCGCACATCTGCACTCACCGAATGACCGTTTTCTCGAGCATTAAAGGCAATCGGATGATCCTCATAGATGGGCTCCCCATCAATCACCGGCTTGATTGGGGTTCGGTCATAGTCCGATCGGGTCTGGTCTCCACGGTACTGAACGACGTGGCCATTCTGTCGCATATTGAAATCAAGCCAATCGTCGTTATGGAACCATTCGGAGGATCCGAGCCCACCCACGGGATGAAACGTCTTCAGATGCTGGCCCTCGTCACCGCGCGACAGGCCGGCCGCCATCGCCCGAATGATCTGCTTCTGCTCATCTGATTCGACCGGACGATCTCCGCCCAGGATCCAGATCATGGACTTGTCGCGATAGCGCCTGCCCAACCACTCACCATATTTCGCTGCGTTTTCTTCCGTGAACACAACCGGTCCAGCACCCCACTTCTTATTCCATTTGTCACCCCAAGTCGGCAGCATCCCCACGACGAGACCTAATGATTCCGCCTTATCCACGATGTAGTCGACATGGTCCCAATAATCATTATCAGGGCCATCTTTCACATCGGGCGTCGCCGGATCATTGTTCCGCAGGGGACGGTGTCCATAGGGATTCGGCGTATTGAGCCCATCAAGTTCCGCAAGAGCAACGGCTTGAATCACCGTGAACCCCTTGCTTGCGCGGTCCTCCAAGTAGCGGGTCGCCTCTTCCCGATTCAGTCGATGGAAGAGCTCCCACGCCGTATCGCCGAGATAGAAAAACGGAGAGCCATCTTCTTGAACCAGATACCGGCCATTGTCGCTTAAGCGCAGCCGTCCCTCGGCACGCGCCGTGGTCGGGAGCAATCCGCAGATGAAGATCAAACAAACGAGGGCAGCACGAACAACGAAAGGACAATTCCGCATCATGGTCAATACATCGTTCATCGTCATCCCTCTCGGCAAAAAACGGCCCCGCGATTCTCCGCAATAATCGCCCAGAAAGCGAGCCGCTATCATAAACTTTCTTCTGTTCGCGGGCAATGAAATCACGCGGCTTGTTTCCCGAGCCGATCGGTATCCCTTACAATGGCGATTCGGATTGACCGGTGAAAGCACCGGGCGATTTCGTCCTGAATGTCCTGGTTCTTCAACTCGGCTCGATAGACTTGCTTCCATTCGCCCATTCGCCATCCTCAGGAGAGCTCCCATGAATCCCGTTTCATTTTGTTCGAGTCGCTCTTGCCAAATAAACCCACGCGTAATTGGCACGATCTTCCTCTGTGGTTTCGTGCAGTTGATGACGATTTCGTGGACATCAGCTGAAGAGTACCGTCGTCTGTCGATCGAGGAGTATCGCGACAAGATGGCGGGCGGCTGGATCGGCCAAATGGCCGGGGTTGGCTGGGGAGGCCCCACGGAGTTTCGGTGGAAGGGTGAGATCATTCCAGAGAACGCCATGCCCCGCTGGCGTCCGGAGATGATCAATCAGTTCCATCAGGATGACATCTACGTCGAGATGACCTTTCTTCGAACCCTGGAACTGCACGGTTGGGACGTTTCGATTCGCCAAGCCGGAATTGATTTCGCGAACAGCGGATATCCTCTATGGCATGCCAACCGCGCCGGCCGAGACAACCTGCGTGCCGGGATCGCTCCGCCCGATTCCGGACATCCGCGATTCAATAACCATGCCGACGATATCGACTACCAGATCGAGGCCGACTTCTCCGGTTTGATCGCTCCCGGTCTGCCAAATGTAGCCATCGAACTCGGAGAAAAGTTCGGTCGCTTGATGAATTATGGAGATGGACTCTACGGCGGTCAGTTCGTCGGCGGGATGTATGCGGAGGCGTTCTTTGAAAACGATCCATTAAAGATCGTGCAGGCCGGACTCAAGTGCATTCCGGCGGAGAGTCAGTATGCCGAGTGCATTCGCGATACGATTCGATGGTACCAAGAGAATCCGGAGGATTGGCAAAAGACCTGGGCGCTGATTGAGGAGAAGTACCAGGACAATCCCGAGTATCGCAAGTTCTCCTGTGATCGCGGGGACTTCAACATCGACGCGAAGATCAACGGTGCCTACATCGTCGTTGGGCTGCTCTATGGTCAGGGCGACATGGACAAGACGATCGTCATTTCATGTCGATGCGGGCAAGATTCGGACTGTAATCCCGCCAATGCGGGCGGCATTTTGGGCACGGTGATCGGCCGAAAGAAATTGCCGGAGAAGTTTACTTCCTCCATTGACCCCGAGGGCGTCTTCAGTCACACCGCATACAATTTCCCGGCGTTGGTTGAGGTTTCCGAGAAACTCGTACGTCAAGCCGTCGTGCGCGCGGGCGGACGAGTAGAACCGGACTCCGAAGGCAATGATACGCTCGTCATTCCTGTGATGGAGGTGAAACCGAGCGCGCTGGAGCAATGCTGGGAACCGGGCCCACCTGCCGGAAGTTGGTTCAGCGAAGAAGAGATGGGCAAGATTGACGTGGCCGCCGGCTGGGCAGAAGCGCAGGCGGCACTGCAAACCGTCGCGGAGGGATGGAATCTCAAGTTCTGCGGGCCCGACATGAACCCCGGCTTGCGCGAGGAATATCGAGGGCGCGAGAACGTGTTTATGAGCCATCCCCAGAATCAGGAAGTTGCCTGTGTCCTGAGCCGGACAGTCGATGTACCCCAGGACAAGAAGACGACGCTGCGACTGGTCGTAACCCACGACTCGCGCGGTGACTGGGTCCTAGTCGTGCGAGCAGATGGCAAAGAGCTGCTCAAGCGACCGATCAATTCCGAAACCGTACCCGACGACTGGACGACGATCGAAATCGACCTCTCCCCGTGGGCAGGTCGCAGCGTGGATCTCGAACTCTTGAATGAAGCAAACGGCTGGGAATTCGAAGCAGCCTACTGGGCCGAGATCGCGATCGAAACGGAGTAGGGCAATTTGCGATCACGCCTCCGGTCCCGGCGAGTGCGGGGGCGTGCAGTTTTTTGGGTGTTGGTTTTGCCGGCGTGCATCGACAGGATTCACTCTCCCTCTGGGAGAGTCAGGCCGGCAGGCCTGGAGAGGGCGGAGTGCGCAACGCATTCGGCGCGGGTTGCTCGTTCACCAAAGACCCTCCCCGGCCGCTACGCGTCCGACCCTCCCGCGGCGCGGGAGGGTGTAGTAATCTCTTCCGAGCCATCAACTTCTAAACTGCACGACATCTCCGGGAGAGTCGGCAGGGTTGCTGCCGGCAGAGCGCAGCGATATCCCAGAAGATTGGCGATCTGGGGCATCGCTGCGCTCTGCCACCAGCCACCCATCCTACGGCCCAGTTAGTTGCCGAATGTACTCAACCTCATCCTCACGATAGGGCGTCCCATCCCGGCGGAAAATGTCGTGGAACCACAGCGGAGGTTCATCCTTGTACTCTTTGGTCCATGAATCCCATGGGTAGATCGTCTGCGTTTTGCCGGCAACCAAGCCCCAATTGTAGGCCGCTACGTTTTCCGACTTCAAGAAAGCCAGGTGTGGTTCGAACGTACTGCCGTTACCTCGTGACATGTACTCGGTACACAGAATTGGGCGACGATACCGCTTCAAATTGGACACGCACTCCTTCAGGCTGTCCAGGTCCGAGTAATTGTGGAAGCTGATCACGTCGGACCGCTCCAACTGCAGCCGCTCCGTCGCACTTAACTGATCCGGATTGGACCACGTCCCGACCCAAACAGCGGATGTCAGTGGTTGATTCGGGTTCGCTCCGCGTGCCCAATCAAATGCCTGTTCAAGCAGAGGAAGGACGAGTTCGACCTTGTTTGCCGGCTCCAGCTCAACATACGCAGGCCGATTCATGTTATCTGGTTCATTCCAAACATCCCAAGCGTCAATCCGCGGATCGCGTTGAAACCGACCAACGACGCCAACAACGTAGTCTCGCAACGCCGCATGTTTCGTTGGATCTTGTAACACTTCCGCACCAGGACTCTGGACCCACCCTGAGTTGTGAACGTGCGGCTTCGGCGCGCGCTGCGGTCCAAGTTGCGGGAAAGGATCCCAACAGGAATCAAACAGCACGAACATCACGCCAATTTGATGCTTTTCGGCCAATTGAAGGAACTGGTCGATTCGACGCAGAAACCCTTGGCTATCCTGCTGCCAAAGCAGATGATGCAGGTAAACTCGAACCGAGTTGAAACCGATCGAGCGCGCCCAGCCGAGCTCGCGATCGATCGTGTTCGAATCAAAAGTATCGGCCTGCCACATCTCGAGCTGATTAATCGCGGTACTCGGGATGAAATTGCAGCCCACAAGCCACCCCTTCTGCCGCTGCCAGGTTTCCGCCCGCCGTTGCGACCAACGCTGGGGTTCCGCTTGGCCGAATGCACTCCGGGTCGGGGAAAGAAAGAGCGAAAGAGCGGCGATCAGAATCAAGACACGACGAATCACGGGGAAGTTCTCCTTCGCGATCATGGGGAATGGCCGGAGTTAAATGACCGAGCACGACTTTGCGTGGAGTGGGTGGCTGGTGGCTGAACGAAGTGAAGCCCCAGGGCTCGCAGCCTGGGGCGTCGCTGCGCTCCGCCACCAGCCACCAGCCACCCGACGCCGAGCGATCCAGAATCGCGCTCGGTCATTTAGAGTCCGATGCTGGAACGTACAGATCATCTTTCGTGAGTTCGTATTTTTCTATCGCCTCAAAGCAAGTACTCAGATCAATCGGCCGATCATCAAAATTATTCGACCCAAACGTGAATTTGGCTCCCATCTGCTTCGCCATGCGAACAAAGCGTTCCGGCGGCAGGCCGCTGCTGGCGTTAATCTCCAGAGCGACTTGGTTTTCGACCGCTGCCTGAATGATCGTTCGCATCCGCTGCTCCGTCCACAGTTGATCATAGAGGTGCTCGACGGGAGGAGGCAGGTAGGTAGGGTTCGCCAGAATCGTGATCGGTTCGGATAACACACGCAAGTTGTGCCGTAGATAGCGTTCCATCCACGCTTCCGGATCGGGAATTGTGTACTGGTCTGCGATCCACAATTTGACCGGTTCATCGTCGTCATTCGGCATCGGCATGATCATCGTATCACCGAGCACGAAATCCAACTGCTTCAACAAGTCCGGTGAGTGTTTTTGCGACCAGTCGCGATCATTCACCTGCAGGCCCACAAAAACCGGTTTCCCTCGCACCTCATCCAAATACTCCGCCAATTGCCCGTCATTCTCGATGGGCCAACCTTTGCCGATGTTCCTCAAGACTCCACAATTCACTCCCGTTACCGCCTGCCGATCGATCGCCTTCGTAACCGTCATGCCACCACGCAAATGCACATGGAAGTCGATCACGGGCAGATCACGGGATGCAATCCGATCAATGAGATTTGGCGTGACCCCATACCCCTCGTCGGATGCGCGAGGATCCTCAAACGCATTCGCATCATCAGGAAGCAATCGAATTCGCACCGCGCGGTACGAGACATGACTTTTCGCGTCGTGCCCCTGAAGAGCAACGGTTCCGTGCGAGAGAATACGGCTGGACTGATTGGAATTACGATCGGGCGATTCGGGTTGCAGGTAGTCGACGGTCGGCACATCGTTAACCCAGACGCGCACTCGATTCTGCACAACGCAGACTCGCACGAGAAACCACTCGTTGTCGGGCAGATAAGACTTGTAGATATTACGAACGCCGTACAGGCTGCCCGTGAATTTCAGTTCACGATAACTACCGGTGCCGAGATACGAATTGTTGATCTGGACCTCATACCCTTGGCTCGGCCAACCGCTGGGCTGGTACGCGGTATGAAAGTAAATCCCTGAATTGGCGTGGGGTGCCGTCCGCACTTCAACCTGCAAGTCGAAGTTACGAAAGTCGTGATCACCAACCGGTCCCTCGTAGAAAAGATGACTGCGCTCTCCCTGTGCAACCAGACAGCCATCTTGGACCTGCCAAGTCGTCGGGTTTTCGGACGCTCGCCAGCCGTTCATCGAACGACCATCAAACAGCTCCATCCATTCCGCATCGGCGAACGCCCGCGATTCGAACGCAGCGATTGGCACGTAGCCGACCGCTGAAAAAAACACGAGAGCGCATGTCAACACGGGGAGGGCGAGGTTCCTGCCGAGCCGCAATTCGCCGCACCTTTGGCTCGGCAGAAGCCTCGCCCTCCCGAGCAACGATCTTGAAACCGCTTCTGGCAAAAAGAACGGCCATTTCATTAACACCGAACGCTTCATCAGGGAGCTCCTCAGACAACTCAAGAGTTCGAAGCAGCGGAAAGTCGGATCGGCATCTGCCGGATTCTCGAACCCGTCGCATGAAAGACGGCATTCGCGATCGCGGGTGCAATTGCGATGATCGGCGTTTCACCGCCACCGGCACTTGCCAGATCGTCTCTCTCCAGCAGATGGATGTCCAATTCTGGTAGGTCACTGAATCGCGGAACACGATAATCGGAGAATTTCGCGTTGCGCATCTCGCCGTCGCGAAACCGCATTTCTTCGCGTAGCGCAGGTCCCATTCCCATCACAATGCAACCTTCCACCTGGGCCAACAGGTTGTCTCGATTGATGATTGCGCCACATTCGAACACTTCGCAGACCTGTCGCACGACGACTTCCTTTTGCGATCGATCGATACTGATCTCGACGCAGGCGGCGACGTAGGACCCCTTCTCCGTACCGCAGGCCAGCCCCACACCGACGTCCGGATCGCGCTGCTTGAAACGGCGAGACCAATCAAACCGCTCAGCAGCCGCGACAAGCACATCGCGCAATCGACCGTGCTCTAGATGGGCCAAACGAAAATCGAGCGGGTCCATTCCTACGATCGTCGCCATTTCGTCCATGAAACTCTCGCGCGCGAAATTATTCGCGGTTGCCGCAAGAACGCGATAGGACCCCTGGCGCACGGGCGATTCGGACGGGACATACCGGCAGTTCGCTTTTTCAATTCGATAAGGCGTATCCAGCGCCGCGCCGCCAGAATTGATATTCAGGAAGTGCCAGGACGTCAGTTGGTTTTGTCCATCAAGACTCCCTTCGACATCGATCACAGCGGCCGGACGGAAGTAGGCCCAAGTAAACTCCTCTTCGCGAGTCCATTTGAGCGAGACCGGTTTTCCGGCGGCGCGTGCCAAGCGGGCGGCTTCAATGGCAGCCTCGCCCGAATGCTTGCCGCCGAATCCGCTGCCAAAATCAGGCACAATCACACGGACCTGTTCATTTTGCAGCTGGAAAGCTCCCGCCAACTCGCGATGGTATCCGAACGGATTCTGTGTACCCGTCCAGACGGTCAAGCCACCATCTTTCCATTCGGCCAGCGCAACGCGAGGCTCCAGCGGAGCATGCTGGACATACGCCACGTTGTACGTCGCCCGATGCGTGTGCGCCGCTGTGGCCATCTCTTGGGCGAATGGATTCGGAGGAATCTCACGACTGCGGGACCGCAAATAATCGAACACCTCGCGACTTGAGGGATGCGGTGCGGTCCGCCACGTCGCCGTTTTCGCAATTGCGTCGAGCGCACGTTGGGCTGCAAAGGACGTGGGTGCAGCAACACCGACGAAATCGCCGTCCTGAACCACGACCGCTCCTTCAATCGCTTTCGCCGGCGATAGATCGACAGAGATCAATTCGGCGCCGTACGTCGGAGGGCGGAGCACTTTTCCGTGCAGTACACCTTCGGGTGAAAGATCCGACGGAAACTTGTGCGATCCCTTGACTAAGTCACTTCGATTGGGCCGCGGTATCGACCGGCCCAGCACTTTCCATTGGTCGACGGGCGTGAGCTCAATATCGGGAGGCACGGATTCGCGGAACAGTGCTGCGACTTCCTGATCCTGAGCCAGATCCGCGTAATCCAGCGTCTGCTGGTTGGACGAGTTGGTAATCCTTCCGTCACGAACTTCGATCGCTTCCGCTGCAACGTCCCAGCGCCGGCTGGCCAACTCGATCAGCAGCGTGCGCGCTGCCGCCGCACCTTGTCGCACCGCAGGCACCGTGGAAGGAGTGGTTCGACTGCCGGCAGTGATCCCGTCGTCGGGTACCAGACTGGTATCCGCCATCTGCATTCGAATTCGATCGAACGGGACACGCAATTCCTCTGCGGCGGCTTGAGCAAGTTCCGCTCGAGCCCCCTGCCCCATCTCGATTTTTCCGGTGAGTACCGTGATCGTTCCATCCTGACCGAGGTGAATTCGCGCCTGCACCGGTAGTCCACGCCCCCCGCCGCGCTGTCGGCGTTGAGCGACCAATGGGTTTGCATTCACCGAAATCAGCAATCCCGCGCCGAGAACAGACAGGAATGTGCGGCGCGACAGTTCTTCGTTCACCGAAGAAATCTCTGCATACTCTGGTTCGACGTTGGCACAAGCAGTTCCCGCTTGCACCTGACCCTGCACTGCTAACGGTGAAAATGTTGTTTTCTCGGCAAGGAATCGAGCGACCGACGGGAGCGACTCGTACCTGGGTGCGGTAGCATCCCGTTGGGTTGCAGCCCTGCCGCACTGCGACGGATGTGAATCCTTCATCATGACTGCCCTCCCGCAACTGCCGCTGCTCGATGAATCGCCTTCAGAATCCTCGAGTAGCCGCAACACCGGCAGATGTGACCTCCCATGCTGGACAGGATCTCATCGCGCGTTGGACTCGGACGCTGATTCAACAGGCTGACGGTTCCCATAATCATGCCGGGCGTACAGTAACCACACTGCATCGCATTCTCATCCAAAAAGGCCTGTTGCACCGGATGCAGATCGCCGTCGACGGTCAAGCCCTCAATCGTCACGATGGGCCGATCCGCGACGCGTCCGACCGGCGTGATGCAACTATGTTCGGCGCGCCCGTCGATTAATACGGTACACGCGCCACACTGGCCTTCCCCACAGCCGTATTTGGTGCCCGTCAGTCCGAGATCTTCACGCAGCACTTCCAACAAGGATCGTTCTGCGTCGGTCACAACCGTTCGCGGTTGGCCGTTAACGTTTAAGACAATCGAATCTCCCATGGCACTCCTCCCTTCCCCACGGCACACGAAATCCGCCTCGCATTGTACTCGATTTCATGGCATCCATACGACGTTTCCCGCCAGCGGATTCCGCCAAACATAACAAAGGGGACCGGCGGAACGTTTCAATTCGGGTGCAGGACTTTCCGAATCGGTCGAGTACACGTTCTGAAGCCCGTCCTTGGTTTGATATTCAAACAGAGGAACGGCCGCGGCGGGGCGGGCATTCGCGTCGACGGGTAAAGCATAGAAGGCAGGAACTTCATCCTGCCGCTCCGCCGTTTTCGACGGAGAACTCACCACGAGACGAATCGCTCCGTCCGAATCGCTTTCCACTCGGACGGGAACCACTCCTTCTCGAGGGCGATCGAGTGCGAAGAACTCGATCGGATGCTTCCCCGGTTCCACCGCCGCAACGGCAGCTGTCGCCCAAGTGAGCTTTCCATCGGGTTTGGATATCCGATAAACGGGGACCGGCAGGATGAGCCGTGGATCAGCCAGATCCAATCTGTACAGAATCTGATTGTAATCGTAGCGAGGTGTTTGATCCGGGTTCCCCGAAAACGTGTTCGTGTAGGTTCCCTCGAAGAACAGGATACGGCCGTTCTGCTGGGCAAAGGCTCGATGCTGCATTGGATTGTAAAAACTGTATTGCTCGTGCGTCACAATTTTGCGCGCGTAAACCCAGGGCCCCACCGGTGAATCTGCCTCCGCAAACCAGGTTTCACCCAGGAAGGAAGTTCCAAATTGTTCGCACACAATCATCACCCAGCGCTGACGGTAATCATTCCATTCGACGGAACCGGCATGCGCCTGGACTGTCTTGCCTGTATCGGCTTCCTGCAACTGTAGCAAGGTCTCGCTTCGCTTAAGCTGCCCCGACCGAATCAGTTTCTCCTGAGCCTGCGGGCCAACAACAGGCGTGGCGGTCTTCCAAGCATATCGAACTCGACCATCTGCGAGACGATCAATGACCGGGTTCTCGAGATCGCTCCCTTCGCGTAGACAGGTAAACGCCTGGTAAGCATCGAGGTTTCCGAAGTCCCGGCCCGTGGCCACAACTCGCGTCCAAGGACAGGGCGTAGCAAAGTAGGCATAATCGACGCCGCGGTCCGAATGCTTGAACGCATGTCCGGCGGGAAACACGGCCGTATCGAGCGGAAAGCTAAGCCACTTCTCAAAGCGTTGTTCGTCTTCGTCAAAAGCGGCCAACCCTCGCTCATACGCTTCGAGTCGTCTCGGGCGGATTTTGGCATACGCTGCATAGATCGTTTCGTGTCCTTGATCATTCGGCAGCACAATCATCGCGTCCAGCCATGTGGGTCCTTCTCCGGATACGCGTGCCATCTCACGTGAAAAACCGGTCTCGTCGACGAAATACTCGAGGTTCACACCCACATTGGGATCCAGGCCTCCGTCGGCGGGAAGTCGTGACGTAGCGCCCGACATATGGAAGTTTCCAAGTGGATACTCCGGGCGCTGCGTATCGCCCCAGAACCAATACAACAGCCCGTTGTGCACAACGGTAAAGACACTATCCTGCCCCATCACACGACCGTTCAGCAGCGGCTGGGAAATCGGTGGATCCAATCCGGCTTGAACGGTATCGCCATAGATCTCTCCCCCAGTGATTCGATATAGTCGCTCGGCGATATTCACGCGACGCAGTTTCAACTCCGCGTGACCGTTGGGATCGACGGATAAAGCGGTACCCCGCATTCCAAACCCGTCCGCGGGGAACTCATATCCGTGGCTTTTCACAAAGAAGAACACCTTGCGGTTCATTAAACCTGGATCATTGATCCAGACGAGCCCGTTGCTATCCGAGTAGAAACGGATCGCATTCACGGTCTTCAGCTCCACGAGTGGAACGCCGCGACCGGTCTGTTCGTCCAGAATTCGAATCAGGAATCCCGATTGTTCCGCTCGTAAATGAGTCGCGACGCTAAGAGCCAAGCAGAATGAGACGAACGTTGACTGCCACCGAGACCTGAACATTGCCCACCTCGCTCTTCATCACTGATTTCGGAAATTGCCTGGGGTCCTCACTTTTCCTGACACCTCCCCTATGGTGCTCGCGTTGTCAACGGACGACAATGTGCTGTGGCACGCCTAATTCCTAATTTCATCACCCCGCACGGGAGGCGAGAGATGGTCATAGTTGAATCCTATCCGATTGCCGTCGTCATGTGCATCATCACGATGCTTTGCTGGGGTTCTTGGGCCAATACACAGAAGCTGGCGAGTAAGGAGTGGCGGTTTCAGCTCTATTACTGGGATTATGCCATCGGTGTGCTGATTCTCGCCCTTGTGCTCGCCTTTACCATGGGAAGCTCCGGGTCGGCAGGCCGTTCATTTTTGACGGACCTTGGTCAGGCCGATTCGAAGTGGCTTGGTTCGGCCTTCGTGGGCGGCGTGATCTTCAACCTCTCGAACATCCTGCTTGTTGCCGCGATCGACATCGCGGGTATGGCGGTCGCTTTTCCCATCGGCGTTGGCCTGGCCCTCGTTCTGGGAGTAATCACGACCTATTTCGCCCGTCCAGAGGGGAACGTCCCGATGCTGGCGTTGGGGGTCGCGGGGATTGTGATTGCCATCATTCTCGACGCGATTGCCTACAAACGGCTCACCAGCAGTGACCAGAAGACTCCCGTCAAGGGGATCGTCATCTCGATTGCGGCCGGCTTGCTGATGGGATGGTTTTATAGCTTTGTCGCTCAATCAATGGGCAAAGTCGATCCCGTGACCAAGACACTCGAAGCAGGAAAACTGAGTCCTTATACGGCCGTCGTACTCTTTTCCGTCGGCTTGTTGCTGTCGAACTTCCTGTGGAACAGCATCATGATGGCAAAACCTTTTTCTGGAGATCCGGTCCCCTTTGGTGATTACTTCACGAAAGGCAATCTTCGGCTGCACGCAATTGGGATCCTCGGAGGCATCATCTGGAATATCGGGATGGCATTCAACATCGTCGCAGCCGACACGGCGGGTCCCGCCCTGGCATACGGCCTCGGCCAGGGCGCAACAATGGTCGGTGCGCTGTGGGGTGTGTTCGTCTGGAAAGAGTTCCGAGGAGCACCGAAGGGCACCAATCAATTGCTGGCAGCCATGTTCTTCTTCTACTTGCTCGGCCTGGGAGTTTTGATTGCGTCGAAGCTCTAGCGCCTGCAAACACGACTCCTACATTGACCATTTGAGGTGCATAGCATAACGATGTCCCATCCCAAGATTATTGTCGTCGGCAGTTCCAACACCGACATGATCATCCAACTTGACCACATCCCCCGCCCAGGCGAAACGATTCTGGGAGGCGAGTTTCATACGGCCGCCGGCGGAAAGGGCGCGAATCAGGCGGTAGCCGCTGCCAGAGCCGGTGGACAGGTCGTATTCGTCGCGCGCGTCGGCCAGGACATGTTCGGCGATCAGGCGATCGCGGGATTCCAACAAGATGGAATCGACGTGACGTATGTTCAGCGAGATCCCACAGCACCTTCTGGGGTCGCCTTGATATTCGTCGCCAAGGATGGTGAAAACAGTATCGCCGTCGCTGGTGGAGCGAACGGGGCGCTCTCACCCGACGATATTGCGGACGCTCGTCCTGCGTTTGACGGTGCAAGTGCACTCGTGATGCAATTGGAGACTCCGCTGCCAACCGTCCAGCAGGCCGCAAGATTCGCGGCCGATGCCGGGATCCCCGTCATCCTGAATCCAGCTCCTGCCCAAGCGCTACCCGATGACCTGTTGAGCAAGGTCTCGATTCTGACGCCGAATGAAACGGAGGCAGAGTTGCTGACCGGAATTCCGGTCGCCGACGAGGATGCGGCGATCAAGGCCGGAGCAAACCTCTTGGGTCGCGGTGTCAAGACGGTCATCCTGACGCTGGGCGCTCGCGGAGCCATGGTGGTGAGCGCGGATCATCGCGAATTGGTTCCCAGCCTTGCCGTGAAAGCGGTCGACACGGTCGCTGCGGGAGATGTGTTCAACGGAGCCCTCGCCGTCGCCCTCGGCGAAGGTAAACCGCTGTTGAACGCGGTCAAGTTCGCGAACGTCGCCGCCGCAATCTCCGTCACGAGGCTTGGAGCGCAACCTTCTGCTCCGCATCGAGACGAAATCGACCGCCTGTGCAGCAGATGACGCTGCGAGCATGTCATTACGTGAGGGATGCGGTCTGTAATCGCAAGGCGTTTCCAACAACGGAAAGGGAACTGAAGCTCATCGCCGCCGCGGCAATCATCGGGTTGAGCAACAGGTGCTCGGAAATCGGGTAGAGCAACCCCGCTGCGATTGGCAGACCGAGCGCATTGTAAACAAAGGCAAAGAACAAGTTCTGCCGAATGTTGCGCATCGTCCGGCGACTCAATTGGACGGCTTTGACGATTCCGCGCAGATCACCTCTGACCAGCGTGATACCGGCCGATTCAATTGCCACATCGGTTCCCGTGCCCATTGCAATTCCGACATCGGCGGCTGCCAGCGCAGGAGCGTCGTTGATTCCGTCACCGGCCATGGCAACCTTTCGGCCGGCCTGCTGCAGCGACTCAATCCGCTGATGCTTGTTCTCGGGTCGGACACCCGCTTCCAGTTCATCAATCCCCAACTGCGTGGCGACTGCCTGAGCCGTAGTCTCATTGTCCCCGGTCAGCATGATGATCTTCAGACCCAGCTGATGGAGTGAATCGATCGCCTCCTGGGTCGACGGCTTGATCGGGTCGGAGACCGCCAAGAGACCGGCCACGCGATGATCGACGGCAACATACATGACAGTCCGTCCCTGTTCTCGAAGCTTGTCTGCCTGGTCTTTCCAGGAAGAAACACCTTCGATCCCGCGATCTTCCAATAGGGAAGCTTGTCCCACGAGTACCGATTTGTCATCCACGTTTCCGACCACTCCACTGCCGGTCAGCGATTCGAACTCCTCGACGCGCGGGAGCTCAATCCCGCGTTCTTCCGCCGCGCGAGCAACGGCATGAGCCAGAGGGTGCTCACTCGCATGCTCAACCCCTGCTGCATGCCGCAATAGCTCCTCTTCCGACCACCCCTCGGCCGGAACGCATTCGCTCAGGGTCGGACGACCTTCGGTCAGAGTTCCCGTCTTATCGACGACCAGGGTATTGACCTTCTCCATCGTCTCCAGCACCTCAGCATCCTTAATCAAGACACCTTCCTTCGCTCCTCGTCCAACTCCGACCATAATCGACATCGGCGTCGCCAATCCCAAAGCGCAAGGACAAGCAATGATCAGCACGGCAACCGCGTTGACAAAAGCCCAGGCCAACGCAGGTTGACGCGGCTGGAAGATCGCCCAGACAAGGAAAGTTAGGATCGAGATCGCGATCACCGCCGGCACGAAATACCCTGCCACCACATCGGCAACTTTCTGGATCGGTGCCCGACTTCGCTGCGCATCGGCTACCATATTGACGATTTGTGACAGAACGGTATCTTCGCCGACTCTTTCGGCCGCCATCAGAAACGATCCGGTCTGATTCACCGTACCCCCGATGACATCATCCTCGGGCACCTTCTGCACGGGGAGTGGTTCTCCGGTGATCATCGATTCATCGATCGAGCTTTTCCCTTCCGTAATTCGGCCATCGACGGGCACTTTTTCGCCCGGCCGAACGCGGAGCAGATCACCTTGGCGAACCTCTTCGAGCGCGACCTCTCGTTCGACGCCGTCGCGCACAACTCGCGCTCGAGGTGGTGCGAGAGACAACAGTTCTCGAATCGCACTCCCCGTTCTTCGCCGAGCACGCAACTCGAGCACTTGGCCTAACAAGACCAATGTGATGATCACGGCGGAAGCCTCAAAATAGACTTCCACATTTCCTTCGTGCTTGAAGTTTTCGGGAATCAGCCCGGGAAACATCAGTGCAACGACACTGTAGAAATAGGCAGAACCCGTGCCGATCGCGATGAGCGTAAACATGTTCAAATTGCGCGTAACAACAGATCGCCACCCGCGCACAAAAAACGGCCACCCGGCCCAGAGAACAACCGGTGTGCTCAGCAGGCATTGCAGCCAAGGGTGCAGCGGCCCTAGCCAACGATGAAGGGGCACACCAATCATGGGCAGCATCGCCAACAAGAAGACCGGCACCGTCAATGCGAGGGCAATCCAGAACCGACGAGTCATGTCGCGCAGTTCAACATCGTCCTCCTCGGTACCAGGCTCAATCGTCTTCGGCTCAAGATCCATGCCACATTTGGGACAAGCACCGGGTCCCTCCTGTTCCACCTCGGGATGCATTGGGCAGGTGTAGATCGTGATCCGCTGTTGCGTAACCGGACGTGCCGATTCAAGGGCCATACCACATTTGGGACAACTTCCGGGACGGTCGCTTTCGACACCTTCGCACATCGGGCAATAGTAACCTGAGCTACGATCGCGCGGCTTCCTTTCGCCCGGCGATTCGCCTTTTGACTGTTGGCAACAGGAGAGTTCAATCTGGGCCAATTGCGGCTCCGCCTGGGAAAGAAAACGCTGGCGACAATGCTCGCAACAAAAATAGAACGTCTCTCCCTCACGTTCCGCCGACAGAGCACTCTTCTCATCAACCTGCATGCCACAGATAGGATCAATCGCCATGATGCTGCGCACCACTTTCTCAGAAATCTTGTCGCTGAATGTAAACGCATGACAGCAACAGCACGACAAACACAAACCCCATACTGCTCCACACGGGCCCCCAAGGGTCGATCTTGAATTGGGCCGCGCCCAGATCCTCCTGATTTCCACCGATGGGCACGGTCTTCTGTTCCGTCAACAGATAGCTTACGGAACTGTCGAGTTCGCTCGGCTTGGGAAAAACAGTGTACAGGGGACTGAGCAAATAGTCGTACACACGGCGCACGGTGTCCTTCGGCGGCGTGTACCGGCTCAAGATTTCCCCAGTCGACAAGTCGTAAACGGTAACTCGATCGACCGAGTCCGCAATGAGTAGTCGATTTGCTTCGTCAAATGCAACAGCGGAAATGTCCTCTTGACCAACAATGTCTATCGTCAATGGAGCCTGAGCCACCGTATCGAGCAGCCACACTTGACGCGTATGGAACAGAACTGCGATGGTTCTCCCTTTCGGTGAGGCGACGGCAAAACGGGGCTGAGATTTGTACGGTGATGTGAGCTGCTTCTTCAAAGTCAGATCCTCCGCATTTCGGAGGATCACCTGACCATCTTCGCAGGCCACGAGTAGTGTGTCACCGCAAGCCGCCAAGGTCGCGATCTGCTCGGGCTCAGTCGCCTCCACTTGGGCCCGTTCCTGATACAGACCTTCCGAATCCTCGCGCAGTGACGTGAGTCGTCCGCCCTGCAAGACGTACAACGTTCCCGTATCACGATTCAGCGCGGCACTTCGAACTTCGCCGAATTGCACGGTTGGATCACCGCCCGCCGCACGAAACGGAGACTCGCCGCCAAGCAGCGGTACCCGAAATCCAAAGATCTCCAGTTTGTTGATCGGCTGTTGGGGTTGGCCAACGAGTCGCAGCAACCCTTCGCCGGTCACCGCGAGAACCTGCCCATCGGGCTCAACGAGCAATTCTCTCGTCTCGCGCGGCGCGGATCCCACTTCAACACGTTCCCAGTCGTCGGATCGCTTTCCGATGAACAGCCGAGGCTCGGGCCAAGCGGGAACAACCGCAACCAGCTGATCATTCTGGCGATCGTAAACCGGCCCCGACATTCGCGGCCCCATCGCGATCGGTGGACCGGCCGACGGTTGATCTGACGCAAACACCGGCCTCCAACCTGCCGATTCGTCTTCCCACGCTACAACACGCCCCTGCTCATTCGCCGCCAGGAACGCGTCTTCAACGGGCAGCAACTTGACCAATCGCTGCGGATGCACAAAGAACATCTCAACCATCTGCTTGGCCGTGCCGACCATCACGCACGCAAACCAAAACAGAACGGTCACGGCAATGCAGACTACCGTATTCCGCCAGATCAGCCCGGCCGAAGCGGATACGGAGTAGTAGATCACAAACAGGAACAAGAAGATCGGAATGCACAGCAAGAGGTTGTTGTACCAGATGTCAAATCGAAGACCCATCAACAGCCACAATCCAGCGATCAGGTAGGCCGCATTAATCAATACGAACCAGCAACCACCAAAGAACTTGGCCAGAAATAGTAGCGGTCGCGAAATGGGCTTGCTCAACAACAGACTGATCGACCCCGAATCGAACGTATTGGGGATGATCGGGGCAGTGACAAGGATTCCAGCAAACACTCCGAACATCCCCGCCACGATTGAGATGAATGCGGCGACAATACTCCGAATCGTCCGGTCCAACTGATCTTCACGGAGTCGAACCGGTTCGGCAATATCCCAAACGAGATAACGAAAGAGAACGGACTGCGACGGTCGCGGACGGATCTGCTCCGGAAACGTGGACTCCAAGGCCAAACGGTTCAGCCGCTGCAACTCATTGCCGGACAATTGGTCGATTCCCCGATCGATGAGTCCCTTCGCTTCGGAGTTAAGCGACTCGCGCGACCAAATATCCGACCTAAAAAAATCACGCTGTAGCACCAAGTCGTCGACCGCGGCAATCACGTCGCGTTGCAACTTGTAATCTTGCGGTGACGGCCTGTCGGAAGACGGTGCGTACGCTTGGATCCCGCTCTTTAGGTCTCCATTCAAGCGCGATGCGATGTAGTGGACCGCCGGGCCATCCGTCGTGGAAAGCCCGCCTTTTATTTTCTCAACGAATTGGCTGGCATTACGCACATCGTCGCGTCGCAGTCCGACCGTAAGCTGCCGAGTCCAACTCAGCGGTAAGATGGCGAGCAGAAAGAGCGTAATCAGCACAAGCAGGATCCACAAAACACGCGAAGCCCACGCCTCACGAAACGAATCCTTAATGACGGCCAAGTAGGGTTTCATACCGCATTCGCCTTGCTCGTGACCAATTCCAAGAACGCATCTTCGAGCGTCTTTCGTCGCCAAGTCATCTTATGAATGCTGATCCCTGCCTTGCGGATTCGATCCACGACCGCATCGGCCTCAGCCTGGTTCTTCGCTGGCAGAACCACTTGGACTATGCCTTGCGCAATCGGGGCATACTCAACTGGCATGGTCGTACCCAATGCAGTGCGGGCCTGCGACTCGGTCGCAGCCAATTCAAGAACCAGCGCAGTCTCATGCGTAGGTGTCAAATCGGCAATCGTGCCCTCGAAACGCATTTGGCCCTTGTCAAGAATCGCCACCCGATCGCAAACCAACTCCACTTCCTGCAGCAAGTGGCTGTTCAAAAACACGGTCCGCCCTTCGTTACGCAACCGAACCAGGATATTCCGCACGTGAGAACGCCCGACAGGATCCAAACCGTCCGTTGGCTCGTCCAGAATCAACACATCCGGATCGTGCAAGAGCGCCTGGGCCAGTCCCAATCGCTGGAGCATTCCCTTTGAGTACCGCTTGACCGACTCGCGATCCCGGTCCTGGAGACCGACGAGGGCCAGCAGCGGCTCACGTTTGTCCCGAATGTCCGCGTGCGATAATCCACTCAGTCGACCGTAGTACTCGAGTGCCGTTCGCGCTGTCTGGTGGCGCGGGAATTGAAGGTTCTCAGGCAGATAACCGACTCGTTGCCGGCCGCGCCGGTCACCGGCCGGAAACCCCAGCAGTTGCGCCGAGCCGCTCGAAGCGTGCGCAATCCCCAGCAGAATCTTGATCGCCGTCGTCTTCCCAGCTCCGTTCGGACCCAACAATCCAAAGATTTCCCCCGGGCCAACCCGAAACGAAATGCCCCGCAACGCCTCGACCGGGCGGCGCCAAAGCCCATTGCGGTAGCTCTTCCGGAGTTCCTCAATTGAAATCACCGCATCTGAACCCGTTCCCATCATTTTGGCCCGAAGTCCCCTCTTGCCAGCCTGTAAAGCCCTCGACTGATCCTACTCTCCTGCCGCAAACTGTGAAAGCCCGTCAGAATGACCGACGAATGATCTGGCTGCGTACTTTGCATCAATCATACGTAAGCCGACTTGAGGTACGTGTTTAGCCTACGAGCTTGAAACTGTTTCGGAGCCGGATTCCCATGAAAGTAGCC